>CALRXP010000023.1:0-19039 GCA_943372155.1 Candidatus Endomicrobiellum trichonymphae | reverse complement strand
AGAAGTGCTCGATGAAGTCCTCTTCCTTGACCTCGGCGCCCATGATGCCCTTGCCGCCGCGTCCCTGGGCCTGGTACGTCGCCACGGGGATGCGCTTGACGTAACCGGTGTTGGAGAGGGAAATCACGACCTCTTCCTTCTGGATCAGGTCCTCGAGCGACATCTCGGCCGCCTCGGAGGTGATCTGCGTCTGGCGCGATTTACCGAAGGACTCCTTCACGCCCTCGAGCTCCTTCACGACGATCGCGTAGACTTTCTTAACGTCGGCCAGGATCGCCTTAAGCTCGGCGATGCGCTTGACCAGCCCGTCGTACTCGTCCTGCAGGTCGCCGACCGAGAGCTTGGTCAGGTTGGCCAGGCGCATCTCGAGGATGGCGTTGGTCTGGGCCTTCGACAGCTCGAAGGCCTCCATCAGTTCGGTGCGCGCGGTCTCGGTGTCCTTGGCGCCACGGATGATCTTGATGACGCGGTCGATGTTCTTGATCGCGGTGATCAGGCCTTCCAAGATGTGAGCGCGGTCCAGGCACTTGCGCAGCTGGAACTTGGTGCGGCGGGTGACGACGACCTTGCGATGCTGGATGAAGTGGCCCAGCATGTCGCGCACGCCCAGGACGCGCGGGCGGCCGTCGACGAGCGAGAGCAGGATGACGCCGAAGGTCGTCTCCATCTGCGTGTGCTTAAGCAGCTGGTTCAGGACGACGTTGGCATTTCCGTCGCGCTTGATCTCGATGACCACGCGCATGCCCTTACGGTCGGACTCGTCACGGATGTCGGAGATGTCGGGAATCTTCTTGTCGCGCACGAGCTCGGCGATGGTCTCGAGCAAGGTCGCCTTGTTGACCTGATACGGCAGCTCGTCGATGATGATCGCCTGACGGTTGCCCTTGATGTCCTCGATGTTGGTCTTCGACTGGACGCGCACGGAGCCGCGGCCCGTCTCGAAGTAATCCTTGATGCCCGCGCGGCCGCGCACGATGCCGCCGGTGGGGAAGTCGGGACCCTTGATGACCTTCATCAGGTCCTTGTTCTCGATCTTCGGGTTCTTGATGAGCTCGATGGCGGCCTCGCAGACCTCGGAGAGGTTGTGCGGGGGAATATTGGTTGCCATACCGACGGCGATGCCCGACGAACCGTTGACGAGCAGGTTCGGGACCTTCGCGGGCATGACGGACGGCTCGGTGGTGGTGCCGTCGAAGTTGGCGGTGAAGTCGACCGTGTCCTGGTCGATGTCGGCCATCACTTCCTCGGCGATCTTGGCGAGACGGGCCTCAGTGTAGCGGTAGGCGGCCGCGGGGTCGCCGTCGACGGAGCCGAAGTTGCCCTGGCCGTCGATGAGCGGATGCAGGAGGGAGAACTCCTGGACCATGCGCACCATCGCGTCGTACACGGCGGAGTCGCCGTGCGGATGGTACTTCTTCAGGACTTCACCGACGACGCCGGCGCATTTCGAGTACTTCTTGTTCGAAGCGAGACCTTCGTCGTGCATGGCGTACAGAATGCGGCGATGGACGGGCTTGAGGCCGTCGCGCACGTCGGGCAAGGCGCGGCCGACGATCACCGACATCGAGTAGTCGATGTAGGAGCCGCGCATCTCGGCGCCGAGGTCGCGCTGGATGATGTTGCCGATGGGTTCGGGAGTGAGTTCGGGCTGCTCGGGCTTGCTCATGGTTTTTTCTCTCTCCGGTTAAATTAAATGTCGAGGTTCTTCACTTCTTTGGCGTGCTTCTCGATGAAGAGCCGGCGCGGCTCGACCTTGTCGCCCATGAGGGTGACGAAGGCGTCTTCCGTGTCGGCGGCGTCCACGACCTTGACCTGCAGCAGGCGGCGGCGCTTCGGGTCCATCGTGGTTTCCCACAGCTGATCGGGGTTCATTTCACCGAGACCCTTATAGCGCTGGATCATCGCGCCGTGGCGGCCCGCGTCGCGGACCATTTCGAGCAGGTCCTTGAGGCTGTAACCGTCGATCTCGTTGTGCGAGGTCTTGGCGCGGAACAGGGGCTTGGTGTTCTCATCGCGCATGACCTCGTACCACTTCAGCTCGAGGCCCATGTCCTTGAACTTCTTGGACAGGCTTTCGAGCTTGGCCATCTCCCAGAGCTCCTGCACGTCGGGCTCGAGAGACTCCACGTCGGCATCGCTGAGCGTGGACTCCTCGGCAACGACTTCGCCTTCGGCGGGAACCGCGGCCTTGGCGACGGCCGGCTTCTTCGCCTTCTCGGCGCGCTCGTCGACGAGCTTCTTGCGCTGCTCGGCCACGTAGGCGTCGCGGTAAATCTTCCATTCCTTCTCGCTGTAGAAGAACTCGTACTCGCCGGCTCCCTTCTCCACGCGGTATAAGGGAAGCTTGCCCTCGGCCTGATAAGTCAGGAAGTCCTCAAGGTGCAGGCTCTTGCGGCCGATATGGCGGATGAGGCTCTCGAGCTCCGCGAGGAGCTTGAGGAGGTCGCGAAGGTCCTCGGCGTCGAGCTTCTTCGACTTGCCGTTGGCCGGGTTGACCGCGGTGACCTCGAGGGAGTTGCGGCCCTCGTTGAGGAGCCACTGCTCCATCTTCTCCTCAGTGTCCACGTACATCTCGGTCTTACCCTTCTTGACCTTGAACAACGGCGGCTGGGCGATGTAGATGTGGCCGTTGTCGACGAGCTGCTTCATCTGGCGGTAGAAGAAGGTGAGGATCAAGGTGCGGATGTGCTGACCGTCGACGTCGGCGTCGGCCATGATGATGAGCTTATGGTAGCGAAGCTTATCCATCTTCATGCCGTCCTCGCCTTCGCCGATGCCCGTGCCGATCGCGGAGATCAACGTGCGGACTTCTTCGTTGGAGAGAATCTTGACGAGGCGAGCCTTCTCGACGTTCAAGATTTTACCCTTGATGGGGAGAATCGCCTGGAACACGCGGTCGCGGCCCTGCTTGGCGGAGCCGCCGGCCGAGTCGCCTTCGACGATGAAGAGCTCAGAGCGTTCCGGGTCGCGCTCCTGACAGTCGGCGAGCTTGCCGGGGAGGCTCGAACCGTCGAGCACGCCCTTGCGGCGGGTGAGGTCCTTGGCCTTGCGCGCGGCCTCGCGGGCCTCGGCGCCGGCGATGGCCTTGGCGCAGATGGACTTCGCGGTCGACGGATTCTCTTCGAAGAAAGTGACGAGCGCGTCACCCACGATGGACTTGACGATGCCTTCGACCTCGGCGTTGCCGAGCTTGGACTTCGTCTGACCCTCGAACTGCGGGTTCTGGATCTTGCAGGAAAGAACGGCGCACAGGCCTTCGCGCACATCGTCGCCGGTGACGGAGAAGTTCTTGCCCTTCAGAAGGTCGTACTTCTTAAGGTAGTCGTTGACCACGCGCGTGAGCGCCGACCGGAAGCCCGCCAAGTGAGTGCCGCCTTCCGGGGTCTTGATGTTGTTGACGAAGGAGAAGACGGTCTCGGAGTAGTCGTCGTTGTACTGGATCGCGAAATCGACGATCACCTCTTCCTTCTCCTTGCTCATGGAGATCGGCTCGCGATGCACGACCTTCTTCTTATCGTTGAGGTGCTGGACGAACTGCGTGATGCCGCCTTCATAATGGAAGGCGTGACGCTTGTCCTCGCGCTCATCGGTGATCGAGATCTTCGCGCCGGCGTTGAGGAACGCCAGTTCTCGCAGGCGGTTGGAGAGGGTCTCAAAGGAGTACATATGACCGTTGAAGATGTCCGGGTCGGGCTTAAACGAGATCTTCGTTCCGTGGGTGTCGGACTTGCCGACCGCTTTAACGTCGGCTTCCGGCTTACCGCGCTTGTATTCCTGGATCCACATCTTGCCGTCGCGGTGGATTTCCGCCTTCAGCCATTCGGAGAGAGCGTTGACGCAGGTGACGCCGACGCCGTGCAGGCCGCCGGAGACTTTATACGCGCCCTTGTCGAACTTGCCGCCGGCGTGCAGAACGGTCAGAATGACCTCAAGGGCGGACTTGCCTTTAAACTTGGGGTCCTTCATCGGGTCGACGGGAATGCCCGAGCCGTCGTCCTTGACGGTGATCGAGTTGCCCTGGTGGATGAACACGTCCACCGTCGTGCAGCGGCCGGCCAAAATTTCGTCGACCGAGTTGTCCACGACCTCGTAAACGAGGTGATGCAGACCGGCGGGGCCGGTGCTACCGATGTACATCGCGGGGCGCTTACGGACGGCCTCGAGACCCTCGAGTACTTGAATATTGGACGCGTCGTACTTCTTGTCATCCTTCGCCATATCAGTCGTCTCCATCGCGGCTTCGGACATCGTGTTCTCCTCCGGCCTGGGCCGGAACATCGACTGTCGGTGCCTCTAAATAAATTTCAACGGTACGTCGTTTTGACTGCGACGATCCACGGACGGCTAAAATATTTATTGAGGGCCTTCATCAACCCTCCCGAACGCATCTGCAGTTCCTGCGCCGCAGCCGCGCTTTTCGGTCTCACGAACAAAGTTCCCTTCTTTACGGCCACCAACGCCCAATGCTTGGCGTAGGCGCCGCACTCCTTGTCCCACACCGCGTTGAGCAGGGCCAATTTGTCGTTGACCGTGCCTGCGCGGTACGAAAAACTCTTGACCAGATCGCCGGCGGTCGACCACCGGCCCGGCTTTTCCGTCAAATCAGAGCCTCATCGGCATGACGACGAACTTATACTCGCCCTCGCCGCCGGCCGGCTCGAACAGGGCCGGATTGACGGGGCTCGTCATCGCCACCGAGACGTTGTCCGTGTCGACGTGCTTGAGCGCGTCCACGACGAACTGAGGATTAAAAGCGACCGAGAACTCCGCGCCGCCGTACTCCACGGCGAGATCCTCGTTGAATTCGTTGTTCTGGCTCGAGGAGGTGACGTGCAGCGCGCCCTTCTTGAGCGCGTACTTCACCGAGCCGCCGCGGTCCACGGCGCACAAGGAAGCGCGCTTGGTCACGGCCAGAAGATCCTTCGTCGAAGCGGTGAACACGACCTCACGCTTCGTCGGGATGACCTGGTCGTAGTTCGGGAACGCGCCGCCCACAAGGCGGGACAGGATCGTCGTGTCCTTGAGCTGGAATGTGATCTGGTTGTCCGTCACGGCGACGAGTATCTTCTCGTCGTCGTTCTCCTCGATCTCGAGCAAGGTCACGAGGCGCAGCAGCTCCGACAGCACCTTCGTGGGCACGATGACCGAGAATTCCTTATCCTTCGGAAGAATCTTTTTCGCGCAAACCGCGAGCCGGCGTCCGTCGGTGGACACCATCTCCAGGACGCCTTTCTTGGCGGCCCAGAACACGCCGTTGAGCACGTGACGAGTCTCATCGGAGGAAGCGGCGAAAATCGTCTTCTTGATCATTCCCGCCACGACTCCGGCGGGGAGTTCGAACGAGGAGGCCTTGTTGAATTCCGGGAGAACGGGGTATTCCGACTTCGGAGAACCCACGATCCCGAAGCGGGAGCGCCCGCACTTCAGTGAAATCTTGCCGCCCGCGTCCACGGTGAGCTCGATGTCCTGGGCGTCGGGAAGGCTGTGGAGGATGTCCGCGAACTTCTTGGCGGGAATCGTGATGGAGCCGTCGGTCTCGATTTCGGCCTTGATGTAGTGCTTAACACCCATCTCGAGGTCGGTCGAAATGACCTTCACCTTCTTGTCCTCGGTCTCCATGAGGAAGTTTAAAAGGATGGGCAACGTGGTCCGGCTCGACAACGCCGATTGGATCGTTTGGACTCCCCGTGCCAGTTCTTCCTTGCTGATGTTTATTTTCATTTAAATCATCCTCTCCGTCATCGAGCGGGGGACACGGTGGATAACCCGGCTTCCCCAAGTGAAATCCTTCCCGTCGCTTGTGGACAACCCGCGAGAGTTGTCCACACCATCCCCAACGCGGCGAACCATCCACGATTACCGCTCGACGTACACATGTTGTTCACAGGCCTGTCATCTCTCCGCAGCCTTGATGTCGGCCTGTAATTTGTTGATGAGCTCCAGAAAAAACGGATCTTCCTCGATCTTTTTCTCGATCTTCTTGCGCGCGTGCAGGACCGTCGAGTGATCCTTACCGCCGAAGGCCCGGCCGATGTCCGTCGAGGACAGTTCGGTCATCACGCAGGCCAGGTACATCGCGACCTGACGGGGCATCGAAATGGAGACGGTGCGCTGGTGCCCCTTGAGGTCCTTGACGTCCACGGAGTACTTGAGCGCGACGACGCGCTGAATCGTCTCGACGCGGACGGGGGACGTGTCGTCGACGGTGATCGAGTCCTTTAAAATATCCCGAGCGTCGTCGACGGAAAGGGGGGCGCCGGTCATGGCCTGGAAGGCCTTCAGGCGGATCAGGCAGCCTTCGAGCGCGCGAACGTTGGTCTTCACCGAGGACGCGATGAAGAGGATGACGTCGTCGGGGGCGGTGAAGCCCTCGTGCGCGGCTTTCTTGCGAAGGATGGCGATGCGGGTCTCGAGGTCCGGCGGCTTGATATCGGCCACGAAGCCCCACTCCAGGCGCGAGACGAGGCGCTGCTCGAGCGGGGACATGTCCTTGGGAGAGCGGTCGGAGCTGACGACGATCTGCTTGCGCGAGTCGAAGAGCGCGTTGAAGGTGTGGAAGAACTCCTGTTCGGAGCGGTCCTTGGCGATCAGGAACTGGATGTCGTCGATGAGAAGGCAATCCAAAGAACGGTACCGGGCGCGGAAGGAGTCGATCTGGTTGTTCTGCACCGCGGCGATGAACTCGTTGACGAACTGTTCAGAGGTCGTATAAAGGACGCGCGAGCGGGGATGATGGCGGCGGATCGCGTTGCCGATCGCGTGCATGATATGGGTCTTGCCGAGACCGACGCCGCCGTAGATCACGTACGGGTTGTACTGCGTGCCCGGGCTCTTGGAGATCGACTCGGCTGTCGCGCGCGCGAGGCGGTTGGACTCGCCGATGACGAAGGAGTCGAAGGTGTAGCGCGGGTTCAGCTCGGAGAGCGGAAAATCGGATTGGGGCGAAGCTTCGGGCACCGGATCCGACGGAGGCAGAACGCGCGTCAGATCGCGTTCGACACGGAAGTCGATGCCGATTTCCGAGCCGGCGAGGTCGCGCAAGACCGAGAGCAGGCGCTTCTGGTAGCGCTCCTTAATGCCGTCCGAGAAGAACTTATTGGGGACCTTGAGCATGAGGACCCCGTCTTCCAGAGAAGCGGCTTCCACGGGCTTGAGCCAGAGCTCGGCGTTCTCATCGCCGATCTCCGCCCGCAACCGTTCCACGGTCTGGTTCCAGAGCTCTACGCCGCCCGCGAGTTTCACAGGTTATTCACAGATGTGGATAACTTTGTTATTCACAGAATAAATGTTTATATTTTATGCGTTTTTCTGAATCGGAAACGTCCGGGTTTTCGACCCCCCGCCGACGCGACCGCGCGCCCCGGAACGCCCTCCCGGGACGAAGCGCCATCCTACCAGTTTCTACCTATAGAGTCAACCGGCGGCGTCCTTTTCGGCACTTATCCTTCGTTGACAGTTCGACGGCCAACCGCTAGAATCTCGCAACTATGGAGATTCAACTGACGGCGAAGCAGCTCAAGATCACGCCCGCTCTGCGCGAGTACGTGCAGCAGAAAATGGGCAAGACCCAAAAGTATTTCGATCACATCGTTTGGGGACAGGCTTTTCTGTTCGTGGAGAAGCGCTCGCATAAGGCGGAGATGATCGTGCACGCCCCGGGGCAGACGTTCCGCGCTCTGGCGACGGCCGCCGATCTTTACTCGGCCATCGACCTCGCGTCCGACAAGATCGACGCGCAGCTCAAGAAGCACAAGGAGCGGATCAAGAGCCGCCATAAGCCGAAGACGTCCGACACCATGGCCGAGGCTCTTCCTCCGGTGCAGACGAACTTCAATGTTTCGCGCCAGCCGGTTTTCCCGATGACGCCGGAGCAGGCGGCCGCCGAGCTCGACGGGTCCGAGAGCGTGTTCCTGGTTTACCTCGACAAGGACACGGATCAGATCCACGTGCTCTACCGCCGCGAGGACGAGACCCTCGGGATCATCAATCCCGTCCGCAAGATCAAGCGCTAGCGAAGTGCAGGCCGCGGAACTGACCGTCGGCGAGCTCCTCAAGGAGCAGGGCGAGAGGCTTCGCCTCGAGTTGCTGTCGGGGGAGAAGTCCCTCGGGCGCCGGATCACGGTGCCCGATCTCAACCGGCCCGGCTTGGCGCTATCGGGATTCCTCGACCGGTTCCGCGCCGAGCGCGTTCAGATCTTCGGCAACGGCGAGCAGGCGTACTGCCAGAAGGCGCCGGCCAAGGAATTGGCCGAGGCCCTGTCGAAGATGCTCGCCGAGGCGGACCTTCCGTGCGTGATCATCACGCACAACGCGCCCGTGCCTCCGGCGCTGGCACAGGCGTGCAAGAAGCACGGCGTGCCGTTGATGCGTTCCGCCTACGACACGACGACGCTCACCGGCGAGCTGTCCGAGGCGCTCGAAGCGCGCCTGGCGCCGGCGACGACGGTGCACGGCGTGCTCGTCGACGTGTACGGACTCGGCGTCATCATTCAGGGCGAGTCCGGCATTGGAAAATCCGAGTGCGCGCTCGAGCTGCTCAAGCGCGGCCATATTCTCGTCGCCGACGACGCGGTCCAGATCCAGCATCGCCGCGGCGGCTACCTGCGCGGCTCCTGCCCCGAGCCGCTCAAGAATCACATGGAAGTCCGGGGCCTCGGCGTGATCGACGTGAAGCTGCTGTTCGGCATCGGCGCCATCCTCGACCGCACGCGCATCGAGCTCGCCATCAAGCTTGAGACGTGGAACGCGGGCACAACCTACGACCGCACCGGGCTCGACGCCAAGAAGCTGTCGATTCTCGACGTGGAAGTTCCCCTCATCCGCATCCCGGTCACGCCCGGCCGTAACCTGGCCGTGCTCATCGAGGTCGCGGCGCTCAATCAGCGCCTGCGCTCCCAGGGCTATTTCTCGGCGGAAAATTTCAACCAGCGCCTGATCGAGCGCATGAAGACCAAGGAGCGAAGCGGATGAAGGCGGCCGGAAAGAAAATCTTCGTCATCACCGGCGTCTCCGGCGCGGGCAAGAGCCAGGCGCTTAAGGTGTTCGAGGATTTCGGCTGGTTCTGCGTCGACAACCTGCCGATCGCGCTGCTCGACGAGTTCGCCGCGTTCGTCCAGAAGTCCCCCGCGATGACGCGCGTCGCTCTCGGCATGGACGTCCGCGAGGGCCGAGTGCTCGGCGCGCTGCCGCCGCTGCTGCGCCGTCTCAAGACCCAGGGTCTCGACGTGAACGTTCTCTTCATCGACGCCGCGGACGCGACGGTGATCCATCGCTTCTCCGAAACGCGCCACCGTCATCCGCTGGGCGGCAAGATCGCTGACGCGGTCAAGCAGGAGCGCAAGCTGCTGGCGCCGATCAAGGGCGCCGCGGACAAGGTCATCGACACGACCCGCCTGACGCTCGGTGAGCTCAAGGAAAAAATTTCTGAGATGCTGGGCCTGACGCTCACGCGCGAGATGACCTTGCAGGTGCTCAGCTTCGGCTACAAGCACGGCATGCCCATCGACGCGGACATCGTCATGGACGTTCGCTTTCTGCCCAATCCCCATTACCAGTCGACTTTGCGCAAGAAGACCGGCCTCGACGAGCCCGTGCAGAAGTACATCCTCAATCAGCCCGTCGCGCGCCGATTCCTCAACGACTGGCATAAGCTGATCTCAACCTTGCTGCCGCATTACGTGCGCGAGGGCAAGTCGTACCTCACGATCGCCATCGGCTGCACCGGCGGCCGCCACCGCAGCGTGTTCTGCACGCGCTGGCTGGCGCAGAAGCTCCGCGCGACGGGTCATCCCGTCCAGGAATTTCACCGGGATATCTCCCTTTGATCAATTTTATCGTCGTGACGCACGGCGAATTCGGCGCCTACCTCGTGGAGGCGGCGGAGGGGATCGTCGGCCGGCAGGCTCAGGGCGTGCGCGTCGTGGCCACCTCCTCGCGCCAGTCCGTCGACGAGATCAAGCGCCGGATCGAACGCGCCCTGGCCGAGCTCGCCAACCCCGACGGCGTGATCCTCTTCACCGACATGCCCGGCGGCACGCCGAACAATCTTTCGTTCCCTCTCGTGCGCAACGAGCGCAAGGTCGAGATGATCAGCGGCGTGAATCTGTACATGCTGATCTCCGCCTTCGGCCACCGGGCCGACATGCCGCTCGAGAAGCTCGTCGAGAAGATCGTCGCCGACGGGCAGAAGTCCATCCGCGACATCCGCGCCATGTTCCTCTCCGCGGCGGGGTCCCGCTGACATGGGCGTCACCTTGCTGCGCGTCGACGACCGCCTCATCCACGGACAGGTGGTGGAAGGCTGGGTTCCCTTCTTGAAAGTCGATCTCGTCGTCGTCGTCTCCGACGTCGCGGCGTCCGACGAGGTTCAGACCGCTTTGATGAAGATGGCCCTGCCGGCTTCGGTCGGCCTGCTCGTGACGAGCGTCGCCGAAGCTCCCGCGGTGCTCAACGATCCGAAGCTCTCGTCGCGCAAGGCGCTCGTGCTCGTGCCGGGCCCGGCCGAGGCGCTGGCGCTCGTCGAGAACGGCGTGAAGCTCGACCGCATCAACGTCGGCGGCCTGCATCACACCGTCGGTAAGGTCCAGCTCGGACGCGCGCTGTTCCTCGACGAGAAAGACCGGCTCGCGCTGAAGGCGTTGAAGGCCAAAGGCGTGCGCCTTGAAGGCCGCGCCCTTCCCGCCGACGCCGAGGAAGATCTGACCGCCGCGCTGGAGGGGAAGTGATTCCCTTCGCCGCCTGCGCCGCATTGGCCGCGCTCGAGCTCGACGCCGTCCTCGTCGCGCAGACCTTGATCTCGCGCCCGCTCGTGACCGGCGCCCTTATCGGAGCCCTCACGGGCAAGCCTCAGGCCGGCGCCCTGTTCGGCGCGACCTTCGAGCTGTTGAGCCTGTGCGATCTTCCGGTCGGCGGCTGCCTGACCTGGTCGGCGACGGTCGCCGCCGGCACGGCGACGTTGCTCGCGGGCCAGGGCACGTCATACTCGCTTTGTTTTTTCGGCGGTCTCGCGGCCGGAGTCGTTCATGCCCGCCTCGAGGCTCTGGAGCGCGCCCGCCGCGCGTCCGTCGGCGACGCTCTCGTCGCTCGAGCGTGTTCCGGCGGCCGCACCCTCGGCCTCGCGATGGGCGCCTCGATCTTCGCTCACGCCACTATGACCTTCGCCGTCGCCGCCGCGGTCGTCGCCCTGGTCGGGGCGTTTGACGCGCGTTGGTGGTCGCGCGCTCCGGGTTTCTTCCAGGCCGGCGCCGCGCTCGCGGCGTCCAGCGCGCCTTGGATCGGACTTTCGGGCGTCGCCGCCTGGGGCCTGAGGCGCGCATGAGCCAAATGACGATGACGCCTCTGATCAAAGCCCGGGTCGCCGCACGGTTGCTTCTCCTTCAGGCCCGCTGGGACCCCGCGCGCATGCAGGGGCCGGGATTTGCCTTCGCGCTCGATCCGTGGCTGTCCGCCTGCTGGGCCGCCGAGCCCGAAGCCCTGGCCGCGGCGCGGCAAAGGCACCTCGAGTATTTCAATACTCATCCCGTCGCCGCGTGGCTCGCGGCCGGCGTCGTCTGCCGCCAGGAAGCCGCGGCGGCGGTCCTCAAGGGCGCTCAGCGGGACGCGGCGATCGCCAAGATCCGATCCTTTAAGACCAGCCTCGGCGCCTCGCTCGCGGGCTTGTACGATTCCTTCTTTTGGGGCGCTCTGCGCCCGGCCAGCGCGCTGGCGGGCGTGCTCGCGGCACAGGCGGCGTACCGCTTCGGTTGGCCTAGCCCGCTTGTCTGGGCGGCGGGCACGGCGCTGGCGCTGTACAACGTTCCCGCCATGACCGCGCGCGTTCTCGGCCTGCGTCGCGGCCTCGCCGAAGGCGAGCGCGCGGTGCTGGCGCTCACGACCTTGCCCGTGCAATCGTGGATCATCGGCTTGCGCCGCGCCACCGTCGCCGGCGCGCTCGCCGCGTTCGCGGGAAGCGCGGCCACGCTGGGCTCCGGCGAGCGCCTGACGGCCGGCCTCACGTTCGCCGCGGGTTTGATACTCACCTGGCGGGGCGTGTCGCCGCTCGTCCAGCTCGGATTTGCGGGCGTCGGCGGCATGGCGGCTTCCGCGGCGGGGCTCCTGTGATGGAAAAAATCATGACGATCAAGAACCGCATGGGCCTGCACGCTCGCCCCGCGGCGCTGTTCGTTCAAGAGGCCGGCAAGTTCAAGAGCCAGATCTACGTCGTCAAGGACGGCCTGCAGGTCAACGGCAAGTCCGTCATGGGCCTCATGCTGCTCGCCGCCGAGAGCGGCTCCAAGCTCACCATCAAGGCCGACGGCCCCGACGAGGCCGCCGCGATCGCGGCTTTGGAAAAGTTGTTCGAGAGACGATTCGATGAGACCTGAGAATCTTTTTATAAAAGGTGATCATCGGTCGCTTCTCGGCCCGGATGGCCGCGACCGATGATAGTAATCAAGGGTATCGCCGCCAGCCCCGGCATCGCGATCGGCAAGGCCTATGTGGTCGAGGACGAGGACATCGTCGTCGAGCGCATCGAGATTCCCAAGGACAAGATCCGGGAAGAGGTGCGCCGCTTCAAGGTCGCGCAGAAGGCCACGCACCGGGACCTCGACGCCGCGGAGCTGAAGGTCCTCAAGGTCCTCGGCAAGCACCACGCCAAGCTCATCGACGCCCATCGCCTCATCTTAAAGGACTCGCTGATCACGCACGACGTGCCCAAGCGCATCATGGAAGAGGGCGTGAACGCCGAGTTCGCGCTCTCCGAGGCGCTCGAGCAGGTCAACCGTCAGTTCGAGCGCATGGAAGACGAGTTCTTCCGCGAGCGCCGCCACGACTTGTTCGACGTCGGCAAGCGCCTCCTTCTCCATCTGATGAAGCGTCAGAAGCGCTCGCTCGCCGACATCGACGAGGAGTGCATCCTTATCTCGCGCAACCTCCTCCCGTCCGACACGATGGGCCTCAAGGAAACCAAGATCATCGGTTTCGCCACCGACCTCGGCGGCAAGACGAGCCACACCGCGATCCTGGCGCAAAGCCTCGAGATCACCGCCGTCGTCGGGCTTTCCGACGTCAGCCGCCGCGTGAAGACCGGCGACACCGTCATCCTCGACGGCGAGCAGGGCCTGGTCATCATCAACCCCGGCCCCGAGACGATCGCCAAGTACGAGAAGGTCCAGTCGCGCGCCGAGGCCGAGGAGCGCTCGCTCGAGACGCTCAAAGGCCAGCCGACCGTCACGCTCGACGGCCGCGCCTTCCGTCTTGAGGCCAACCTCGATTCGCCCGAAGAGCTCAAAGCCGTCGTCGCCCTCCAAGTGGACGGCGTCGGCCTGTTCCGCACCGAATATCTTTTCCTCAACCGGACCGAAGCGCCGTCGGAAGAAGAGCAGGTCAAGGCGTACTCCGCCGCGGTGAAGGCGCTCGAGGACCGCGAGGTCGTCATCCGCACCGCCGACATCGGCGGCGACCGTCTCTCGCAGCTCGGGATCGAAGGACCCAAGAACGAGACGAATCCCTTCATGGGCCTGCGCGGCGTGCGCCTGTTCCTGCGCCATCTCGATCTATTCAAAACGCAGCTGCGCGCCATTCTGCGGGCCTCGACCAAGGGCAAGGTCCGCGTGATGATCCCCATGGTCTCCGCCGTCGGCGAGGTGCTGGCCGCGCGCCGCCTACTCGAACAGGCCCGCGCCGAGCTCTCCGCCGAAGGCGTGGTCTTCAAGGAAGACCTCGAGCTCGGCATCATGGTCGAGATTCCCTCGACGGCGATCCTGCTCGACGCGTTCCTGCCTCACGTGGATTTCGTCTCCATCGGCACGAACGACCTCATTCAATACACCCTCGCCGTGGACCGCATCAACGAGAACGTCACCCACCTTTACGATCCTTATCATCCCGCCGTGGTCCGCCTGCTCGACTCCGTCGTGCGCGCGGCGCACGCCAAGGGCAAGTGGGTCGGCGTGTGCGGCGAGATGACCTCCGATCCTCGCGCGGTGCCCCTGCTGGTGGGCCTCGGCGTGGACGCGATGAGCATCTCTCCCCGCATGTTCCTGCGCGTCAAGCAGACCATCCGCGGGCTCAAGCACGAGGCGATGAAAAAGCTCGTCGCCAAGGCGTTGCAGTGCTCCGAGTCCGACGAAGTCCGGCGCCTGCTGGAACAGAACCCCTAAAAACATCATGAGCGCCCCCGACCGCATCCGAAATTTCTCCATTATTGCCCACATCGACCACGGCAAATCCACCTTGGCCGACCGCCTCCTCGAAATGACCGGCACCATCGCGCGCCGCGACATGCAGGCCCAGATCATGGACTCCATGGAGCTCGAGCGCGAGCGCGGCATTACGATCAAGGCCAAAGCCGTGCGCATGGACTACACCGCGCCCGACGGCGAGACGTGGCTCCTGAATCTGATCGACACGCCCGGCCACGTGGACTTCACCTACGAAGTGAGCCGCGCCTTGGCCGCGTGCGAGGGCGCGCTCCTCGTCGTCGACGCGACCCAGGGCGTCCAGGCGCAGACGCTCGCCAACGCCACGCTGGCGCAGGCGGTCGGCCTGCGCATCATCCCGGTCATCAACAAGGTCGACCTGCCCTCCTCCGACGTCAACGGCACGCTCGAACAGATCTTTGACGTGCTGAAAATCATCGAGGATCCCGTCCTCATCTCCGCCAAGACCGGCGAAGGCTGCCAGGGCGTGCTCGACGCCGTCATCCGGGAGATTCCGGCGCCGTCCGGCGACCCGAAGGCGCCGCTCTCCGCTCTGATCTTCGACTCGTCCTACTCCACCTTCCGCGGCGTCATCCTCCTCGTGCGCGTCGTCGACGGCACGATGAAGAAGGGCATGAAGGTCAAATTCTTCTCCACCGGGACTGAAGCGATCATCGAAGAGGTCGGCTTCCTTAAACCGAAGATGACTCCCGCCGACTCTCTCGGCGCCGGCGAGGCCGGCTACATGATCTGCGGCATCAAGGACATCCACACGGTGCGCGTCGGCGACACGGTCATGGAAAAGGAGCGGCCGCTCGCGGTCGCCCTGCCCGGCTACAAAGAAGCGAAGCCCGTCGTCTTCGCGGGTATTTTCCCGATCGACCAAACCGAATACACGGCGCTCAAGTACGCGCTCGACAAACTCAATCTTGAGGACTCCTCCTTCAACTACTCGGCGGATTCCTCGCAGGCCCTGGGCTTCGGTTACCGCCTCGGCTTCCTCGGCCTGCTGCACATGGACATCGTCAAGGAGCGCCTGCAGCGCGAGTTCAACCTCGACCTGATCGTCACCGCGCCCAACGTCATCTATCGCCTGCAGACCTACGACGGCAAATGGCACGTCATCGACAACCCCGCTAAGTTCCCGCCGCACGGCGAGATCAAGACGGTCGAAGAGCCGTACGTTCTGCTGACGATCGTGCTGCCCATCGAGCATCAGGAACCGGTGCTCAACCTCATTAAGGAACGCCGCGGCGTGTATGTGGGCATCGAGTACCTTTCGCCGACCCGCATGCTCATCAAGTACGAGCTGCCGCTCGCGGAAATGGTCGTCAACTTCTACGACCGGCTGAAATCCGTCTCCAAGGGCTACGCCACGCTCGACTACCAGTCCATCGGCGAGCGCGAGTCGGACATGGTCAAGCTCGAGATCCTGATCCACGCCGAGCCCGTCGACGCCCTGAGCCAGATCGTCCACAAGGACAAGGCGCAGGACGTCGCGCGCAAGCTGTGCGAGAAGCTCAAGGAGCTCATCGACCGCCAGAACTTCGAGGTCGCCATTCAGGGCCGCGTGGACGGCAAGATCATCGCGCGCGAGACCATCGGCGCCAAGCGCAAGGACGTCATCGCCAAGTGCTACGGCGGCGACATCACGCGTAAGAAGAAGCTGCTGGGTAAGCAGAAAGAGGGTAAGAAACGGGCCAAGATGGTCGGCTCCGTCGAGGTTCCGCAGGAAGCGTTCCTGGCGGTCCTCAAGATCGACGAGGACGCAAACTAAAATTTATGGAAGAAAGATTATTGTTCGTCGGCGTCGCCCTAGGTCTGTTCGCTTGGTACTCGCGGCGCAAGAAAGAGGGGGGCGGCACCACCTCTCCGATGGAATCGGCGATCCTGCATGCGGTGTTCTATGCCATCGCGGCGTTCTCCATTGTGATGATCCTCACCATGGTGTTCGAAGGCCGCACCAAGGTCATCGCGCTGTGGGCCCGCGCGCTGCGAGTGGGCGACATCTTTCCCGCTCTGACCGCCGCCGTCATTTTCGGCGCGATCGGCTTCTGGCGCGCGTGGACCAAAGGCGAGAGCGTCGAAAGCCGCCGCTTCTATCTCGACGACGACCTGGAATGGGCCGACACCGTTTTCTCCTCGGCCCTGCTTGCCTGGGTCCTCATGACCTTCCTCATCCAGGCGTTCAAAATTCCCTCCGGCTCGATGGAAAAGACGTTGCTCATCGGGGACCACCTCTTCGTCAATAAGTTCGTCTACGGCGTGCGCGTGCCCGTCTGGGGCAAGCGCATCCTGTCCTTACGCCAGGTCCAGCGCGGCGATGTGATGGTTTTCGAATTCCCCGTACCCGATCCGCGCGATCTGCACTGCGGCAAGGTCAACGCGGGTGAGAACTTCATCAAGCGCGTCATCGGCCTGCCCGGCGAGACCGTGACCGTCAGCGCCGGCAAGGTCTTCGTCGACGGCAAGATCATGAACGACGAAGTCTACGCCCAGTGGGACGACTCCTTCCGTCAGCCCGAGTCGGTGCACGCCAAGGAGATCGCGCCGGAGCGCTATCAGCAGCTCTGGGCCGATCACAAGCTCGATCGAGAGCTCGGCGACATCCAGCGCGACTACTTCGGCCCCGTGAAGGTGCCCGAAGGGCAGTACTTCATGATGGGCGACAACCGCGACCACTCCTGCGACTCGCGGTACTGGGGCCCGGTCGACCAGCGCTACATCAAGGGTAAGGCCTGGTTTATTTACTGGCCGCCGTCGCGCATGAAGATCGTCCGCTAAGACGCCGCGCCGTAGCCTTCGGGGTTGTTCTTCTGCCAGCGCCAGTGGTCGGCGCACATGCGCTCGAGGTCGCGCGTCACCGCCCAGCCGAGCTTTTTCTTGGCGAGCGAGGCGTCCGCCCAGATCGCGGGCGCGTCGCCGGGACGACGGGGCATGATCTTGTGCGGAATCGCCTTGCCGGCGGCCTTGGCCGCCGCGGCGATGACCTCGAGCACGGAGTAGCCTCGCCCGGCGCCGAGGTTTACGGCCTGAGCGCCCTTAAACTCCGCGATTTTATTGAGCGCGGCGACGTGGCCAAGCGCCAGATCTGTGACGTGGATGTAGTCGCGCACGCCGGTGCCGTCGTGCGTGGGGTAATCGCCGCCCCACACGTTGACGAATTCGCGGCGGCCGACGGCGGTCTGCATCACGTACGGCATCAGATTGTTGGGAATCCCCCGCGGGTCCTCGCCGATGCGGCCGCTCTCGTCGGCGCCGACGGGGTTGAAGTAGCGTAGCAACGCGATCTTCCAGCGCTTGTCTTCGCTCGCGAGCTCGTAGCACATGTCCTCGATATCGAGCTTGGTCTTGCCGTAAGGGTTCACGGCGGAGCGGGAATGCCGCTCGTCGACGGGGCTTTTCTCGACGACGCCGTAGACGGTGCAGGAGGAGGAGAAGATCAGGTTGCGGCAGTCGGTCTTCTCCATCGCGGCCAGCAGGTGATGGGTCCCGATGACGTTGTTGTCGTGATAGAGCTCGGGCTTCTCGACGGACTCGCCCACGGCCTTCAGGCCGCCGAAGTGCATGACCGCGTCGAAGCCTTCGCCCACCAACGCGTCTAAACCGTCGGGGTCGCGCAGGTCGAGCTTCTCGAGGCGCATGGACTTGCCCGCGAGCTCGCTGACGCGCTTGATGGACTCGGGGGACGAGTTCGAAAAATTATCGAAGCCGACGACCTCGTGCCCCGCCTTCAGGAGCTCAAGGCAGGCGTGGCTGCCGATGAATCCCGACGCGCCGGTGACGAGGACCTTCATTTAGAAGGGCGTCATCGCGGACTGCAGGTGATAGTAAGGAGGACGCGCGCGGTAGCGCGAGATGCACTCCTTCATGATCTCCTCGATGAAGTCGGCGTAGTTGTGGCCGATCACCTCGGCGCAGGCGGGCACGCAGTCGCCGTCCGAGATCGAAGGATTGGGATTGATCTCGAGGATGTACGGGTTGCCCGACTTGTCGATACGGACCTCGATGCGCGCGTAGTCGTGGCAGTCGAAGATGCGGTACGCGTCGAGGCAGATCTCGGAGATCAAGGCGGAGAGCTTCTGCGAGTACTTGGCCGGGCGCTCGACGCGGATCTTCGAGTACACGGAGTTGTCCTCCCATTTCGCCTGGAAGGGGTAGATGCCCCACGTGCCTTTGGGCAGCTCGTCGAAGATGGAGCGCGACAGCGGAAGCACCTTCACGCGCTCCTCGTTGCCCATGATGGACACGTCCACCTCGTCGCCCTCGATGAATTCTTCAATGAGGACGGGGCGGTTGTACTTGTCGAGAAGCATCGCCACCTGGTCTTTGAGGGCCTTGAGGCTCGTGACGACGGAGGCGTTGCTGATGCCGATGGAGTTGTCCATGTTCGCGAGCTTGACCATCAGCGGGTACTGGAGGTCTTCGCGGATGGGCTCGTTCTTCTCGAAGACGTAGTCGAACTTCGGAGTAGGGAGGCCGTGCTGCTCGAGGATCTTTTTCACCTTGATCTTGTCGATGCAGAGGGCCAACGTCAACGGATTGGAGCCCGTGTAGGGAATGCCCAAGCAATCGAGAATGGCCGCGGCGTGAGGTTCCAACAGCGAAGAATTGTTGATGCGTTCGCAGACATTAAAAATCATATCGACGTTCGCGTTCGCGATTTTGTCGAACGGCAACGGCGTTTCATTCATGTCGAAGAACGTGACCTTGTGACCTTTGCTCTCAACGGCTTTCTGGATATTGCGCCCCACCGATGTGAGGTCGGAATGCACCGCGCCTTCTTCGCCGCCTTCGGCGTCGAAGATATTGCAGAGAATGCCGACGTGGAGGGATTTCTTGTCGAAGCCGGTGCCGCG
>CALRXP010000022.1:0-19096 GCA_943372155.1 Candidatus Endomicrobiellum trichonymphae | reverse complement strand
ACGCTCACTTGGTCACCTTGACGAGAAATTCACGGTAGCGAGACAGAGTTCCCTCGACAACATCGGGGGGTAGGATCGGGCCCGGGGCGACCTTGTTCCAGCCGCTCTTCTCGAGATAATCACGCACAAATTGTTTATCGAAGCCGTCGGGAGTTTTGCCGGGCTTCCAGTCCTTCTTCTCCCAGACGCGCGAGGAATCGGGGGTTAGGATTTCGTCGATAAGACACAGTTCGTCGTCGATATATCCGAATTCAAATTTGGTGTCCGCAAGAATAAGGTCGCGCTTTGCCAGATGTTCTGACGCGACGTTAAAAACCCGAAGGGTTAATCCTTCCAACTCATCGGACAATGGCTTGCCGATCATCTCGGCCAAGCGTTCTCGCGTAATGTTCTCGTCGTGCCCCTCGTCAGCCTTGGTCGCGGGCGTAAAAATCGTCGAAGGCAATTTGTCGGCTTCCTGGAGTCCCGCCGGAAGCGAGTGACCAACGACGTTTCCGTTCGTTTTATATTCCTTCCAACCAGAACCCGCCAAGTACGCTCGCGCCACGCACTCCACATCGACGCGCTTGGCCTTATGCACCAGCATCATGCGCCCATCAAACCAGGCTTTGTCGAGCTTCACGCCCTCAGGGAGCACGCCCTGGATGTCGTCGAAATCCGCCGTGATGAGATGATTCGGCACGACGTCCTTGGTGAGCTCGAACCAGAACAGGGCCGCCTCGGTGAGGATCTTGCCCTTGTCCGGGATGGGGGTGGGGAGGATGACGTCGAAGGCCGACAGCCGGTCCGACGCGACGATGAGGAGCATCGTGCCGAGATCGTAGACGTCCCGGACCTTGCCCCTGCGCAGGAGCTTGAGGCCTAGGATATCGACGGAAGAGGGCTGCTCGGTCGTCATTCCCATTCGATGGTGGCGGGCGGCTTGGAGGAGATGTCGTAAGCGACGCGGTTGACGCCCTTCACTTCGCTGACGATTCTGGAAGAAATTTTCTGGAGCAGGTCGTACGGGAGGCGCGACCAGTCGGCCGTCATCCCGTCCCGGGAATCGACCGAGCGCACAACGACCGTGTTTTCGTAGGTGCGACCGTCGCCCATGACGCCGACCGAACGGACGGAGGGAAGGATGACCACGAAGGACTGCCAAACCTTGTCGTACCAGCCGGAGGCTTTCAGCTCTTCGCGCATGATCAGGTCGGCGGCGCGCAAGGTGTTCAACAAAGCGGGCGTCACCGCGCCCAACACGCGGATCGCGAGACCGGGGCCGGGGAAGGGGTGCAGGCCGAGGAGGTCCTGGGAGATGCCCATCTCTTTGCCGAGGCGGCGCACTTCGTCCTTAAAAAGCATCCGGAGGGGCTCCACCAACTTCAAATTCATCTTCTTGGGCAGGCCGCCCACATTATGGTGCGATTTGATCACGACGGAAGGTCCGTGGACCGAGACGCTCTCGATGACGTCGGGATACAACGTTCCTTGGGCCAGGAAGGTTACCCCCTTAATCCGTTTCGCTTCGCGATCAAATATCTCAATAAACGTTTTACCAATGATCTTGCGTTTACGCTCCGGGTCCGAAACGCCTTTAAGTCGGCCCAGGAAAAGCTTCGATGCATCGACCACTTTGAGATTCAGCTTCAACTCTTGGCCAAGGACCTTCTCGGCCCTCTCCCGGTCGCCGTGACGCAGGAGGCCCGTATCCACGAACACGCAGTAAAGATTCTTGCCGATCGCCTTCGAGATCATCGTCGCGGCGACGGTGGAGTCCACGCCGCCGGACAGCGCGCACACGACCTTACCGTCGCCCACCTGGTCTCGGATCGCCTTAATCTGCGAGTCGAGCAGGCCCGCCATAGTGAATCGCTTCTCGAACCGGCAAATGCGGCGCGCGAAGTTCTCCAAAACCTTCGACCCCAGCGGCGTGTGCACCACTTCCGGATGAAATTGAATGCCGTACTGCCGCTTCGCCTCGTCGGAGATGGCCGCGAAGGGGGCCGAGCCCGTGCGCGCGTCCACGCGGAAGCCGTTGTGCAGGCGCTCCGCGCTGTCGCCGTGGCTCATCCACACCTGCAGGTGCTTGGGCAGGTCCGCGAACAGCGGGCTCTCGGCGACGATCTCGAGGTCGGCGTGGCCGTACTCGCGCTTCTTCGAGGGCACGACCTTGCCGCCGTGAAGCTCGACGAGCAACTGCATTCCGTAGCAGATGCCGAGGACGGGCACGCCCGCCTCGTAGACGAACTTGTCGGGGCGCGGCGAGCCCTTCTCGTGGACCGAAGCGGGGCCGCCGGACAGGATGATGCCCGCGGCCTTCGCGGCGATGATCTGCTCCTTCTTGGCGTGGAAGGGGAGAATCTCGCAGTACACCTCGAGCTCGCGCAGCCTGCGCGCGATCAGCTGGGTGTACTGGCTCCCGAAGTCGAGGATCAGGATCTTCTCGGCTTCGAGAGCGGCGACGGTCACTTTATTTCCCCATCCCGATGCGCTGGGCCTTCTGGAAGATCTTGCCCTCGGTCTTGATCGCCGGGGCGATCACGATCTCGGTGGTCTGCATCTCCTTGATCGTGGAGGCGCCGACCGTGCCCATGCAGGTGCGCAGGGCGCCGACGAGGTTCTGCGAGCCGTCGTCGAGGCGGGAGGGGCCATATAGAATCTCTTCAAGCGTTCCAGTAATGCCGACCTGAATGCGCGTCCCGCGGGGCAGGTTGGCGTGCGGCGTCGCCATGCCCCAGTGGAAGCCCTGGCCGGGCGCTTCCTTGGCGCGGGCGAACGCGGAGCCGACCATGACGCCGTCGGATCCGGAGGCGATGGCCTTGCAGATGTCGCCGCCGGTGGACATGCCGCCGTCGGTGATGATCGGCACGTACTTGCCGGTCCGCTTCCAGAAGGTGTCGCGGGCCGCGGCGCAGTCCACGGTCGCGGTGACCTGCGGAACGCCGATGCCGAGCACGCCGCGCGAGGTGCACGCTGCGCCCGGGCCGACGCCGATGAGCAGGCCGGAGACGCCGGCTTCCATCAGCTCGGTGGCCACGCCGTAGGTCACGCAGTTGCCGGTGATGACGGGGATCTTCATCATCTTGCAGAACTTGACCACGTCGAAGACCTTGTACTTGGTGGCCTTATGGCGCACCGTGGTGACGGTGGACTGCACGACGAAGATGTCGGCGCCGGCGTCCATCGCGATCTTGCCGTACTTCTCGGCGTTCTGCGGGATCGTGGAGACCGCGCAGGGCACGCCGGCCTTCTTGATCTGCTTGATGCGCTGGGCGATGAGCTCTTCCTTCACCGGCGGGCGGTAGAGGTCCTGCACGAGGCGGGTCGCGTCGTCGGGCGTGGCGCCCGCGATCTGCATGACGATCTCGCGCGGCTTGTCGTAGCGGGTGTTGATGCCGTCGAGGTTGAGCACGCCGAGGCCGCCGAGCTTGCCCATCGAGATCGCGAACTCGGTGTCCACGACGCCGTCCATCGCGGAGGCCAGGAAAGGAATCTCGAGCTTGACGTGTCCGAGCTGGAGGGTCGTGTCGACCTCGTCCGGGTTGACCGTCACGTCTCCGGGAACCAGAGCGATCTCGTCGAATCCGTACGCTCTGCGGGCTTCACGGTCGCGTCCGATGAAAAAAGCCATGGTTTTCCTCCGTCGGAAATGGGGTTGCGACGGGGATTAGGATAACAAATATTGATAACGGAGGTCCACGGGGACCGGGAGGGGTTTGACTTAGGCGGCGAGCAACATTTCGCTGAGCATCCCGTCGAGCGCCGCGAAGTCGAGCGGCTTCTCCAGGAAACGCACGAGCGGATCCGGCCGAAGGCGGCGCGTCGCCCACTCCCTATCGGCGGCGCTCATCAGGACGATGGGCGTTTCCGCGGTGAGCTCGTTTGCTCGGAGGATCTCGATGACGCGGATTCCGTCCACGGCGGGCATGCGCAGGTCGAGGAAGATCAGGTCGGGGCGCTCCCAGGAGGCGCGTTCGAGCGCGTCGGGGCCGTCCTTGGCGCCGACCACGGCGTGGCCCCGCTTCAGGAGGTGGATCGACAGCAGCTCGACGCAGTCGGGATCGTCATCGACGATCAGAATCTTGCTCACGCTAACTATAGTAAGTAAGCAAGAGGCGTTCGTCAATAGCGATTTGGTCACGTAGGACCTTTGTCGGGAAAATCAGGACCGGAGGGCCCACGCGCTCCCTATTATAGGAGGCTATCCTCCCTATCAGATGAGAATGCGGCTGTTCCTCGCAGCGCTTCTGGCCTTCGGTTCCGCGGCTCCGGCCGCGGCCCAGATCCGCGTCGCCGCCCCCGGCAGCATCTCCGTCGTCCCGACGTTCGCGCTTCCGGTCGCCCCGGGCCTGACCCAGGGTTTTGCCGCCCCCGTTCTCACGCTCCCGGGAGCCGCTGGCCTCTCCGCGATGACGCCGTCGCCCGGGCTCTCCGCAACCCCGATCCCCGCCCTCGCGGTCTCGGTCATTCCCTCGGCGGCCTCGGCCTTCCAGCCCGGCGGCAATGTTCCGTCGGCGCTCATCCCCGGCCCCTCGGCCGCCGCAAAGGAATCGGGTGACGGGCAGTCCCTCGGCCGGTCTCTCGCCGGCACGAGCCTCAAGGATCTCGGCCGCCTCGTCGGCATGGCCGAGTCCCAGGCCGCCTCCGCCGCCTTCGACGGCGCGGCGGCGAAGGCCGCGCTCGACAACGCTGAACCCGCCGCGCTACCGATTCCGGTCGGCGCTCACAGCGTTTCCGTCGTCCGCCTCAACACGGCCCGCGAGGCCAGCGCCTTCATCCCCCACACGCCGAACACCGAGCACTTCATCAACGAGCTCGCCGTGAAGTGGGACAAGATCGGCTGGCTCGACCTGCGCGTCTACAAGGACGCCAAGGGCGGCGCCTTCCGCGCCCTCGATCTCTCGAACCGTCCCGACCTGGCTGAGCATCTCCCCGAGGTTCAGCCGCACGAAGCGGCCCTCATCAAGAAAATCCAGCTGCACAGCAATGATCTTCAGCTCGTCATCCGCGAGGCGGGCAAGACGCCCGACCTCATCGTCGACGGCGTCGTCACCGAGATGAAGAGCCTCTTCCCGACCGGCGAGTTCAACGTCCAGCTCGCTCACGCCAACGAGCAGGTCCTGGCCCACTCCACGCGCCATCAGCTGGCGCCCGGCGCCGCCGCCATCGACCTGACCTTCCGCGACGTCGTTCCCGTCGCCGAGATCCGCCAGAACATCAACGACTTCGTCGCCACCGGCGCCAAGATCGGCGTGGACAGCGTCTCGGTGTACGCGGGCAAGGACCGCCAGGTGTTCGTCCGCGGCAAGGACGGCCTGTTCGACGTCCGCGGCGGACGCCGCCGTCACAAGGGCGCCCGCGCCATCGCCAAGCCCGCCAAGCCGCTCGCGCGCTTCCTCGTTCCCGACCTGATGGGCCAGACCGCCGTCCCCGACGCGAAGCTCATCGCCCGCGAAGTCACCGAGCCCTACCAGCGCCTGCGCGCCGAGGGCATCAAGGCGACCGTCACCGTGTACGGCTCGGCCCGCATCTTGCCCGCCGACGTCGCCCGCGCCAATCTCGACGCGCTCGTCAAGAAATACGGCAACAAGCCCAAGCGACCCGAAGAGCGCAAGCTCGTGTACGCCGCGAAGCAGGCGGTCGCGGTCTCCAAGTACTACGAGATCGCCAAGGCCTTCGGCCGCCTCGTTGCCGAAAACGGCGGCGGCGAGGTCGCGGTCGTCACCGGCGGCGGCCCCGGCATCATGGAAGCGGCCAATCTCGGCGCCAAGGACGCGGGCGGCCCCAGCATCGGCTACAACATCATCCTCGACAAGGAACAGGGCCTCAACAAGCACACCACGATGGACTTTGAGTTCGAGCACTTCGCGACCCGCAAGATGGCCCTGCGCCACGGCGCAATGGGCCTGGTCTACTTCCCCGGCGGCTTCGGCACGATGGACGAGCTCTTCGAAGTCCTCACCTTGATGCAGACCCGCAAGATGCCGCGCGTGCCGATCGTCCTCATCGGCGAGAAGTCCTACTGGGACAAGATCCTGGACTTTGACGAGTTCGCGCGCGAAGGCTTGATCTCCGACGGCGACCTGTCGCTTTTCCGCTTCGCCGACACGGCCCAGGCCGCCTGGCAAGAGATCGTCGCGCCTCCCGTCGCGCGCTGATCCGCCTTGACGGGGGGGCCCTCCCGTGGCATACTGGGTCCCATGACCACCGACAAGCCTCTGTCGTCCGAGCACCACATCGACATCGCCACGGGCATCATCCTGACCCTCGTCACCTGCGGCATCTACAACATCTACTGGAACTACCGTCAGTTCCTGGCGATGAACCAGCTGCTCGGACGCGAGGAGTTCAAGTTCCTGAACTGGCTCCTCCTGTCCTTCATCACCTGCGGCCTCTATCACATCTACAATGAGTACCGCATGGGCGCGGAGCTTCACAACTGGCTCAATGCCAACGGCCGCGAAACCAACGCGAACCTTCCCGTCATCGGACTCGTGCTGTCCTGCGTCGGCCTGACGGTCATCGCCGACGCGGTGTACCAGCACGAGATCAACAAGCTGTGCTGAACGGACGCCCCCTGCCGTTCTCCGTCGTCGCCGGCGGCGCGTGGCTTCTCTGCGCGGCGCAGGCGGCGTCGGGGGTGGGGGAGGAGCTCGTTCTCTGTCCGTTCCGTCTCGCGACGGGGCATCGCTGCCCGGGGTGCGGCATGGGCCACGCCGTCGTCGCGGCGATGCAGGGGGACTGGCTCGCGTCCTTCCATCACCATCCGCTGGGAATTCCCGTGCTGGCGATCTGGACCGCGTGGGTCGCGGCGGAGGCGGTTAAGGCCGCTCGCGCTGGCGCGTTCGCCCGACGAGTGCTATAATATAGGCACCATTGCGGGATGGTGAAATGGTATCACAGCGGACTCTGAATCCGCTTTTCTAGGTTCGAGTCCTAGTCCCGCAGCCAATCTTGACGCGAAGCCATGCTGACGCCAGCGCAGTATAAACGAAGCCCTCCGAAAGGAGGGCTTTTCGCTTTCAGAGACGGAACTTTAAGGGGAGATGGATCGTAAGGAGAGTGATGGCCAACCCCCAACGGATGAGGCCCTTGACAAAGTGTGCCATCCATGGCACACTGTAATGCGTCATGGATAAGGCGCGCTTCGAGCTTTTGAAGACGGAAGAGTTCGATGAATGGTATCGGGACATGGATGAGAAGCTGCGTCTCAAGATCGATGCTCGACTCGACCTGGCGACTTCGGGAACCTTCTTGCATTCAAAGCCGCTCGGCGAGGGCCTTTTCGAGTTTAAGTGGAACGATGGAACCCGGGTCTATTATTCACGAACCAAAGTCGGCGACGCCGACATCATCGCGCTCCTGGGAGGCGACAAGGCCTCACAAAAGCAGGATATTTCGAAGGCGCGACGGCTGAAAGAGCAAATCGAGGCAGATTATGACTAAGACCGCTACGAAGCCGGCTGGCCGCAAGGTTAAACTCCTCAAGCACGACACGGCGGCCACTTTGGGAAAAGTGGACCTGGTGTTCAAGACTTTCATGGCCTGCCTGATTGAGGGAGACGTCGAATCCGCCTGCGAGGTCCTCGCCGCCAGCCTGCGTCATTTGAACAAGAGCGAGTTGGAGCGGCGGTATCACATTCCGCGCCGCACGACCTATAACCTCTTGGATAAGAAATCAGTGCCTAGCCTGGAATTGGTTGCCAAGGCATGCCTGGCAATTAAGCAGGAAGCTGCTCGTCGGTAGTCACGGTTTCGGACAGGAAAGTTCGAAAGTCGTCTAAGAAGGGCAGATTTTTGGCCGCAGAAATAATGAAGCCCTCCAGCGATGGAGAGCTTTCTTTTTCGGCTTAGAGGGGCTAAACGAATGGCATGACCGTGAAAGAAATCGAGCGTGAAATCCAGAAGATGCCCCGGACCTTCGAGGTTCGCGCCTAAGGCGCGGGAACCCGATCGAGAGCGCCGCGCACGCGCGCGGCTAGGTCCTCGGCGGTGTAGGGTTTGGCGAGGATGTCCGCTTTGCCGTCGAGCAGGCACAGGTCCTTGAACACGTCCTCGGTGTAGCCTGAGACGAACAGCACCGGGACGCCGGGTTTCACGGCCTGCGTCTTCAGGGACAAGTCCCACCCGCTCATTTTCGGCATCACCATGTCGCTCAAGATCAGGCGGATCTCGCTTTTCGCGTCGTTCTTCACGGTGGCGAGCGCCGCCTCTCCGTTCTCGGCCTCGAGCACGGCGTAGCCGAGACCGCGCAGGATGCGCGTGGTCAGGCGCCTGACTGGCTCCTCATCCTCGACCACGAGGATGGTCTCGCCGCTCTTCGGAAGATTCAAGTTCCGCGTCGCCGCGGCTTGCGGCGCGCCGGCGCGGGCGCAGGGGAAGCGCACCCGGAAGGTCGTGCCCGCGCCGAGAGCGCTGCGGCAGTCGATGGCGCCGCCGTTCTGCTTGACGACGCCGTAGCAGGTGGACAGTCCCAGGCCCGTGCCCTTGCCCTTTTCCTTCGTGGTGAAGAAGGGCTCGAAGAGGCGGCTCTTGACCTCGTCGCTCATGCCGGAGCCGTTGTCCTCGACGGACAGGCTCACGTATCGACCCTCGGGGAGCCCGGCTTTCGTCGCGTCCGCGCCCGCGAGGCTCTCGACGGCGGTGCGGATCGTGATCTTCCCGCCCTTGCCGGTCGCGTCGCGGGCGTTGACGACGAGGTTCAGGACGAGCTGCTCGATTTGCCCGGGGTCGGCCTTCACGCACACGCCGCCCAAGCCGGGCTCGAGGACGAGCTCGATGTTCTCTCCGATGATGCGGCGGAGCATCTTGGCGACGCCCTCGATGGAATCGTCGAGGTTGAAGATGCGCGGCGTGGTGACCTGCCGCCGGGAGAAGGCCAGCAACTGCTGGGTGAGATTGGCCGCGCGCAGGCCCGACTTGCGGATCTCCTCGAGGTCCTCGCGGACCGGGCTCTCTTTGGGAAGCGCCATCAAGGACATCTCCGACAAGCCGAGGATGGCCGTCAGAATGTTGTTGAAGTCGTGCGCCACGCCTCCGGCCAGCCGGCCCATGCTCTCCATTTTTTGAGCTTGCGCCAGCATCGCCTCAGTCTCTTTGAGACGGCGCTCGTTCTCCAGACGGTCGGTGACGTCCCAGACGACGCCGATGAGCTTGGGCGTCCCGTCCACGCGGTCGCGGATGACCTCCGCCTTCGTTTTAATGGTGCGTTGCGCCCCGTCGGGGCGGACGATGCGGTACTCGATCGTGTACGGCGCGCCTTCTCGGATGGCCTTCGCGCGCGCCGCGACGAGCGCCGCGCGGTCGTCGGGATGGATTAAAGCGATGAGGTCGGCGAACACGAGGCGGCGGTCTTGAGCGACGCCGAAGATGCGCCGGCACTGCTTCGACCACAGCAGTTCGTCGCCGGCGTTAAGTGGGTTGACCCAGCTTCCGGTGTTGGCCACCTCCTGGGCCTTTTCAAGGAGCTCCTGGCTATCGTGCATGGCGGCTTCCGCCAAGACCTGCTCGGTGATGTCATGGGCGACGCCGGTCACTTGTGACACTCCGCCGGACTTGTCGGCGATGGGGAAGGCCCGATCGCGAATCCAGCGGATGGCGCCGTCGGGGCGTCGGATGCGGTAGGTTTCGTCGAAACCGCCGGTCTTCTGGCGCGGCAGCGCGGCGACGACTCTCACCCGGTCCTCCGGCAGGATCGCGTCGAGCCAGGTGTCGGGATGAAGGTAGAGGCTCTCGCAAGATCGTCCCCAAATCGTCTCGTAGGCGGGGCTGACGTAGAGCATGGCGTTCTTGTCCATGTCGGTCAACCAGAACACCTGGCTGATGCTCTCCGCCATGTGCTTGAAACGCTCGTGCGAATCCTCGAGAAGCTGCTGAGCCGCCTCCCGCTCGGTGATGTCCTGACAGGTGCCGACGGCGCGAATAGGGCTGCCGTCCGGGCCGCGGTGGATGCGCCAGCGCTCCTCGACGAACTTGATGCGTCCGTCCGGTATGACGATTCGGTGCTTGACGGAGTTCCGCTCCAGCTTCGTGAAAGAGGCCTTGAAAGCGTCGTCGACTTTCGTTCGGTCCTCCGGGTGAATGAACTCCAGGAAGGACGTGTGAGTGGGGCTGTACGTCGCCGTGTCCGTCTCGAAAATACGGTACGTCTCCTCCGACCAGATCACCTCCATGGTGGCCAGGTTCGTTTCCCAGCTGCCGACCTTGGCGACGGCTTGCGCCTCGATGAGGCGGGCTTTTTCCAACGCGAGCAGCTCCGACGATTGGCGGTAGTTCGTCTCGCTGAGATTCAGGCGAACGGAGGTGAGTTGGCGCTCGATGGCGTGGCGGACGGTGCGGATGAGCGCTTCGGAGGCGGGCTCGCCTTTGATCAGGTAGTCCTGCGCGCCTTCTTTGACGGCCAGAACCCCCGTGTCTTCCCCGTCTATTTCCGTCATAATGACCACCGGAAGGGACGGCGCCGCCTGGTGCAGCCGCTGGAAGGTGACGAGGCCGCGCGAGTCCGGCAAAGTGAGGTCGAGCAGGACCGCGTCGAAGGACGAGGTCTTGAGCATTTCGAGCGCCTCGTCGAGGCGGGAGACCCGCGTGAGGGTGAAGCGCGCGCGACGGGAGGAGGAGACGATTTCCTGGATCAGGCTCGCGTCGCCCGGGTTGTCCTCGACGAGCAGCAAGGCGATGTGTTCTGGGCTCATGTTCGCACTAGACCCGGAAATGGTTGTCATCATGGGCTTAGTGTAGCGCCGCGAGGGCGTCCGTGCGTCCGCATCAACCGCCGCCAGGGGTCCGTAGTGATACGGACCGGAAAATCAGGCGGACGGGCCGCCGAAGTTCGTGAGCCCGCGGCCCAGGGCGTACTTGGTCAGAGCCGCGGCCCCCTTGAGCTTCAGCTTCTTGGTCAGGTTCTCGCGGTGCTTCTCGACGGTCCGCACGGCGAGGCCCAGGCGGGCGGCGATGGCGCGGCTGTCGTCGCCGGCGGCGATGCGCGACAGGACGTCACGCTCCCGCGCGGTAAGGCCAGGTCCGCCGCCGAGCGCGCGAGGAAAAGTGGGGTGTCCAGACGCGGCGTCCAGCAGGGCCTCGCGGAGCTTCGCGGGGCCGGTGGATTTCGAGAGGAACGCGGCGGCGCCGGCTTTCTTCGCCTCCTTGACCAGCCCCATGTCCTCGTGCATCGTGAGTATCACGACGCGGGCGGCGGGAGAGTGCTTGCGCAGCCGGCGCGCGACCTCGAGGCCGCTGATTCCGGGCAGGCTGAGGTCGAGCACGACCACCGCCGGCCTGAGCTTCGCGCAGGCCGGCAGCGCGCTTTCGCCGTCGCCGCACTCGCCGACGACTTCGAAGCGTGAGTCGCTCTCCAAGGACGAGCGCAGGCCCTCGCGGACCAGACGATGGTCGTCCACGAGCAGGACGCGGATGCGCGGCGGCGGCGCTTTGGGACCGGGCATGCTCCCATTATGACGGTACGCGCGGCTTCGCGCGTCCGTGGAACTACGCAACGCCGCTACTTGAGCTTGATGAGGCCGTGGGAGAGGGCGTACTTCGTCAGTCCGGCGGCGGTGCGGACGTCGAGCTTGCGCATGACGCGTTCGCGGTGGGTCTCGACCGTGCGCACTCCGATCTGGAGCTTCGCCGCGATCTCCTTGTTGCTGGAACCCTCGGCGATCAGGATCAAGACCTCGCGCTCTCGCTGGGTCAGACCGTCGGCGTCCGCCTCCGACATCCGGCCGCCCGCCTCGACGACATCGGCCAGGAGTGCCCGCGAGGCTTCGTCGCTGAAGAAGGTTCGGCCGGAGTGGACGGTCTCGATCGCGCGGCGCAGCACTTCGGGGGCGGAGTCTTTTTGAATGTAGCCCTTCGCCCCGGCGGCGACCGCCTGGCGGGCGTACTCCCGATCCTCGTGCATGCTGAGGATGATCACTCGGCAGGAGGGCAGGCGCTTGCGCAGCTCCTTGGCCACGCCGAAGCCTCCGAGCCCCGGCATATTGATGTCGAGAAGCGCTATGTCGGGCTTGACTGCGCAGGCCAGCTTGACCGCTTCGTGGCCGGAGGCCGCCTCCGCGACGACGCGGATGTTCGCGCGGTTGGCGAGCATGGCCTGAATGCCCAGCCGGACCAGCGGGTGGTCGTCGGCGAGGATGACGCGGATGGGGCGAGGATGGCCGGCAATCATCGGGGCGCCGGCAAGGTGACGCGCACGGCCGTGCCGTGGCCGCGTCTGCTCTGAAAGTCGCAGCGACCTCCGAGGAAGTGCGCGCGCTCGCGGATGTTGTTGAGCCCGGAGCCCTCGTCGCCGGGCGTGAATCCCTTGCCGTCGTCGCGTACGGTCAGTTGGATTCCGTTGCCGCGGCGCAGGGCGACGACGCTGACCCGCCGGGCCTCGGCGTGGCGTGCGGCGTTGGTGAGCGCCTCCTGCACGATGCGGTACAAGGTGAGCTCGACTTCCTCGGGCAGAGTCACGGGCAGGCGGGCGGCGTCCAGGCGCACCGACAGGCCCGAGGAGCGCCGGAAGGCGGTACAGGCGCCGCGAAGGGCCGCCTTGAGTCCTAATTCATCGAGGACGAGCGGGCGCAGGTTGTGGGAGATGCGCCGCACCTCCTGGATCGCGCTTTCAAGGATGCCTCGCGCCTCGATGATGGTCGCGTGCGCGGGCTGGCTCGCCAGCAAGCGCTCCTCCGCGTCTTGAAAGCGGAATTTCGCGACCGCGAGGAGCTGGTTGACGCCGTCGTGGAGCTCCCGCGCGACGCGGCGCCGCTCGGCCTCCTCGGCGCGGACGATGCCTCGTGACAGGGTGACGGCCTCCGCCGCGTGATCGCCCTGCGTCATGTCGCGGGTGACTTTGGCGAAGCCGCGCAGCCGTCCAGCTTCGTCCTTGATGGGGGAGATCACGACGTCGGCGTGAAAGCGCGTGCCGTCTTTGCGCACCCGCCAGCCGCGATCTTCGACGCGCCCCTGCGCGAGCGCCCTGCGTAGCAGTTTTCCCGGCAGGCCGCGGCCGAGGTCGGCCGGCGTGTAGAAAACGCTGAAGTGGCGCCCGATGATCTCGGTGTCCCGGTAGCCTTTGAGGCGGCGCGCGCCTTCGTTCCAACTCGTCACCACGCCGTTCGGGTCGAGCGTGAAGATCGCGTAATCCTTCACCGCGTCCACGAGGGAGCGCAGACGCTGCTCGCTGTCGTGGAGCGCGCGCTTGGTCTTGTTGTGAACCGTGACGTCCCGGATGATCGCGAGGGCCGCTCTGCGGCCGAGGTAGGTGAGCCAGTGCGTGTTGACCGCCGCTTCGAAGCACGCCCCGTTTTTCTTGCGATGTAGGAAAACGCCCTCTTTAATCCGCGCCTTCCGGCCGGAGAGCAAACGCTTCATTCGCGGGACTTCCGCGGGGGGGCGGATGTCCATGATCGTCATCGCCTTCAACTGATCGCGGCGGTAGCCGTATTGCTTTACGGCCGCGGCGTTGGCGTCGAGTATGGCGAAGCTCGCGCGGTCCCAGATCAGGATGGGCTGGGGATGCGCCTCGAAGACGGCGCGATAGGCGCGCGTGTCCGAGACGGAGCGCGTGCGGTTTGACGGCATTTGGTCCCAGGACACGCCTTGTATTCTATGTCATTTCTTCAAACGGGTGAACACGCCGCTTTCCGTGGTCGGTTTTGAGCCAAAACAGCCGTTTAGGCAGGTTAAACGCGTTTCCGGCGCCGACCAGGTTCGAATACCGCCAACGACGGGCAGCCAATTTCGACGAACCGCGAACCAGGCCCTCCGAAAGGAGGGCCTTTTCGTTGCTGAAAGACCTATAGTGACCTTCGCGAGAGGCATCTATGGACAACGGACGTTCGAGCACAAGATCGTTGGCGGGAACCATACTCGGTGCCGGCGCATGGTGGCTGATCTATTCGCATCTGGCCGAGATGTCTTCGGCGCTGGTGCGCTTGCTGGGAGTCGATTCGAGCTCGCGCCTCGGCGCCGCGCTCGGATTTTTTGTGTACGAGTCGCCGAAGGTTATTCTCCTGTTAGCGGCCATCGTGTTCCTGATGGGTGTTATCCACACTTTCGTATCGCCGGAACGCACTCGCGCCGCGCTGTCCGGCCGCCGTCTAGGCGTGGGAAACGTGATGGCCGCGGGCCTGGGCGTGGTGACTCCGTTCTGCTCCTGCTCCGCGGTACCGCTGTTCATCGGGTTCCTCCAAGCCGGCGTGCCCTTGGGCGTGACGTTCTCCTTCCTCATCTCCGCTCCCATGGTCAACGAGGTGGCGCTGTCCCTTCTCTTTGGAATGCTCGGTTGGAAAGTGGCGGGGCTGTATCTGGCGCTGGGCCTAACGGTGGCGATCGTCGCCGGCATGGTGATAGGTCAGTTGGGAATGGAAAGCTATTTAGAGGACTGGGTGCGAGCCCTCCAGAACAGTCCGTCTGGAAGCCGAGGCACGGATGCGTCCATGACCTGGTCCGAGCGTATACAGGCGGGACTTGACCACGATCGGGAGATCGTCGGGAAGGTCTGGCCTTACATCCTGGGCGGAGTCGCCCTCGGCGCCGGTATCCACGGCTATGTGCCGGAGAATTTCCTGGCGGCCATCATGGGCAAGGATGTTTGGTGGGCGGTGCCTGCGGCGGTCTTGCTCGGCGTACCGATGTACTCCAATGCGGCGGGCATCATCCCGGTGATTCAGGCGCTCTTGGCGAAAGGCGCCGCGCTCGGAACCGTCCTCGCGTTCATGATGAGCGTCATCGCCCTGTCCGCGCCGGAGATGATTATTTTACGCAAGGTCTTGAAACCCCCATTGATCGCCGTCTTCGTGGGAGTGGTGACGGTCGGGATATTACTGGTTGGCTATGTGTTCAACGCCGTTCTTTGAAGGAGGCCATCATGAAAAACATTAAAGTCCTCGGAACCGGGTGCGCGAAGTGCAAGGCGACGGTTAAGCTCATCGAAGATGCGGCGAAGGCCCAGGGCGTCGAAATCGAATTGGAGAAAGTCGAGGACATGGCCGCCATCGTCGGTTACGGCGTTTTATCCACGCCCGGCGTGGTGATCGATGGAAAGGTCGTGCATTCCGGCGGTCTGCCCAGTCGCGAAAAGATCCTCAGCTGGCTCTGATTCGGTTCGAGTAACTTCCTATTCGCGTGGTTGATTTAGAGGCAAGCAGCCACTTCGGGCAGTTTAAATTCGCTTTCGGCGCCGGCCCAAGTTCGAATACTGCCAACGACGGGCAGCCAATCTCGACGAGCCGGCAACACGAAAGTCCTCCAGCGATGGAGGGCTTTCTTTTTTCCGGGAGACGCCTTACACTGTGGCTTATGGGCTTGGAAGCGTTCGACCTTAAGTGCCGATACTGCGGCGCGCCGCTCTCCCAGGAGAACCTCGTCGCCGAGCTCGCGATGGCGCGGTGCGTGCAGTGCAACGCGGTGTCAGGCGTCAAAGGGGTCAAGGACTGGAGCCGCGACCCCGTCGAACTGCCGGAGGGCTTCCGGCTCGAGGAGGATGGCGAGGCCCTCGTCATCTTCTACGACGGCGGCCGCTTTCAATCGAGCGGCTTGATGCTCTGCGCCTTCGGCGGTAGCGCGGCGCTCCTCTTCTTCGGCAAGATTTTCCGACAGATGTTCGGCCAGTTTTCCTGGTTTGACCTGTTCTACATCGGCCTTCTGCCGGTCCTGGCGATGATCTTCGCGGTCCTCGACGCGTCGGGACTTCTGAAACGGCTTCGCGTCCGCGTGAGCCGGGACGGGGTCACCGTCGTGAGCGGCCCTTCCCGGAAGGTGAAGTCCATGTACGCCCGCGACATCGTGCAGGTGTTCACGCGCGAGTTCCGCGGCCGGGAAACCGGGGTGAGCTACGAGGTGGTCGCGTGCGGCCGCGACGGGCGGCTGGCGTTCCTGGTCGGGGGCCTGCCCCAGGCTTCGCAGTCGCTCTATATTGAGCAGCGGATCGAAAGGGCTCTTGGGCTGAAGGACGTTCCCGTGCCCGGCGAGCTTCCCCGGTCCAACCACCGAGCTTCCGATTAAGAAAATTCTAGACTCCATGTTCGCGGACGTGGCATGCGATCAAGTAAAGACTTCGGAGGCTGAGCATGGAAAAGACCGTCTGCCCGATGTGCGAGATGGACGACATCCTGGAATCTCCGGCGCGATGGGAGTGCGCCACCTGCGGGCACGAATGGGATCGCGCGCCCGCGGCCGAGGCTCCGTCCGGCCCGCGCGCCGTCAAGGACGCCCACGGTAACGCGCTTTCCGACGGGGACACCGTGACTTTGATCAAGGATTTGCCGTTGAAAGGCTCGACCCAAACGCTGAAGGTCGGGACGAAATCGAAGCCCATCCGTTTAGTGGAGGGCGACCATGAGATCACCTGCAAGATGGAGGGACTCACCGTCTTCCTGAAAGCCTGCTTCGTGAAGAAGGCCTGACATCGCCCGCTGACGATTATGATGAGAGACCGAAAGGAGGCGTAAATGGGAATGCTGACCTTCGGGGTGAACGTCACGCTGGACGGCTGTTACGATCATCGCGGGACGGCTCCCGACGACGAGCTCTTTCGCTTCTGGATCCGGCAGATGGATTCAGCCGGCGGTATGTTGTGGGGGCGGACGGTCTACGAGCTCATGGAGAGCTACTGGCCGGCGGTGGCTCGCGATCTGAAGGCCAAGCGTCTGGACCGGGTGTGGGCTCGGAAGCTTGACGCCAAGGACAAGTACGTGCTCTCGACCACGCGCCGAGACTTCCCTTGGGCCAACACCCACCGGGTGGAAGGCGGCCTGGCCGGCGCGATCAGAAATCTCAAGCGGCGCACGCCGCGCGGCCTTCTGCTCGGGAGCCCGAATCTCGCGAAAGACTTGCACAAGCTCGGTCTCATCGACGAATACCTGTTCGTCGTCCACCCGGTCGTGGCCGGACGAGGGCCGACCTTGTTCGTGGACTGGCAGGCATCGGGGCTGAAGCTCATCGAGGCGAAGCGGTTTAAGTCCGGCGTAATGGCGCTGCGTTATAGTCGAGATAGAAACGTCGACATTCAGACGGTTCGAACCGCGTCCAAATAGGGCAACCGATCTCGACGAGCCGCCGCGAGCTTAGAACTGGTAGCGCAGGCCCGCCCCCGGACCATCCTGGGTCCCGACGAAGCCGAACGCCCAGGCCCAATTCGGCTGGAACATCAAAGTCGCCTTGAAATCCCCGGCCCGGTCCTTGCGGAAGGTCGCCTCGAAATCGCTGAACACGCGCCGCGTCCATTGCACCCGCTTCTCGACGTCGAGCCGCAGGCCGCCGCGGTGATCGACGAAAGCACGGGTCTCGACGAACATGGGCCAGAGGTAGCCGACCGTCGCTCCGGCTGAGGCCTCGCCGTCGTCGACGAGCAGGCCGCCGCCGACGGCCAGAAATCGCCCGAAGCGGCGCCGGTACAGGGCCTCGCCCTCATGGTCCCAGTCCGAGTCGCGGCGCACGGTCTCGTAGCGGGCCTCGTATTCGTCCCAGGTCTGCGAGGCGCGCACGCGGACCTCGGACGTATTGGTCGCGGCGTCCACGCGGCCGTAGTAGTAGGTGTGGTCGTGAAGATGGGGGTCGTGCTTCTGCATGTGCGTCGTGTGCACGGCGGGGGTGAAGCTCGAGTATTTGACGACGCGTCCCATGCCGGTCTTGAGGTGGTAGAGGTTGTGGCAGTGCAGCATCCATTCGCCGGGTTCGTCGGCGCGGAACTCGATGACGCGCTCGGCGTGCGGCGGGACGTCCACCGTGTGCTTGAGGGGGGAGAAGTCGCCCCCGGCGTTGAGCACGCGGAAGAAGTGGCCGTGGAGGTGCATCGGGTGGTGCATCATCGTCTTGTTCACGAAGGTGTAGCGGACGATGTCGCCCTCGTTGATCACGAGGGTGCGGTCTTCGTGGATCGTCTTGCCGTTGATGTGCCAGACGTAGCGGATCATGTCGCCATCGAGCACGAGCCTGACGTCGTAGCGCGGCGCGGCGGCGGGGAACGCGGTCGGGGCGGGGGCGCGCAGGTCGTCAACGGTCAAGGTCGGCACGGCCTGGCCCGGCGCCGCGGGCGCGGCCGGCATGGCGTGTCCCGCGTGGGCGGAATGATCCATCTTGGAATGGTCCATCGGGACGGCTGGCTCTTCAAGGGAAGGAGCGGCCATCGCGGCGTGTCCGGCGTGCGCGGCGTGATCCATGGATGCGTAGAGGAACGGACGCGGGCTTCGGGGCGCCGCGGACTCGGGCCCCATGCCGATAAAGCCCGACGCCCCGCCGGTACCGTCCTGCGCTTGGGCGCGCAGTTCGTAGTTGCGGTGCTCGGGCACGGTGAACAAGACATCGTAGGTTTCGGCCATGCCCATCAATATCTCATCGGCAAGCGCGGGCTTGATGTCGATGCCGTCGGCCGAAACGACGCGCATCGGGCCGCCGCCCATCGTGACCTTGAAGTAGCTCGACGCCGCGGCGTTGATGAGCCGCAGGCGCAGGGTTTCGCCGGGATGGGCCTCGGCGAGCTGGAGGGAGGGCTTGCCGTTGATCAGAAAGGCGTCGTAGCCCACATCCGAGTAGTCCATTCCGCCCATGCGCGTCCAGTCGTAGTTCCAGTAGGTCTTCAGCGCGCCGGCGCGTAATGCGCCCCACCAGGAGCGCATGGTGCCTTTCTTGTAGAGGTAGTAGTCGCCGTCCTTGCGCAGGTTCTTGAGGATGGACTTCGCGTCCTCATCCGACCAGTCGCTGAGCACGACGACGACGTCGCGGTCGTATTTCAGGGTCTTCTGCCTGGGGTGGATGATGAACGCGCCGTACACGCCCTTCTGCTCCTGCACGTTGGTGTGGGAGTGATACCAGTAGGTGCCGGATTGCCGAAGCTTGAAGCGGAAGGTCAAGCTCTCGCCCGGGCGGATGGGCGGCGTGGTCACGTAGGGCACGCCATCCATTTCGTTGGGCAGCAGGATGCCGTGCCAATGGATGGACACCTCGTCGTCGGTGAGGCGATTCGTCACCGCGATCTCGACCTCGTCGCCCTCGGTGAACTCGAGCGTGGGCGCGGGGATGCCGCCGTTGACCGTCAGCGCGAAGTCGACGGTCTTCTTGCCGCTGAGATCGATCTTGCCTTTCTCGACGATCAATTCCCGCCGGACGACGGCGGCGGAAGCCGCCGTGGCCC
>CALRXP010000021.1:0-19861 GCA_943372155.1 Candidatus Endomicrobiellum trichonymphae | reverse complement strand
GCGCGGACGGCCTTGATCGCGTTCTCGCCGCGGTAGCACAGGGCGAGGATGCGGCTGTCCTTGATGCCGTGGTAGCCGCCGCGGATGTACTTGATCAGGTCCTCGAAGAAGGGCTTGTCGGACAGCGACGAGTAGTGCTCGCGCGCGAGCTTGTCGGTCACGACGATCATCTTGGCGCCGACCATCTCGAGGCCGGTGGCGTCGAGGCGGTCAATGGTGAGGCCGGTCAGCTTGCGGAAAGCGCCGTCCGGCTTGATGAGGATCAGGGTCTGTTCAATGGCCATGCCGCGATTGTAGCGAATCGGCCTCTGTTAATGAAAGAGGCCCCCGCCCCGGAGACCGGGACGGGGGCCAAGACACCCGGGCTTACGACTTGGCCGAGGAAACCACCATGTCCATGAAGTAACCGAAGTACTTCTTGCTCAGACTCGCGTACTTCTGCGGATCGACAACGACGCCGGTGCGCTTGATGCTGAAGGACCGCCCGCCCCCGAGAACCGCGAGAGCGCCGGACACGACGTTGCCGACCTTATCGCCCGTCGAGGTCTCGGACTTGATCTCGGTAACGAACTCATCGCCCGCGACCAAGGGAATTTTGAGGCTGAAGTCGGGATTGGCCCGGTTGGCGCCGCACTCGCGCTTACCGAAACGCTGCCAGCACTTCAGCGACTCGTTGGCGATAAAGTTGATCTTGCCGGTGATGGCGAGGTTCATCTTCGCGCTGACGCTCGCGCTGTCCTTCCTCATCCACGCCGAAGCGCCGCCGCTGCTCGCGACCTCCGCGAAGTCCACCTTGATGTCGATATGCGCCAGGTCGGCGCCGAGGCCGTCGCCCAAGCGGGCCTCGTGCTGCTGGGCGCTGTTTCCCGCGGCCGCGGAGAACGCCTGGCCGAGGCCGCTCATCGTGCCGAGATAGGCCAGGTTGTAGACCTGCTCGCCCTTCGGAGCCAGAACCTTGTACTCGGTTTTGCCGATTTTCATGGTGTACGGGCTCGGCTTGCCGGCCTGGTGGAGCTTCTGGTAGGCCTCGTGCGCCGAGACTTCGGCGTCAGGCACCATCGCGTAACCGGCGCTCTTGAAGCTGGCCTTAGCCTGCGCGCAGAGCTCTTCAGCCAGGGTCTGCAGTTGGGCGTCGCTGATGCCGCGCAGGTAGTAGAGGCTGTTGATGCTCTTCTCGACGCGGCCATCATGATTGGCGAAGCCGGCGCTCGTAGCGGCCTGACCGCTGCTGATCGAGCCGAACAGGACGTTGCAAGACACGACCGCCAGCTTATTGAGGTCGCCGTTGAACTTCGTGTTCTGGGAGTTCAGGAACACGGGCGCCTGGGCCGCGGCGGGCTGGGCGGCGTCGAACTTCGGAGTCTCCTTCTTCGGAATGAGTCCGCAACCGGACAGCAAAGGCAGTGAGCAGGAAATGAGGACGGCGACGATTTTGGACATGAGTGGAGACTCCTTAATATGATGGCGTGATGAGAATGGGCAACATTTTACGCGAAAAAACTCCCCAGATCAACGCCCCGGAGCGGAGTGTGCGCGACCGAGCTGGGCGGCGAGGAAGTCGGCGATAAAGTCGGCATCGAACGGCCACGCGTACTCGATGAGCACGCCCGGATATTTCTTCGTCGCCTCGGTCACGATGCCGGGTATCTCGCACTCGGCGTGGATGCCGCCGCGGGTGTACATCGTGGAGATCAGGCTGATGCGCGTATAGCCTTCCTTCACGAGACCGTCGATGGCGTCCTCGACCGAGGGCGCGCAGAATTCGTTGTAGGCCGCGACGAGCTTCCGGCCGCCGAGCTTGGGCGCCAGCGCCGCCGCGATCAGGTCCACGCCGAGCTTGTAGGCGTCGTTGTCCTTCGTGCGCGGCCACTCGCGCACGATCTTGTCGAGCTCCGCCTCGCGCGGGCTCATCACGGTCTCACGGCGGGCCTGACGCTCCGCCTCGAGCCGCTTGAGCTCTCCGATCATCGGTTTCGGCGTGTCGCGCGCCGTGCCGCCATGTCCGATCAATACGACCGCCTCTTTGTTCGCCATGACGGGATTATATATCGTTGTCCATGCCTCCCTGGCCGCTCATCCTCCTGCTCGCCCTCCCCGCGGCCGCCGCTCCGCCTGAATTCGAACGCGAGCTCGCCGGGGTCATCGACCAGTTCTACGACATGCAATTCGACGCGGCCCGGGCGGGCACGGATTCGCTCATCGCCCGGCACCCGGCCCATCCCGCCGGCCCTTTCTACCGCGGCGTGTCCTCTTATCAGCGCTGGATCGCCGAAGGGATGCGCTCGACCGACACGTACCGCTCCTTCGAGACCGACAACGACGCCGCGGAAAAATCCGCCAAGGCGCTCATGGACGCGAGCCCGGCGGAGGCGCATTACTACCTCGGCGCCGCGCTCGGCTTCCGCTCCCGCGCCAACGCCGCCCAGAAGAAGTTCTTTCGCGCCTTGCCCGACGGGGCGTCGGCCATCAAGCATCTTAAAAAGGCCCTCGCGCTCGATCCCACGCTGTCCGATGCGCGACTGGGCATGGGCATGTACCACTACTTCGCCGCGCGCATGCCCGCCGGAGCCAAGCCGTTCGCTTATCTCATCATCGGCGAGAGCGCCGACCGCAAGCTCGGCCTGGCCGAGCTGTGGAGCGTCGCCGAATCGAGCGGGATCGCGCGCTGGGAGGCCCGCTCGGTGCTGTCCGTCATCCTCTCGAAGGACGACGAGGCGGATTGGGCCGGCGCCGACAAGCTCCTGCTCGAGCTCACCGCGCGCTACCCTCACAATCCGATCTATCGCCTGCGACGCGCGTATGTCGCGGAGCGGCGCGGCGACTTCGACGCCGCAGTGGCGCTCGCCGATCCCGACGGGAAATGGTTCGACACGCTCCACCCGGCGGTCCGCGCTCCGGCCCGCGCGTGGGCGCTCTATCGCGCAGCGGAAAGCCGCCTCCTGCAGGGCCGTCCCGCCGAGGTCGCGCGCTGGCTGCACGCGCTCGATTCGCTCCCCCTTCCCCGAGGCATGAAGGACTGGGTCCTTTTGCGCAACGCCAACCTCCTCGACGCCGACGGCAAGCCCGGCGAGGCCGACGATCTCTACGGCCGTATTAAGGATAAGAAGCCCGCGGAGCTGGCCGGCCGCTTCCGGCTCGACCGTTATCCGGCGGGGCCCAAGGACGCCGCGCCGTTCTTCACGGGCTTCTGATGCGCTCGCTTTATCTGGTCGGCCCCGCCGTGGACGTCCTCGTGATGGGCGGCGCCTCCCTGGCGCTGTACGTCGCCTGCCGGCTTTTCGAGGGCGGCGCCGGGGGCGCGGCGATGGGCTCCGCCTGGGAAGCGGTGGCGGCGCTGGTCGCCGCGCTCAACGGAGCGCACTTCGCCGCCACAAGCTACCGTCTTTACCGCAGCCCGGAGGCCATGCGTCAATTTCCGCTGACCGCGGCGCTCGTGCCCGTGGTCGTGCTCGCCGGCGTCGCCGCCTCCTTCCGGTGGCCGCTGCTCATCGCGCCCTACTTCATCAAGCTGTTCCTGCTCTGGTCGCCCTACCACTACAGCGGCCAGACCATCGGGCTCTCCGCGCTGTACGCGCGCCGCGCCGGCGCGACGCTCGAGCCCGCCGAACGCACGGCGCTGGACGGCTTCGTGTTCGGAACCTTCCTCGCCTCCGTCGCGCGCGCCGAGGTTCAGCTCAACCGCTTCGACTACCTCGGCGTCGCCTACCCCTCCTTCGGCCTGCCGCAATGGGTGGCGACCGCTTGCCTGACCTTCATGGCCCTGAGCGGAGTGGCGTTTCTCGCCCTCGCGGCGCGCCGCCGCCCGCGCCTGCCCTGGATCGTCTTCGTCGCGCCGGCGGCGCAGTTCGTCTGGTTCGTCCTCGGCCCGCGCTCGGACCTGTTCTACCCCCTCGTGCCTCTCTTCCACGGCGCGCAGTACCTGTTCGTCTCCTGGTTCCTGCATCTGCAGGAACGCCGCCTCGAAGGCGCGACGAGCACGGCTACGGAGTCGTTTCGCTGGGGCGCGTGGAGCCTGGCCGGCTACGTCGTCTTGTTCCTCGCCCTTCCGAAGATTCTCTCCCTCGCGACCGGCGTCACCTTTCTGTTCGCGACTGCGGTCTTCACCGGCGGGGTCCAGCTCCATCATTTCTTCGTCGACGGCGTGATCTGGCGGCTGCGCACGCCGCGCCTGTCTAAGGCGATGACGGCAACCCTGTCGTTGGCGCTCGCGTTTTTCCTCGCGGCGAACGCGCACGCGGCGCCGGCCTTGCGCCCGGAGCGCGTCGTTTTGCGCACCGACGCGGGCGACCTGGTCTTAGCCCTGTATGCGGGCGCGCCGCGTCACGCCGACAAGCTGACGGGCCTTTTCCGCGCGCGCGCCTACGACGGGGCGACCGTCACGAAACTGGATCCGACGCGCTTCGTCGCCTTCTCGAGCGCGCCCGGCGCGAAAACCGCGCGTCTACCGGTCGAAAGCGGCGGCCCGCACCGCGCCGGCGTCGTGGCCATGGCGCACCAGCCCGGAGATCCGGATGCGGGCGAGACCGCCTTCGTGATTCTGTTCGCCGACATCCCCTCGATGGACGGCCGCTTCAGCGCGGTCGGGGAGATCGTCGCCGGCCGGGACGTTTTCGAGGCGTTGAAAACGGCGACCACTGACGGCGACTCGCGGCCGGCCCGGCCGCTGACGATTCAAGGAACCGACGTGCTGAGCCGCGACGCGTTCGAAAAAGCGAGCCTGCGGGGCCCCGATCTCGCGGCGATCGGACGCGACGAAGCGTCCACTCAGCGCCGTTTCTTGATCGTCCTCGGCGTCCTGCTCATCGCCGCCGGTCTCGTCCTTTGGGTCAAAGGGACTCCCGCCTGGTCCTCGACAGGTTTACTCCTCAGTCTCGCCGGTTATTTTTCCGGGTTCGCGGCGCTTGCCGATCTATCCGCATCGAAACCCTGGCTGGCTGTAGGGCTATTCGCCGCGACGGTCGGCGTGTTCCGGCTGATGGGCCGTTTCGAGCGCTAGTTCACCGCGGCGTCGGCGTAGCGATCCCTCTCCGTCCAGAAGACGCGAAAGCCCGCGCCTGACGCGGCGACGCGCGGATGAGAGCCCGTCTTCTCGCCGGACAGCAAAGTCGGCTTGGACCAAGCCTTGCCTTCACTCGTCGCGGCCCAGATCTTGCCGTCGTCGTCCCACGCGGCGGCCAGACGCGCGCCGGATGACCCCAGGTCGGCGTGCTTGGCCCCTTCGCCTCCGAGCTTCACCGGCGAGCTCCAGGTCTTGCCGTCCGCGGAGGCGAACACGTACAGCCCGGCCTTGTCGTCCTTCCCGGTCCACACCAAAGCGCTGAGAGACCGTCCGTTCGTCGCCAGCGCGCCGCCCACGTGAGGACAGCCGTTGAAGCCCCAGCCGAACGCGCCGGCGGGCGACGGCTTGCTCCAGGAGGCACCGCCGTCGCGCGAGACGGCGACGTCCATGTCGCGCGGATTCTTGCCGCGGTAAAGCGCGTACACCGCGCCGTCACCGGCGGCGAGCGCGGCATTCCAGCAGCACTCGCAGGCGTCGGGATCGAGAACGATGGGCTTTGACCAGGTCCGGGCGCCGTCGGTCGAATACGACGCGACCACTTTCGAGTTCGTCTCGCGGTCGAGCCACACCGCGTGAAGCACGCCGGACGAGATCGTCAAGGCGGGAAAGCGGCGCCCGAAGGCGCCCGCACCCGACGGGCTCGAGGCCGCCTGCCACGATTGACCGCCGTCCGTCGAGCGCGCGACGGCCAAGGGGCCTGAATTGTACGGCCCCTTGCCGGGCCGCGCCCACAACGCGTAGACGCTCTCGCCGTCCGCCGCGACGCGGGCGTCGCCCGCCCCGAAGCGATAAGCCGGCCGCCCCCCGTCCCCTCGGCCGGGGGACGTCCAGGTTTTACCGCCGTCGGCGGAGCGCCGGTAAGTCAACGCGACCTCGGCGCCGGACTCCGCCTCGAGGCGATGCAGCCGGCCGCGATCGGCGTACACGTCGAAACCGCCGGGCGCGGCCGTGGCCGCGGCGGCGAGAAACGCGAATAAATAGCTGATCATAGGATCCCCTTAGAAATGGAACGTCGCGCCGCCGTAAACGGAGCGGCCCTGTCCAGCGAAAAACGATTGCTTCGTCATCAGGCTCGTCGGAGTGTCCGTGCTCGCGTCCGAGACGACGACGGCCGAGCCGTCGTAGGTCTTGTTCATCACGTTGCGCACGTCGAAGGTGAAGATCACCCTCTTGATCCGTCCCCACGACACGTCCTTCTTCCAGTGCGCGTTCACGTTGAGCAAAGTATATTGCTTCGCGCGGAGCGTGTTCGCGTTGTTGACGGCGTAGTCCGAGACCTGATTGGCCTCGAGCCAGCCGCCGGGCAGGCCGGGCTTGTCCCACCCCGCCCGCGCGTTGACGACGGAACGTTCAACGCCCGGCAGGCGCGAGCCGGCGCGGTCGATGGAGATGCCGTTGCCCACCGACTCGCGGAACGTCCGGTACACCTGGTCATTGAACGTCCACGCGCCCGACAGAAGCCAACCTTGAGGATGGCGCCAATCGGCCCACAGCTCAACGCCGCGATGATCCGCGCGAGGCGCGTTCGCCGTGAACGCGTTCAGGCCCGCCGCCGGAGTCTGGGTGATGAACTCATTCCAGTACACCTCGTAGAACACCGCCGCGTCCCAAGACAAACCCGCGGCCTTGCCGCCCGCGCCGACCTCGAAGCCCAGGTTCCGCTGGGGCTTGAGGCCGGTGTTGTTGCCCGACAGGCCGTCGGGCGTCGTGGTCAGCTGACCGATTGTGGGCGTGCCGTAACCCATCGCGGCTCGCGCCCGTCCGGCCCAGGAATCGCGCTTGTAGTTCAAAGCGAACTCGGGCGCGACGTTGTAGAAAACGCGGTCGACGTCCACTCGCGAATACGTCGCGGGGGCGGTTCGCGTCTGTACCGCGGCCTTCACCTTGGACTGCTCGGCGCCCAGGCCCGCGATCGCGGTCCAGCGCGGCGCGAATTCCAGCTCCTCGCGAAATCGCAACCCGAGATTCTGATGAAAGCCCCTCGTATTGGCCTGAAGCTCTCCGCGCGTGCCCGCCGAGTCGGCGAGGTTGCGGAACGACGCTGCCTCCTGCTCCATCTTGTTGAAGAAAACGCCCGCGTAGTGCTTCGCGCTCAGGCCGCCGAGGGTTCCCTCCTTCGTCAAGTCGGCGTACTGATGGAAGTTCGGGTTGACGTTGTCGGCGATCGTGCCGAAGGTCTGATTGATGTCCTTTACGTCGTACTCGCCAAGGAAGCGCCACCCGGTCTCAGGATCAAGCTGCTGCTCGTACCGCCCGCCGATGATGGTCCGGCGGTCGCGGCGGTTCTGCGACGCCTGCTGGGCCGTGACGTTTCCGATTCCGGTGACGTTCGTGATACCCGCGCCGCGAGGATCGGCGTCCATCTCGCCGCGCGACAGGCGGCTCGGTACCTGCGCCTCCATGTCGTTGTTCAGGAACTTGAACACGAAGGTCCGGCTCTCGTCGATGTAGAAGCGACCCACGAGGTTTTCGGTGACGGTCTTATAGCCGTTGTGATAGGTGTAGCCGTCGGCGCGGACATGGCTGACGAAAGCGGAGTACTCGAAGGACTTCGTCCGGGCGCCGAGATGAAGGCGCTCGTTCTGATATCCGTACGATCCCGCGGTCATCCCAGCATCGAGCCCGTCCACGTCGCGTCCGAGCCGGGTCCGGAAGTTCACGACGCCCCCGGTGGCGTAGTCGTCGTACATGGCTGAGGAGGGCCCGCGCAGCACGTCGATGCCCTCGTAGGCGTTCGGATCATGAATGTCCGTGCGCGAGAGACCGTCGCTCTGGGTGACGGGGAACCAATCCTCGAACATTTTGATATTCCGGATCGCGAAGGAGACCTTGCCGCCCGAGCCGCGGACCGAGATGGAAACGTCGCGCGGGCCGTTGGACTGCTTGGCGAACACGCCCGGCGTCTTGTTCATCAAGTCCTTCAGGCTGAAGGCGTCGGTGGACTCGAGCGTGTCGCGCTCGACGCGGCCGATGGCGCGGGCGGACGGGTTCTCTTGGATGCGGGTGCCGAGCACGGTGACGGGCTCGAGCAACGGTATGTCGGCGGCACGGCATGACGACAAAATAAAGAGAAAGACGGATAACAAATGCATGGGACCTCCCAATGATTAACGCGCCGGAAGGCGCGGCCGGATTAGGCGGGGAGGACGGCTATAGGAGGAGGAACGAGCGGGGCGCTCGGGAAAGACGGAACGGATGCGAACGGATGAACGAAATGGATCTGCTCAGGAAGCACGGCGGTCAGGCGTGCAACGACGGGAACGGCGAGATCAAGAGCCAACCCCGACCGAAGTAGCACGGGCGCTTCTTTGGCCGTCGTGCCTTTTTCAACCACTTTACAGACCCGGCACGGATCGGACTGACCGGACATCGCCATCGTCGCCCAGGCATACGTCTGAAGAGCGGCCCAGTGAATGCCGGTCCCGTAAAGCACAGAAAGGACGAGCGCTAAACGGATGACCCTTTTCACGCCGCGATTATACCGGTTTTAGGGAAGCGGGCAAGCGCTGTAGGCGACGTTCTTCTTCAGAACCGAGGCGAGGTCCGAGCAGTTAACGCTGTGCGCGGCCTTGAACCCGGAGATCACGCCGTCCTTGAGGGAGCAGCGGTCCACGGCGGCGCAGATGTCGCAGTCCTCGTGATAGAAGTACGCGTCGGTGGTCGTCAGCAGGACGAGGGAGACACCGCCGCGGATGAAGCCCTTGCTGATCGAGCCGTTGAAGCCGCGGATGCTGGCGCCGAAGGCCTTCTTGATCGAGGCCTCGCAGACCGGGAGCGCGGCATAGGCGGCATCCACCTGGGCGGGCGTGCAGGAGACGGTCTTCGGGTCGGGCTTCGGAATCTGAGAGCGGCGGGCCTGGGCGGCGACGACCTTGGCCACAGACTCGTTGATGTCGATCATGACGTCGTTGAAGGCGTCGTCAGTCATGGCTCCGGCGGAAAGGGAAACGGACAGGATCGCGGCGACGGCAAAAAGGGATTTGAACGATTTCATAAGGACATTGTACCGTTCGCCCCCGTCGAAAGGAATCGGTCTTAGGACCCGGTGCGGCGACAGGCCGAGGACCTACTGATTCAGATCAACGAATCGCGCGGCGCATGATCGGACGGGATTTAGAGCGGCGCGCGGCGACCTCGAAGCCCGCTTTTTCAAACGCGCCCGACAGCCCCCACCAGACGAACGCGTCGGGAACTTTTTTGCCCTTCGTCTCGACCGGATAGCCTTCCAGCATCTTGGCCCCGCTCTTGGCCGCGTGAGCGGCCGCCGCGTTCAAGAGCGCGGTCGTCACGCCCTGGCCGCGCGCCTCTTTGGCCGTGAAGAAGCACGGCACGGACCAGACGGGTTTGTCGTCCACGGGCTTGAGAATCCGGGACTTCTCCAGACGGCGGTAGTTCTCACGCGGAGCGAGCGCGGCCCAGCCGACGGCCTTCTTCCCGTGATAGGCGAGCAGGCCCGTGGGCTCCCCGGCCTTCACCAACTTCTTCATCCGCGCCTTCGCGCCGGCGCCTCGAATCGCCGCAAATTCCTTGCGCGGCAGGCGAATCCACTGGCACCAGCACCCCGCGCAAGCGCCCCGGGGGCCGAACAGGCCTTCGAAGTCCTTCCAGCGGGCGGGGGTCAGCGGCTTGACGGTCGGTTTCATGGAGACAGTATATTTAATAGAATCGGGACCATGGCGCGGATACTGCTCGTCGACGACGAGCGCGACGTCGTCACTCTCATCAAATTCATGCTTGAAAAAGACGGGCACATGGTCATTGCCGCCTACGACGGAGCCGAGGCCCTCGCCAAGGCCGGCGTCGAGCCGCGCGACGAAACCGCCGTCATCCCCGATCTCGTGATCCTCGACGTCATGATGCCCGTGATGGACGGCTACACGGCCGTCGCCCGCCTGCAGGAGGACGCCCGCACCAAATCGGTGCCGGTCGTCGTCCTGACCGCCAAGGGCGCCGACCCGAAGGATACGGCCGGAGCGCCCGCGGGCGTCACCGCCTACCTCGAGAAGCCGTTCGACCCTAAAACGCTGCGCGACCTCGTCGCGAGCCTCGTGGAGAAGCGCTGATGCCCGCCATCATGGTCGTCGACGACGAACCCGATATCGTCACCTTGCTGCGCTTCGCCCTCGAGCAGGACGGGCACGTCGTTTCGGACGCGGGCAACGGACAGATCGCGCTCGAGCGCCTCGGCCTCGAGCCCGTCAAACTCGACGCCCCCCTTCCTGACCTCATCGTCCTCGACATCATGATGCCCGTGATGGACGGCTACCAGCTCAACATGCGCCTGCAGACCGAAACGCGCGCCAAGGACATCCCGATTCTCGTTCTCACCGCCAAAGGCCAGAAGATGCGCGACCTCTTCGAGATGGCGCCCAACGTGGCGGCCTACGTGCAGAAGCCTTTCGATCCCAAGATGCTCCGCGAGCTCATCGCCGGCATCCTCGCCTCACGCGGAGAAAAGAAGAATGTCTGACGCGCCCAAGCCGTCCCCCGCTCCCGCTCCCGCCGCCGGTCACGGCCTCGAGGAGCTCATGGCCCTCAAGAAGGCGAAGATCGCCGACATGCGCACGCGCGGCATCGACCCTTTCCCCTCTCGCACCGTCCGCAAGAACGACTGCGCCGCCGTTCGCCCTCTCGGCGCCGGCCTGACCGAGCCGATGCAGCATTCGACGGAGAAGGTCGCCATCGCCGGCCGCCTCGTCGAGCTGCGCGACATGGGCAAGTCCATCTTCGGCCGCCTCGCCGATCTGTCGGGCACCGCTCAGGTCTACTTCAAAAAAGACGCCCTGCCCGAGGACGTCTTCGCCCTGGTCAAGCGCGATCTTCACGCCGGCGATTTCCTGGCCGTGTCCGGCAGCGTGTTCATCACGAAGACCGGCGAGCCCACCGTCGCCGTCGAGCACGCGACCATGCTCGCCAAGGCCGTGCGCCCGCTCCCCGAGAAGTGGCACGGCCTGACCGATACCGAGCTCCGGTATCGCCAGCGACATTTGGATCTCGTGTCGACTCCGGAATCACGCGACACCTTCATCAAGCGCGCCAAGATCGTCTCGACGATCCGCCGCGTCCTCGACTCGCGCGGCTACATCGAAGTCGAGACGCCCGTCCTCCTCGGCCAGGCCGGCGGGGCCTCCGCCCGTCCGTTCCACACGCGCCACAACGCCCTCGGCCAGGACATGGTCCTGCGCATCGCCACCGAGCTTTACCTGAAGAAGCTCGTCATCGGCGGCCTCGACCGCGTTTACGAGATCGGCCGCGTGTTCCGCAACGAGGGTCTCGACACCAGCCACAACCCCGAGTTCACCATGCTCGAGGCGTACGAGGCCTACTCGGACTATGAAGGAATGGCGTCGCTGTTCGAGACCTTGCTGACGGAATGCGCCGCGGCCTGCGGCGTGAGCGAGGTCGAGTGGAAGGGCAAGAAGATTTCCCTCAAGGCGCCGTTCAAGCGCCTGTATCTGCCGGAGGTTTGGAAGGAACGCTGCGGCGAGCCGATTGAGAACGTCCTGCAGGGCAAGGGCTTCAACCGTCCCGCGCTCCTGGCGCTCGCCGAGAAGCTCGGAGTCGGGGCTGGAGAGAAAACTCCCAGCGCGAAAATATTTGATCGTATCGTCGAGGCCAAAATCGAGGATCTGCTCGAGCAGCCGACCTTCCTGTTCGACCACCCGACGGCCATCACGCCGCTGGCCAAGCTCAAGCCGGGCACCGAGTCGCTCGTCGAGCGCTTCGAGTGCTTCGCCGCGGGCACCGAGCTGTCGAACGCGTATTCCGAGCTCAACGATCCCCAGGACCAGCGCGACCGCCTGACCGAGCAGATGAAGCAGAACGCCGCCGGAGACGCCGAGGCCGACCTGCTCGACGAGGACTTCATCCAGGCGATGGAGGCCGGCATGCCCCCGATGGGCGGCATCGGCGTCGGGATCGACCGGCTGACCATGTTGCTGACGGGCCGCGATTCTATCCGGGACGTCATATTGTTTCCTACGCTGAAGAACGAAAAGACCGCGTGAGTCTCGAGCTTTTCATCTCGCTGCGGTATTTGAAGGCCAAACGCAAAGGCCTGTTCGCCGTCGTCACGACCTTGATCGGCGTGGCGGGCGTGACGGTCGGCGTCGCGGCGCTTCTCACCACGCTCTCGGTGATGAACGGCTTCCAGACCGACATTCAGAAGAAGATCGTCGGCGCGCAGGCGCATATCACGATCCTCGGCGCGCGCAACGCCGCCGACGTCGAAGAAACCTTGGCGACCGTCCGCGCCGACCCCGATCACGAGGCCAGCGCCCCTTTCGCCCTCGGCCAGGCCATCCTCACCGTGCGCGACCGCTCTCTCGGCGTCGTCGTAAAAGGAATCGACCCGAAGCGTGAATTCGCGGTCAACGATCTCGCCGCGAAGCTCACCTCCGGCTCCTGGGACGGCATCGGCGACGGCAAGGTCGCCGGAATCGTGCTGGGCGTCGAGCTCGCCGATCATCTCGGCGTCGAGCTCGGCGACGAGGTCGTGCTCGTCTCCCCCAAGAGCGTCGCGACGCCGCTCGGCCTTCTGCCGAAAATGCAGAAGTTCCGTCTGGCGGGCACGCTCAAGACCGGCTACTACGAATACGACAGCGCCTCGGCCTGGACCGGCCTGCCCGCCGCGGCCAAGTTCCTCGGCGTGGACGCGGGCGCATCCGGCGTCGGCGTGAAGCTCAAGGACCTGCGCCACGTGGACGCTGCCGCGCGCCGCCTGCGCGCCGTCCTCGGCTTCAACAAGCTCGTGCGCACCTACGCGCAGATGAACCAGACCCTGTTCGCCGCGCTCAAGCTCGAAAAATCCGTGATGTTCATCATCCTGACCTTGATCACGCTCGTCGCGTCGCTCGGCATCGCCTCGACCTTAATCCTGCGCTCCGTCGAGAAAACCCGCGACATCGGCCTGCTCAAGGCGATGGGCGCGGGCCCCGGCCTGATCCGCCGCATCTTTCTCGTCGAAGGCTTTCTCATCGGCGGCTCGGGCGTGGTCATGGGGTTGGGCCTCGGCCTGCTGCTGTGCTGGGTGATCGCCAACTTCAAGATCGTCGAGCTGCCCGCCGACATCTACTATCTCTCCAAGGTCCCGGTGGACGTACGCCCGTGGGACGTCGTCGCCGTGACCGTGATGGGGCTGATCCTCTCGCTGCTCGCGACCCTCTATCCCGCGTCGCGCGCCGCGAAAGCCGATCCGGTGGAGGCCATCCACTATGGCTGAGCCCGCGATCATCGTCAAAGGCGTCAGCAAAGCGTACGGACACGGCGCCGCATCCGTTTCTGTCCTGCGCGAAATCGACTTCACCGTTGGCTCCGGGGAATTCATCGCCGTTCTCGGCCCCAGCGGCTCGGGCAAGTCGACCTTGCTCAACCTGCTCGGCTTGATGGATCGCCCCGACTCCGGCGAGCTGACGGTGCGCGGCCGCCGCGCCTCCGACCTCGCCGAGCTCGAACGCGCTAAGCTGCGCTGCGCCCACATCGGCTTCGTCTTCCAATTCGACTCGCTCCTGCCCGAGTTCACGATCCTCGAAAACGTGCTCATGCCCGCGCGCCTGGCCGCGGTCAACGGATTGTCCCACGAGCCGCTGGCGAGCGCGACGGTCCGCGCGACCTCCCTGCTCGAGTCCCTCGGCATCGGCGCCCTGCGCGACCGCTTCCCCTCGCAGACCTCGGGCGGCGAACGCCAGCGCGCCGCGATCGCCCGGGCTTTGATCAACAAGCCCTCCGTGATCCTCGCCGACGAGCCCACCGGCAACCTCGACCGGGCCAACGGCGACCGCGTCTTCGCCGACTTCCGCCGCGTCGCGCGGGAGCAGGGCGCCGCCGTCGTCCTCGTCACCCACGACGAGCCCGCCGCCAAAGCCGCCGACCGCATTTTGCGCATGGCCGACGGCCAACTGAAGTAGCCCTTCAAATAGGGGTCAGACCTCCCGTTGTTGCACTATTTGCACAGGCGTAACGGCTGATCGAGCTGCGCGTTGTATTTAACCAATGGGCTGATGCAACAAGTGCATGGCCGTTCTTTATCGCGGCGAGAACGAATAGCCTTCGCGCGGCGACGATCGACCTAACACGACGACGAGAACGGAGATTTTCAACCGAAATCCCCGTGCGCGATGCAATCGTTGACCCGATCTGGTCCAAGTCATCCACTACTTCCTCTCGGCGCGTTAAATCGATTACCTGGGTGGATTCCGGCCATGGATCGAATTCACTCAGATCGGGAAGCGCCTCCCCGCCCGGCGAATAACTGGACCAAGGCCAGGCCTCGGGCGCCGTGACAAGGCCCGCCCTGACCGGATTCATGTGAATGTAATGAATCAGACAGTACAAGTAGCGGTCGTCCATGCAGAGATTGGCCTTGTAGCGTGCGTGGAATAAGTGCCCCGTTCGTTCATACCTACTATTGAAGCCGGTCACGTACCCACCGAGAAACCTCTGCATGAGTCGGCCCAAAGGAATCGGGCCAATTTGTATTGCGAAGTGAAAATGATTTCCCATGAGACAGTACGCGATAATTTGGGCCGAAGATTCGCGCTCCATACGCCTCATCCCATTAAGGAAACGCTCCCTATCATGATCATCGATGAATATGTCTCGTCGCTCCACGCCGCGGGCCATCACATGATAAACAGCCCCCGGAAAATGAATTCTGTTTTTTCTTGGCATACGTCTTTATACGATTGACCCCGCCAAAAAGTTCCATCGGGAAGCGGCCACACCGACAATACGAAGCCCCGGTTCCTTATCGGACCGGGGCGGAGACGCCAGCGTTCGTCAGGTACGAAGTACCCTCCGGCGCTTTGTTCGATCGAGTGTTCTCATCCTTGGGCCTTCTAGTGGCCTCTGTTTTCCGCGTGTTTCAGCGGCTGTTTTGGATGTTTCCTCGATCTGAAGGCCTGTCGGCGTCTTCATTCACAGTATAGACGGCCAGACGGATTTTGCCCATGGTAACGAGGTCACGGTCTCATTTGCCTTGTGTGCCCTGGTCAGACCTGTCCGTTAACGTAATATTGCAATAACGGGAGGTCTGACCCCATAATGATTTGAGTCAATACCGAATTCCGGCGGGATGTGATATCCTTTTCTCGTCGGGCGCGAGGACGCGCTAGGAGTAATAAATGAAGATTTATATCGACGGCAAGTATTACGACAAGGACGAAGCCAAGATCTCGGTTTTCGACCATGGCGTCCTCTACGGCGACGGCATCTTCGAAGGCATCCGCGCCTACAACGGCCGCATCTTCCGCCTCGACGACCATCTGAAGCGCCTCGATGAGTCCGCCAATGCCATCCTCCTCAAGCTGCCCATGCCGATCAAGGAGATCGAGAAGGCCATTTTGGAGACCGTGCGCCTTAACGGCCTCAAGGACGCCTACATCCGCCTCGTCGTCACGCGCGGCGTCGGCGATCTCGGCCTCGACATGCGCAAGTGCAAGGACGGCGCCACCCTTTTCATCATCGCCGACCGCATCGAGCTTTACCCCGAGGAGTTCTATGAGAAGGGCCTCACGGTCATCACCTCCACGATCCGCCAGAAGGGCCTGGACCAGGTGACCCCCGGCGTGAAGTCGCTCAACTATCTCGCCAACATCCTCGCCCGCGCCGAGGCGACGGCGGCCGGCGCGCAGGAAGCGATCCTGCTCAACGCGACGGGCCACGTGTCCGAGTGCTCCGGCGACAACATCTTCTACATCAAGGACGGCAAAATCTTCACCCCGCCGACCTCCGCCGGCATCCTCGTCGGCGTCACGCGCAACGTGGCGATGGAGCTGTGCGAGAAGAAGCTCGGCATTAAGGTGATCGAGCGCAACTTCCCGCGCTACGACCTCTACTCCGCCGATGAAGTCTTCCTGACCGGCACCGGCGCCGAGATCATCGCGGCCGTCAAGATCGATGGGCGCGTGATCGGCAAGGGCGTCTGCGGCCAGACCACGAAGACGCTCATCAAGCACTTCCGCGACTACGCCAACTCCACCGGTACCCCGGTGTACGAAACCGTCAAGGCGAAGTAGCGCATGCGGCTCGTCAGCTGGAACGTCAACGGCATCCGCGCCGCCCATAAGAAGGGCTTCGGAGACTGGTTCAAGGCCGAGAAGGCGGACGTCGTCTGCCTGCAGGAGACGAAGGCGCAGCCCGACCAGCTGACGCCCGAGATGCTCAACCCCAACGGCTATCACGGTGAGTTTCACTGGGGCGAGAAGAAGGGCTATTCCGGAGTCGCCACGTTCTCCAAGACCGCGCCCTCCAAGGTGGAGCGCGGCTTCGGCATCAAAGAGTTCGACAACGAAGGGCGCGTCCTCGCCACCAAGCACGGCGACATCACCCTCTTCAATATCTATTTTCCCAACGGGAAATCCCGCGACGAACGCCTGAAGTTCAAGATGGACTTCTACGAGGCGTTCCTCAAGAAGGTGATCCCCGCCTACCGCAAGCGTGGCGACGACAAGATCGTGATCTGCGGCGACGTGAACACCGCGCACAAGGAAATCGACCTCGCCCGCCCCAAGGAGAACCGCAAGATCTCCGGCTTCCTGCCCCAGGAGTGCGAGTGGATGGACCGCCTGCTCGCCGACGGCTTCATCGACACCTTCCGGGAGTTCGAGAAGGGGCCCGAGCACTACTCGTGGTGGGACCAGCAGTCCCGGGCGCGCGACCGGAACATCGGCTGGCGCCTCGACTACTTTTACATCAGCTCGAACCTGCGCCCCCGCCTGAAGAAGGCGTTCATCCAGCCCGAAACGATGGGCTCGGATCACTGCCCCGTCGGCATCGAGCTCGCGTAACGCCGGGTCCCACCGCCCCGTAGGCCGAATGACGGGGCGATTTCTCCCCTTAGGTCCCGCGCGAAGGGCCCCTCAACCACGCTAGCATGGGGCCATGCCCCGCGCTCTCTGCGTCCTGCTTCTCGCCGTCTCCCTCTCCGCTCAGGCTCAATATGTCGGCGCCGCGACCCCCGACGCGTCCGCGGATCTCTCCGACACGTTTCGAAATCTGTGGGATCGCTTTCGCGGCCGGGCTCCCGGAACCCAGATCCCCGCCGGCGCCGGAGGCGACCTCGGCCGCCTCGTGTCGTGGAACGTGCAGACCCTCGGCAAAAAAGCCTCCAAGAAGAAGAAGGACGCGCTGCGCCTCAGCCTAGGCCGCGCCCTGGCGGGACAGGGCCCGATGATCCTGGCCGCGCAGGAGATCGCCAACGATAAAGGCGCGGAAACGCTCTCTCGCCAGCTCCCCGGCGAAGGCCGCGGCTGGACGATGAGCTTCGAGGACACGTCCGACGCGATGAACAACGCGATCTTCACCGGCCCCGGAGTGAAGCTCGACTGCTCCTCCAACCTGATGATCGAGGGCGTGCGCCATCCCCCGCACATGGCCCACGTCACGGTGGGCGATATGGATTTCACGGTGCTGAGCGTGCACTTGAGCTACGATAAGGGCGACGCCTCTTCCTCCGCCGCGGAGCTCAAGCTCATCATGAACTGGGTCCGCGCGCAGGCCGCCAAGCCCGGCGCCGATCCGGACTTCATCGTCGCGGGCGACTTCAACCTGCCGACGGGCGCGGGCAAGAAGCTCAGCGCCCGCTCCGGCGACCGCTCCTGGGAGCCGCTCGAGGACGCAATGGGCCCCGGCTTCACCGCGCTCGTCGACGAGCCGACGTCCCGCCACGGCCGTGAAGGGGCGTCCAACAACTACGACCACTTTCTCGTGAGCGACGATTTCCTCAATGAAGAGTTCGTGGTCGCCGGCGCGGTGAGCACCGCCGAGGTCGCCTTGGCCGAACGCGAAGCGGGCGCGCGGGCCTCCGACCATTTCCCCATCGCGCTCACCTTCCGCCGCTCGGGCGCGGGGCGTGACGGCAAGCCTCTCCTCGTCGACGGTCCGTCCGTCTGCCGCTGAGCCGGACCGGGGCCATTCCAGTCGTTATGTTAGAATTCCCGACCGCGCATGCTGTTCAATACCCTTCGCTTTCTTCTCTTCTTCCTTCCCGTCACCTTGCTCGTCGCCCTTCGCCTGAAGGGAAAGGCGCTGCTCCGCTGGCTGACCCTGGCGAGCTTTTTCTTCTACGCCTTCGCGGGCCACGCCTGGTTCCTGATACCCATGCTGGTCACGACGGTCTTGGATTTTCTCGTCGCGCCCATGATCTATTCGGCGCGTTCGCCGGGCCGTAAGCGCGCCTGGCTCGTTTTTTCCCTGTCCTGCAACCTCGGACTTCTCTTCTACTTCAAGTACGCACGTCTCGTTTTCGGCGGCGCGTATGCCTCGGTCATCCTCCCCGCCGGGATTTCGTTCTACACCTTCCAGACCATGTCGTACGTCATCGACGTGTACCGAGGAGAAGCCCGTCCGGAAACCGACTTTTGGACCTTCGCGGGCTTCGTCTCTTTCTTTCCCCACCTCGTCGCCGGGCCGCTGACTCGGCATGACCAGCTCATTCCCCAGCTCGACGCGATCGCCGACAAAGGGATCAAGCCGCGCTGGAACGAGGGCGTTTTCCTCTTCGCCACGGGCTTGGCCAAGAAGGTCCTGGTCGCGGACCGGATCGGCGCGCTCATCGACCCGCGAATCAACGACGCCGCCTCTCTCGGCGTCGCCGCGGCCTGGCTGGCCATGCTCGGCTACTCCCTGCAAATCTACTTCGACTTCAGCGGTTATTCGGACATGGCCATCGGGCTCGGACGGCTCTTCGGAATCGAGCTGCCGTTAAACTTCGACAGCCCCTACCAAGCGCGCACTCCCTCGGAGTTTTGGCAACGCTGGCACATCACTCTCAGCCGTTGGCTGCGCGATTATCTCTACATCCCGCTCGGCGGCAATCGCGGCTCCGCCCTCCGGACGGGCTTCAACCTCCTGGCCACGATGGTGCTCGGCGGCCTGTGGCACGGCGCGAATTGGACCTTTGCCGCGTGGGGCCTCTATCACGGCGTCCTGCTGGTGCTCTTCCGCCTGAACGAGCGTCGCTGGACCGCTCTTCCCGCAGCTCTGCAAAGGACGATGACGTTCTTCGCCGTCAGCTTGGGCTGGGTCTTCTTCCGAAGCGAGACGTTCGATCAAGCGCGGACGTGGTTCTCCCGGCTGACCGACGTCTCCTCGCTCGGACTCCTCGGCGCCGGCGAGCTCACCCTCGCGGGCCTCGTAGCCGCCGGACTACTTCTGGCGCTCGCTTGCCCAAACGCCGCGCGCCGGGATTGGACGAGGCTCTCGCCGGGCCTGCAGGTGGCCCTCGGCCTCGCGACGGTGGTCGCGGTTCTGTTCATGAATTTTTCGTCGAGATTCCTCTATTTCCAATTCTAAGGCCATGAAACCGTTTCTCGCGACCGTCGGGCTCGGGCTGTTCCTGATCGGCGGCTTCAACTACGCCGTCGATCCGGCCGGCCAGTGGCGCCCCGCCGCCGTCGACGCGGTGCCGAAGGCCTGGCCCGAAGGAAAGCTCTGGGCGCTCGCCGCGGATTTCGACGACCGGGTCTTCAAATTCGCGCGCCTCTCGAGCGTATCCCGGCCGCGAATCGTCGTCTTGGGCAGTTCACGCGGCATGCTGGCCGAAACGCGGTCGTTCGCCCCGGGGCTTGGGATGTTCAACGCGAGCATGAACGGCGCCTCGATCGAAGATCACGCCGCTTTCTGGCAGGCCCTCAAGGACCACGACAAGACCCCTTCGCATCTCATCCTTTACGCCGACCCTTGGCTGTTCAACGCGAATTCCGGCCAGATCCGCTGGCGACGCAATATTCGCCTGTATGAGAAGTTCCTTTGGACCGCCCCGGGGCGGCGCCTTCCGCTATGGAAGGAAGCGCTGCGCCAGCG
>CALRXP010000020.1:0-20104 GCA_943372155.1 Candidatus Endomicrobiellum trichonymphae | reverse complement strand
CTCGAGATAGCCCTTCGACTGCGCCTTCCACGCGGGCGTGCTCATGATCTTGGCCAGGCCCTTGTTGACGTAGACGCCGTGCTTGAGCGGGGCGTACCACATCGAGCGGAGCTGGGCCTGGAGGACGGTGAGCTTGGCGAGCTGGTGCTGGCCGCGGAAGATATCGTCGTAGAGCTGGGCCATCATGCGGAACATGATCGTGCCGACGTACATCGCGAACATCTTGTTCGTCTCGCGATCGGCGCCGCGGCTCATGGAGCCGCCCGTCGAGCCGCTGCCGCCCACGGCGTCGGGTTCGTAGTTGCGCATGCGGCTGTGCGACGGCTCCCAGTACTCGACGTACTGGCGGAGCTTGCCGAGCTTGAGGGAGACGCTGCCGAGCGCGCGGTCGCCGAGGACGGCGCCGAGCACGTTCTCCATCGCCGGACCGCCGCGGACAACCTGGATCTCGGAGTTCTTAGGGAAGGAGGTCGAGAAGCGGGGCGACTTCACGGAGTCCGAGAGGATCAGGAACTTCTCGGGAGTCTGAGACAGGTTCTCGCCGGCGAACGGCGTCTCGAGGGCCTGCATGACGCGGGCCAAGGAGAAGCGCAGCGGCTGGGAGTGGATGATCGCCGCGCCCTTGATGCTCGGGTGCGCTTCGGCCTTGTAGTCGAGACCGGCGGATTTCAGCTTGCGGTTAAGCGCGCTGATCTGGGCGTTGACCGAGGTCTTGCCCGCCTCGTCCATCTGAACCGTGACGGAGAAGGCTTCCTTGTCGGTCGGGACGGCTTCGATGACCTTGGCGACCTTGTTGATCTTGGCGAGCGCCTCGACGGGGAACGCGCCGACGCTCTCGATGAGCGGCTTCGGGTTCGCCGCGCGGCCATGCAGGGACACCTTGCCGCCGTTGTAGGAGACCACGATGACCGGGTTGTTGCGCGACTGCTTGACGCGCTCCATCAGGACCGAGTCGGCCGAGTCGGCGCCGCGGTGCGGGCGCCAGGTCAGGAACACGACGTGGACGCCGGCGTCCACGAGCTTGTTGACGTACTCCACCGTCTTCTCGGACACGGGGCCCGTGAACACGTCCTGGATGAACACCACGCGGGGGTAAAGCTGGGCGAGGGGCGCGCCGTTCGTCGCGAACGGGACTCCGGCCTCTTCACCATCAACGGCGCCCTTGGCGGCGCCGCCGTCGAAGGCCTTATCGGCGGCTTCCTTGGCTTCGTCAGATCCCTTCGGCAGGTTCTCGTCGCCGATCGCGGCGGCCAGATGCCGGACCGAGCCGAGAGCGTTCACCGGTTGCTCGGCCGGGGCGACTTTCGCGGACTGCACGGCCTGCGCGGCCACGGGGATGGCGGCGGCGGCCAGCGCCGGCGTCAGGGCGGCGGGGGCCGCGGCGACGACCGGAGTCACGACGCTCGGCGCGGACAACATCGGCGCCAGGCTTCCCTGTATAGAAGAAACCCCGCCGTTGAAGGCAGGGTTGATCAAGGTCGGAGCGGCGGAGAGGACTCCGCCGACGGGGCCGGTATGAACGCCCGCGCCCCCGAGATTTCCGCGCATCGTCTGCGCGAAAGCAGGCGCCGCAGCGCCGCTCATAAGCAGTGAACAACAAAAGATGGACGTAACCTGCTTCGCCGTTTTCTTCATCACGATATCCCCGTGCATCGTTTGAATCTCGCGCGTCCTTGCGGCCATCGTATCACAGCCCCCTTCGCGCCCCAGCGGGTCGAAGGTCCCGACATCGCGCGGGCATTGGTCCCAAATATTCCTGGGCCCCGACGTCCGCGCGTTCCGTTAAATGTCTCTCCGCCGACGGGGCCAAGAGGGTTGCGGTCGAGCGACTTGATCGCCTCGAGCACGAGCAGGTACGCGTTCTTGTAGTGCTGGAGGTTGAATGACGACATGTTGTCGTTGCCGGAATGAATGATGTCGAAGATCACGTCCTGCGACGCGCCGTACACCGTGAGCGCGGGAATGCCGGCGTCGCGGAAGGTCGAGGAGTCGGCGTCGCCGCCGTTGAGGTAGTCTTCCTTAAGCACATGGCCGCTCTCGCGCGAGACCTGCGCGAACCGGTCGAGCAGCGCGCGCGTCGAGTTGTTCTTCCAGGAGAAGGTGCCGTCGACCGCGAGCGTGTCGAGGTTGATCATCGCGTCGATCTTGCCGCGCGCGGCCTTGTCGAGCGACTTCACGTACGCCTGCGAGCCGTACAGGCCCTCTTCCTCGCGGGCGAACGCGATGAAGACGATCGTCGCGTCGGGCTGCGTGCCATGCAGAGCCTGATAGAGATTGGCAACCATGGTGGAGCCGGTGCCGTTGTCGATCTTGCCAAGGCCTTCGCTCACCTTGTCGTAGTGGCCGCCGACCACGATCACGCGGTCGGTCTTACCTTTAATAGTCACGATGACGTTGTTGCGGCCCCGCCCGGCGTCCTGCAGCTTGATGTCGGCGTCGGTCGCGCCGCCGAGCTTGAACAGATCCACCATGAACTTCATGCGCTCGGGGTTGGTCGAAGGCAGGCGCTCCATGCGCCCCTGCATGTCGTCGTCGCTGGGAACGGCGCCTTCGGGGCGGGAGCCGCGCTCGCTTTCGGAACGGCGGAGGGCGGCGAAGCGGCGCTGGGCTTCGAGAACGAAGCTGTCGGCGGGAGCGGCGGGGACGGAGACCCCGTCGTTGGCGGACGCGGCCTTCAAACCGTCGAAGGCGGCGGCGAGCGCGGGCGCCTGATCCTTACCCTGCGCCGAAGCGGCCGAGAGCGAGGTGGTGAGCGCCTTCGCGGAGCCGATGGCCGCGGGAACGATCGGCGTGATCAGCGCGGGCGAGGGCGTCAGCGCCGAAGCGGCGAGGACGGGCGTCAGGGACAGAGCCGAAACGGGCTGGAGAGACAGGCCGGAGACGCCGCCGAGCGTCGGAGTCACGGGAAGGTTCAACGCCGGAGCGCCGCCCGTCAACGCGGGAGCGACGACGCGCATCTGCGCGAAGGACGGCGTGGCGACGAGAATCGAGACGAGGACGGCGAGGGATCGGTTCATGGACCGAGTCTACCAACGCAGGTCTGTTGCACGTAGGGACGAAGGGCCCGAAGCGTCGTCGGGAAATGGCCTAGGGTTTTCGGCCGCGAAGACCTAGGGTTCATGTCAACCCTTGCCGCCGATCGAGACTTCGTCCGCGGTCGGAGGGCGGGGCGAGACGCTCTTCTTGTCTTTATAATCTTTCCAAGCCTTCTCCGTTTCCTTCTGTTGCTTGGTCGCTTCTTCGAGCTTCTTGTCATTGCGGTCGCGAAGCTTGTTGCCCACATCCTCGGTCACACCGACCTTCACAAGCCCTGAAGGCCGCTCGCGCCAAGGTCCGGCCGTCACCGCGCCGGGCGCGATCCCGCGCGACTGCGAGGCGTCGAAGAAGGTTTCCAGGGCCGGGGCGAAGGCCGCCTGGTCGCCGCTGCCGAGGGCGGCGCTCAGCTCCGCCGCGCGGCCGTTGCGAGAGGCGGAGGGCTTGGGTTCGTCGTTAGAATTCTTAACGCAGCCGGTGCGGCCGGAGGCCTCATCGAACTCGCGGTGAAAACCCGGCGGGCAAGAAGCGGGAGTCGGTCCGGGTTGGGGATAGGCGTCGCCCGGTCGTTCGGCAACGACCGACGATTGCGCGAACACGGGGGAGGCGAGGAACAGAACGGCGAGGGCTCGATAGATCATGCCCCGAGTCTAGCAACGGCCCAGGAAACCGCGAAGGGACGAAGGTCCTTAATCGCGTCGGGAAATGGCCTAGGGAATCGGGTCCGCAGGACCCGGGGCTACTCGATGATGACTTGGATCTTGGCCTTGACGGCCTCGAGGTTGCGGCGCGCTTCCGCCGGAGTCTTGCCGCCGACCTCGATCATGAGCACGCGCGCGTAGCCACCGTTTTCCTCGAGCGTGATCTTGTCGCCGACGTGCTTGGCCTCGCGGATGCGGATGAAGCCGGGCATCGACTTCACCTCGTCCGGCACGATGATCGCCTTGATGGTTCCGGGCTTGTCCGCGTTGAAAAAGTCTCCGTCCAGATGGATCAAAGGCTTCGCGGGCTTGTAGGGCTTGCCGCCGATGCGCGCGGCCGCCATCAACCCTTCCTCGGCGAGGTCCACGCCCCACACCGCCTTGATCCACTCGTGGACGTAGGTGCCGCCCATGCGCGCGTTGGCCTCGATCAGCCGGGGGCCTTCGGAGGTGACCTTGCCCTCCATGTGAAGGACGCCGTCGGTCAGCCCTAAGGCTTTCGCCGACTCAATGGCTTGGTTGATGGCCGCCCTCTGATCCTTGGCCGGGAGCGTGCTCGGAAGACGCGAGCCGGTGGCGAGGAAAGACGGCTCGCGAGTGGGCTTATTGTCGGCGATGGACCAGAAGACCGGCTCGCCGCCGACCATGACAAGATCCACGTCGTACTCCAAGCCGTTCAGATACTGCATGAGCATCAGGTTGGAGTTCACGGCGAATATCGGGTCGGTCTTGGGATTGATCAAGCCGCTGATACGCACATAAGTGGGCACGGCCATTTCGAGATAGTTGATCCTTTCCGTCCCGATGGCCGCCGCGCCCGATTCGGGCTTGATCACTTGGGGGAAGCCGACGCGCTTAGCGGCATTCACGAAATCCTTGGTCAAGGCCTCGCGCCCTTCCCCATCGGGGACGGTGAAGAAATTTTTAACGACCTCGTGCCGGACGGCCACAACGCTCTTTTCCTTTAGCTTCTTCTGGGTGCCGAACTTGCTACGGGCAATGCGCGCGGCGTCGGGGGTGTGATAGGGCAACTCGAGATCTTGAGCGATGAGCGCGGTCAATTCGACGTCGTCCTCCCAGAAGGTGGTGAGCCCGTCGAGCTTGCCGTTCTTGCGGGCGGACGCGAGGAGCTTCTTGCGGATGCCGTCACGCGCCTCCGCGACGTTGGTGTTGTCGGACTCGATGTACTCCGCGACAAGGCCGTCCTTGATCAGGGAGTCCACGAACGCGTTGCGCGGGCCGGCGAGGACGATCTTGACGCCGAGTTCCTTGGCCCGCACGAAGATCGGTCGCTTGCCCTCGTAGCCCGCCCCCACCAGCAGGATGCGTTTGCCGCGCAGAGCGTTGCGGCGCGCGCGCTGGATCATCGTCGCGACCCAGAGGTGCGAGTGCTCGCCCTTCCGGTCCGGGTACATCTGATCGAGGTTGTACTGGCCGCCAGCGTCCTGGTCGTTGACCTCGATGACGACGGGCACCAGCTTGACCCGTCCGTTGGGAAGATTGCGGACCTCGATCATGACGTCGAGACCGATCATGTCCGACTGCGCGTGAAAGGGCTCGTCGCCCTGACGGACGCGCTTCTTCTCGTTCTCGGAGATCGTCTTGAAAGCGGTGGGGCCCAAGGCGCGGATGTCGGCCTTGAGCTTGCTGATCTCACGGTCGGTCAAGCCGTAGGTCACCTTCCACTCGGCCAGCAAATCCTCGATCGGCTCGACCGTAGCGTTGTCCCGGGGATCCTGAGCTTCCGCCGTCGTGGGCTTACCCCAAGGACCGACGCGCGCGAAGACGCCGCTCGTCACGAAATCGTCCCACGGCGTGCGGACGCCGAGAACCCGCAGGGTGGTCTCCATCTTGCGGCCCTTGCGAATGAGTACGGCGGAATTCACGCGGCTGTCCGCCAGCACGACGCCGTCGTCGGTCATGTAGAGGCTGCCGGCGAGGGCCACCGCGCGCGTGTACATCGCGTTGCGCGCGGCTTTATCGAAGAAGCCGACGCCGTACCCGGAATGGTAGGCCGGCCCGGAGGGTTTGACCACGAGTTCCGGCCGCGTATAGGTATCCAGGAACGCGTTCAACTTTTTGCGGAGAGGAGTCGCCTTTTCGCCGAGCCACGGAACTTTGCCGAGCTTCACCGTGACCTTGGTCTTCATCCCGGGCACGGCGGCATCGACGCCGACCGCCTCGATGGTCACGGTTCCCTCAGCGGTCATCGAGGGGCTCGTGAAGAGGTCGAACGCGGCCTGGTGCACCGGGTACGCCGGAACCATGACCTTCAAGCGACGCGGCGCCGCGCCCGGGAAGTCGATCGCCGTCAGATGAAATTCAGCGATGGGCCGGCCGGTCTCGTCGATCGGGAATTTGACCTGCTGTAAAAAGTCATGAATGGGCGCGTTGAGCCGGCGAGACGCCTCCTGCTCGGCCACGGGCATCGCGTCGATGGTCAGCTCGGATTCCCCCGAGCCCACCTTGCCGAGCTTTTGGCGCAGGCTGTGCCCCGGCATGACGAAGGCCTGGGTGGCCGGGACCTCGATGCCTTGCTCGGCCATCAGCATGCGGGTGATGAGCTTGTCGTTGGTGATGCCCTCGAGCTGGACCGAGTTGCCTTGCGCGACGTCCAGGTTCTTCTCGAACGGAACACCGTCGTCGCGGTCGTTGGCGCCGAGGGTGAAGTAGTCCGTGAAGTAGTGGTCCTTGCGCGGGTGCTCGTATTCGACGACGGTCGCCTGACCGTGCGCGTCGAAAACGACGCCCTTTTTGACCCGGATGGTGGTCTTGCCGTCGGGCCAGACTTCCTGGATCAGCCAGGACGCGTCCAAAACGAGATGGACGACTCCCTCGGCCTGACGGCCGCCTTCGGCGTCGACCGGAACCTTATGGCGAGAGGAGGGAGCCAGGATCACGACCACGGGCTCGTTGTCGTTGGCCTCGGAACGATCGATCTTCGTTTTATAGGCGGGATAGCCGTTCTCTTGCAGGCTGCGAGAGAGGAGCGCCAGCATTTTGGCTTCGTTGCCCGGCTTCGACGCGTGATAGACCAAGGTCGGCTGCGCCGGCGCGGCCGCGGAAGGGACCTGTTCGGAAGAATGATCGTAGGAGGATGCCGCGGACCGCATAAGGCGGGACCGGAGGGCGGAGGAACCGTCTTTTCCGCGCACCGCTCCGAGCTCGCCCCGCGACGAACGGTTTTCGTAGACGCCGTTGAGCGCCCCGGTCGCGTCGCCTTTCTTGACCGCCTCGAGGACCGGCTGCGTCTGCGCGGAAAGAGCCTCAACCTGCTTCGACGCCGCCGAAAGGCCGCCCGGAGCTTTCCCCGTCAAGGAGGGTTTCGCCGCCGGCGTGAGCGCGGAGGGCACCGATCCCTTCGCCGCGCCGGGAACATCGCTGGCGGCGGCGGAAACCGGCACTCCGCCGAAGGCGGAGGGTTGGGCGAAACCGATGGCCGCGGGCGCCGCGATCGCGACGCCCTGGGACGCCGACGGGATCGCGGACGGGCTCAGCACCGGCGCGACCGCGCCGGGGATCAGAGCGCTGTTGAGGCCGAGCGCCGAAGCCGGAAGTGCGACGGGAGCGGACAAGCCCCCCGCTTTGGCGCCGGAGTTGACCGAGGTCGCGGCGTCGCCCGAGGCCCCGATGCTGCCGCCGGTTTTGCCCAGGGTCTGCGCGGCCGCCTCATAGGCGGGCACACCCGGAGACGACAGGGCGAACAGAAGGGCGAAGGCGGAGGCGAGGGGTCGCTTCACAGTGGGAGTATAGGCCCGGAACCCTGAATTGTCGAGGGGTCGTTGAGCCCAGGGCCTAGAGGGCCGAGGGGCCTATTAGCGGCCGTCGAAGGACGGCGTCTCGAGAAGCGCGCGCACCTTGGACTCGTTGCGCGGGTTCATCACGGGCTGGGGGTTCTCGGGGGAAAGAACCTTGCCGTCGGCCTCGATGGAGACCACGGCGGCCTTGGGCACCTTAACGATCGCGTACGGCTGGCAGATCATCGCGGCGGAAAAGGACTTGGACGCGGAGCGGACTTCCTTATAGAAGACGTTCAGGCGGGTCACATCGATCATGTCCTTCTGAACGACGATCTCGATCTTCACGCCGGTATTCGGGGTCTCACCGAGGAACACGGCGACCACGCTCTCCTTCGCGAAATCCACGGCGGGGACGGGGGCGCTGGCGTCGTGCTCCTTCCAGACCTTGGCCCACTCCGTCGCATCGTTCACGGCCATCGCGCGGCGCTGCGCGATTTTGCTGTGCTGTCCCTCGAGGCGGCTCCACGACCCGGTTTGGGCGGAGGCGGCGACGGAGAGGAGCAGCGCGGCGATGGCGGCGAGGGCGGGTTTCATCATGCCTCTATCCTACCAAGAGCCCTCTCCATTCCCTGTGGGCCACCGGGGCCGAAATGGGCCGCCAAGCGGCCTAGGCCTAACCGGGCCCCCCGTCCCAGATGGACCGACGGCCCTCTTTTCGGTAAAGTCTCGGCGTGAATCCGCGCTTCGTGCCTCCCCTCCCCGCCGGCTCCCCCTGGAGCGGCTGGACCTTGCCCGATATCAAACATTGCGAGGCCAACCTGGGCGGCTGGATCACGGCGCCGGCCAATACCTGGTCGAACCTGGCCTATCTCGCCGTGGGAGTTTGGATTTGGAAGCGGGCCAACCGGCGCGAGGCGCTGTCGGCCGGCGGCCTCGGGCCGGTGTCCCTCGCGGTCGGGGCCACATCGTTCGTCTTTCACGCCTCCTATACTTTCGCGGGCCAGGTGCTCGACTACGCCGGCATGTTCCTCCTGCTGGGCTGGGCGCTTGCGCGCGCCCTGGTGAGGGCGGAACGGCTCGACGAGCGCGGCGGGAAACGGTTCTGGGCCGCTTTGGTCGCGACCAGCCTGGCCGCGTTGTTCGCCTTTCGCGCCCTGGGCTGGGGCATCCAAACCATCGTGCTCCTGCAGGCGCTCGCCCTCGCCGCCTTGGAGCTCGAACTCATGCTGACGCGGCGCGACGCGCCTTCTTACGGTTCGTTCTGGCTCATGCAATTGCTGCTGATAGCCGCCTACGTCTGCTGGCATCTCGATCACAGCGACCTCGCCTGCCGGCCCGACGATCACCTGATCCAGTTCCACGCGATCTGGCACCTCCTCACCGCCGCGGCCTTCGTCGCGGCCTGGCGTTTTCAAGAGGGCGTGGACTCCTTGCGCCGTGCTAAAATGAGCGCATGATGAAGAGCGCTCTCCTCAGCGTCGTCGTGTTGATCGCCGCGTCGTGCGCCCACGCCGACATCCGCCTCAGCGACGACGAGGCGCTGAAGATCGGTAAGAAGATCTGGCAAAACGAGGCAGGGCAGTCGGTCGAACGGCTCACGCACTGGAACGAAGGCGAGAACTTCGCCTCGCTCGGCATCGGCCACTTCATCTGGTACAAGCGGGGCGAGCCCGGCCCGTTCACCGAGAGCTTCCCCGGCTTGCTCGACGCGCTCGCAGCCAAAGGCGTGACGCTCCCCGTTTGGCTCCAATCGAAGCCCCCCTGCCCGTGGCGTGATAAGGCCGAGTTCGATCGCGAATTCCACAGCGCACGCACCAACGAGCTGCGTCAGCTCCTCGCCGGCACGATCGGGATCCAGGCCCGCTACGCCGCCGACCGGGTGGAAGCGGCCCTGCCGAGGATTCTCCAGGCCGCGCCCGCCGCCGAACGCGCCGCCCTCTCGGCACGCTTCGACCGGGTCGCCGCCGCGCCGAACGGCGTGTACGCCCTGATGGACTACGTGAACTTCAAGGGCGAGGGCGTCAACCCCTCCGAGCGCTACAACGGCCAGGGCTGGGGCTTGCTTCAGGTTCTCGAAGGCATGGACGACGTCGCCGCGGGACAGCCGTCCGTGGAGTCCTTCTCAAAGTCGGCCGACGCCGCCCTCACCCGCCGCGTGGCCAACAGCCCGCCCGCGCGCGGCGAGAGCCGCTGGCTTCCGGGCTGGCGCAAGCGCCTGCTCACCTACCTCGCCGATTAGAAAATAAAAATGCTGCCGAGCGTCAGCAGCAGGCCGATGATGATCTTCTGCACGTCCGCGTTCTTCTTGCCGTAGCCGAGTAGGACCATCCCGGCGAGACCCATGACCGTGCTGGCCCCCATCTTCCAGTAGGTGGACGCGTCGGCGGTGATGGTGGGCAAGGACGGCGCGGCGACCGTGCCGGTCGATAAATTCTGCTCCAAGGTCGGCAGGGCGTCCTCGCTCTGGAGGAGGACCGATTTAAGGTCCATCCGCTAGCGGTAGTACCCGTCGCGATTGTAAAGGAAGTAAGCGTCGGCGTGCTGAAGCCGCGGCAAGCGCACGAAGCGGTCGCCCTTCGCGTCCGACTCCTCGGCCAGGCCGAACGGGAGCTTGGGCTTCTCTTCGGCCGCCACCTCGGGCTCCTTCAAGAACCCGGTTTCCTTGATTTCCCCCACGACGCTGTCGATCCACTTGAGCTTGACGGCGGCATCCGCGAACTCCTCCCAGTCGCCGTCCACGTTCTGCTTGTACATCTCGGCGGTGAACTTATCCACGCTGGTGCCCATCTTGCGGGCGATCGGCTCGCGCAGGCGGCGGTCCCACTCCTTGATGATGTCGAGCTGCTGCTTCTGCTGGGTCGGATTGCCGAACGTCACGCTCCATATCTGATGGTGCAGGATGACGGCGTTGGGGTAGGCGTAGGAGTGCGGCGCCAAGGTCGCGATCGTGGCGGCCATGCTGGCGGCGTAGGACTTCACCACGACGTGCACAGGCGCCTTGCTCGCCTGCATCGCCTTGAGGATGCGGTAGCCCTCCATCACCGAGCCACCGGGGCTGCGGTCGATGACGAGGAAGATCGGCAGCTCCTCGGACTTGTTGTTGAAGTAGTGGATGCGCTCGGTCACGAAATCCGCGGTGCCGTAGACGATGGGACCGTCCATCGCGATGCGCCGGTCGCTGATGGTCAGCACGCCGTTCTTGAACGGGTCCTTGAGGTACTCGGGCTCGCGATTGGCCTGCTTGCGCCACAGCTCCTTTTTCTCGCGCAGGTCGAGGTCGGCCTTGATGGCCACCGTCTTGTTGTCGGCGAGGTCCATCTCCTGGTGTAGCTTACGCGACTGGAAATCCAGCTCCGCGACGATCGCCTCGCGCTTGAGCTTTTCCTGATCGAGCCGGAGCTTGTCGGCGTCGTACCGGATCTGCTCGGCGTTGATCTTCTCGCGCGCGATGTCGTTTTCGAGCCGGACCTTGTCGCGCTGATAGCGCAAGGCCGCGACGTTCTGGTTCGTCTTCTCATCCTCGACCTGTCCCTTGATCTGGAGCTTCCTCTGTTCGTGCTCGATCGGGGCGAGCTCGGCGCGGAGCTTCTCCGCCAGCAAGGTGTTCCGCAACACCTGCTCGTCGCGCTCCTCCGTAAGCGGGCGGACTCGCTGCAGATACTCCTGCTGCTTGATCGTGTTCACCGTGGTGATCTTGTCGAGCTGGATGCGCTCCTCCGTAGGCGCGCCCGGGATCGCCGGGAGGATCGAACCGGACGTGCCGGAACCCGATACCGTCACCACCGTCGCGGGAGAGGAGACGGGTTCGCGGGTCGCAGCCGCGGCGGCCATCGCCGGTCCGGGCAGAGGGTCCGCAGCCGCGACGGGAAGAGGGGTGGACGAAAACAGGAAGAAAACGGCGAGGGCGAGACGCGCGGGCTTCATGGGCGGGATTCTCCTCATATCACCCAAGGATAGAGGCTGATTCCCGGTTGCGCAAGACCTCCCCGACGCGCCGCTACTTGTCGAGGAGAAAACGCAAGAGGTCGCGCGCGGAGACGATCGAAGCGGGCACCGGCGGCTGAAAGCCGGGCGAGGAATACGCCTCGGGCTCGCCCGCGGCTTGATCCAGGCGCCGCCTCTCGAGTTCGAGGGCCAGCTTTTCCTTGGCGCGCGCCAAATCGAGCCCTCCGCCGCGAATGAAGGCGACGATGCGGCGTAGCTCGTCGGGATCGAACCACACCCCGTGCGGCCGGCACGAGTCCAGGACCACTCCGGAGCAGTTCGCGAAATTGAACCGGTTCATGAGCTCGCCGCACACGGGGCAGGGGCGATAGACGATCGGAGAGGTCTGGGGATCCGACGCGGACGGAGCCGACAGCAAAGAGCCGTCGCCGAGATAGGCCGATTTAGTCTCGCGGTCGGCGCAGATCGTTTTAAAAGAGGCCGCGTCCGCCCACACGCCCTCGCAGTTCGTGCAACCGGCGAGCCTCGCGCCTCCGAGAAGGGCCCGGCTCGCCAAGGGCACGCGGCACGACGGGCACATCGCAGGCTTCGCGTCCGGGAGCGGCTCGGGCGTCGACCCGCAACGCGCGCAATCGCGGGACTCGGCGTACGTCCAGCCGAAGCACCACGGACAGCGGATCGCGTGCAGCGGGGCGCGGCAGTGGCCGCAGGCCGTATCCTTCGGATCTGCCGGAGCGCCGCAGGCGTGGCAGCGGAGAATGCCGGCTTCGCTCACGAGTGCTCCCGGATGAGGTGCGCGGCGTAAGCGCCGAGCGGGAGCAGGACGGCGAGCAACAGAAGCGGGTGCGGGCCGCCGAAGGTGATGGACGGGTAGTGGTTGCTCAGCATCAGGAACAGGAGCGGCATGGACATCAACGTGTTGTGCTTGGAGCAGCGCTTGGCCTCGAGCGCGAGCTCCGGACGCGGAGCGCCGTTCGCCTCAGAGATGGCCATGATCTTCCTCTGGTTCGGGATGATCGTCATCCAGACGTTGGTCATCATCACCGTGCCCATCATGGCGCCCACATGCAGGTAGGCCGCGCGATCGCTCAGGACGTTCATGAGCGCGCAGCCGGAGGCGACGAGAAACAGATACCACGTAACACCGCCGGACGCCTCCGTGCGGCCGAACGGAGTCTTCCAGATCAGACGGTAAGCGCCGACCGCGCCGACGAGGGCGCCCGCCGAAATAAGGATGCCCTTCCAGCGAGGAAGCTCCGAGCCGTAATCGAGCAGCGGCGCGCCCGCCCAGTACATGAGCGAGAGAAGCAGGAAGCCCGACAGCCAGGTCAGCATCGCCTCCCACTTGAACCAGTGCAGGACGCGCGGCATGATCTCAGGCCACTTCTGCTTCTCGACGAGGTAAAAGCCGCCGCCGTGCACCATCCACAGCTCGCCCGAAATATTGGGCTTGGCCTTGGCGTCGCGCGGCGGCTCGAAGGCCTTCTCCATCCAGTTGAACAGGTAGGTCTGGCCGATCCACATGATCCCGGTGATCGCGTGGGTCCAGCGCAGAAGGAGGCTCAGCCACTCGTGGAGGTCGCTCATAAGTTTAGAATTCGTCCTTGGGGTTTCCGTCTTTGGGGCCGGGCTTGCCCAACGTGAGAAGATAGTCGGCCAGCGCGTCGAGCTCGGAGTCGTTCAGGACGCCGGTCCAGCCGGGCATATCCACCGAGGCGATTTGGCCGGGCTCGGAGTCGGCCTTGGCGCCGCGCTTGAGCTTGGTGAGGAGCTCGTTCTTCTTATAGGTCGCGAGCAAGGGCGGCAAGGCCGGAATCCAGCCGCCGCGCCCGCCGGGGTTCGGGTGGCCGCCGCGGCCGCCCGCGCCGTGGCAGGCGACGCAGCCGGAGCGGACGAAGATCAGGTTGCCCTGCTCGACGCCGTACGTCATGTCCCACGGACGGCGCTCCCCCCACGCTTGACCCGACTGGGCCGAGAGAAACTCGGCCAAGCCCGCGCGATCGGCGACGCTCAGGCCCTGCTCGGGCATCATCGTGTCGTGTTTGTAAGCGCGCGGGCTCGCGAGCCAGCTTTCGAGCCACGCCTTCGGCCGGCGATGGCCGACCATCGTCAAATCGGGGCCGGAGTTTCCCCCGCGAGCGCCGACCTTATGGCAGGAGCGGCATCCGTGGGCGTCGAACAAGGCGGCAGGATTCGCCGCCAAAAGCGGCGTCGCGAGAGTCATAAAAAAGGCGGCCCAAAGACGGGTCATGCCGCCATTCTATCATTCGGAAAATCTGTATACTCGGCTCAATTGGCGTAGACGCGCGGAGGAGAGATGAAGGGTATTCTCGTCGTCCTTGCGATGCTTCCGTTTGTAGCGAAGGCCGCCCCCGGTCCCATCGACTGCTACGCCGCCGCCAAGCCCCTGACGAACTACCCGCCCTTGCTGTGCGCCGGCGCGGCGACCGTCGCCCCCGCCGCCTGCTTTCCCGCCGCGAAGGCGCTGATGGATTATCCCGCCTTGCTCTGCTCCGGCGCGGAATCGAACGCGCCGGTGGATTGCTGGTCCGCGGCCAAGAGCTTCACCCAATTCGGCGGCCTGCTGTGCGCGCGCGCCAAGTCCCAGGCGCCGCTCGTGTGCTTCGCCTCGGCCAAAAATGTGACCAACTACCCCGCGCTGCTGTGCTCGGGCGCGGAATCCACCAACCCGCTCAAGTGCTTCGCCGCCGCCCAGAACCTGACGAACTACCCGGCTTTGCTGTGCGCCGGCGCGGAGACGGACGCGCCGGTGTCTTGCTTCGCCGCCGCCAAGGGCCTCACCGACTACCCCGCCTTGCTGTGCGCGGGCGCCAAGTCGAACGCGCCGGTGGACTGCTACGTCGCGGCCAAGGGCCTGACTCAGTTCCCCGCCTTGCTGTGCTCCGGCGCCGTGGATAAATCTCCGATCGACTGTCTGAAGGCCTCCGCCGGCGTCACGGACAACCCCGCGGTGCTGTGCTCGCCCAACGGCGCGTTCAAGGCGGTCACGCGCGAGGACATCGACCCGTCGTGGAAGCTGCCCTTCCCGATGCGCTTCCCGAATCCGTATCCCTTCCGCTATCCGTTCCCCGATCCGAGCCGCGACCCTAGCCAGGCGCCGTCGCCCCCGAACACGCCGAAACCCGCGAACGTTTTCGCCGGGAATTAATCCGCCGGAGGCCATCCCTCTCTTTTTTCCTTTCTCATTCTTGAGAGGAGGGTTTTGACCATAATAATGATCAAAACCATCGAGGGAGAAATGGAGGCTCTCAAAAAGAGCGGGTTGCCTTCCGGGCGACCGCTTAGCGGGCGAGGAGACGGAGAATCTCGGCGACGCTCCAGGCCTGCGAACGCGTTCCGCCGGGATTTTGAGCGGGGCCGGCGGTCTTGAAGACCGGCGCGAGGCCCGCGGGATCATCGAGCGAGAAGTTCTTGAGCGCGGCTTCGTTTCCGCCGCCGTCGTACACCTCGGGCAAGGAGCCTTCGGGACGATTGGCAAGAGCTTCGACGAGCGGCGTGATCAGGCTCCGCGTCTCCGCGCCGACCCGCGCCTCGTCCCAGCCCATGTCGCGGCGCACCTGCGCCAGCGCCTCGGCATAAGCGCCCATCAGCCACGGCCACACGGTGCCCTGATGGTAGGCCTGGTCCTTCTCGAGTGGAGGCTTTCCGGTGTCGTACGTCGCGCGGTAGCCGCTGTCCCGGTCGGACAACGTGCGCGGTCCCATGCGCGTGAGCAGGTCGCGCGTGGCGGCGAGGACGACGGCGCGACGCCGCGCGGGATCGAGCAGATCGCCGCCGCGGCTCACCGCGAAGAGCATGTTGGGGCGGATCGCGTCGCCATGAGGGTCGCCCTCGACCACGTCGCGTAGAGCCCCGCCCGTCTCGCCCCAAGCGCGACGATTGTCCTCAGTGACGAACCAGAACTTCTCGTTAAACGAGGCTTTCACCTTATCGGCCAAGGAGTTGCGCGACGTCGCGGCCGCGGCGTCGCCGGCACGGGCCTCGAGCGCGGCCAGAAAGCGCAGGTTCGCGTACCACAGAGCGTTGATCTCGACGGTCTTGCCGTTGCGCGGAGTGACGGGCTGGTCGCGCCCCTCGGGATCGGCGTCCATCCAGGTCGCCTGCGCCGGAGTGGAGACGAGGCCATCCGAATCCATCTTGATGATGTTTTTGCGGCTGTAGCGCTCGTAGGAGGCGCCATTTTCGTACGCGCCGATGATCCGACGCACGACGGGCGTCATCTCATCGACAAACGCCCAGTCGCCGGACGCCTCGGCGTACGACTTGAGCGCCTGGATGTACCACATCGGAGCGTCGGCGGTGTTGTACTCGGAATTCTTGCCGGCGATGCGGTTGGGGATCAGGCCGTCCTTCTCGAACTCGGCGAAACGGCGTAGGACGGATTTCGCGTCGTCGAAGCGCCGGGTGGACAGCAATAAGCCCGGCAATGAGATGAACGTATCTCGCCCCCACTCCTCGAGAAACCAGTCCATGCTCGCGGCCCAGATCTGGACCGACTTGCCGTCGCGTTTGACGAAGGCGTCGGCCGCGGCGAAGAACGCGGTCTTCACGGCCGAGAAGGCCCCCCATACGTCGCCGTCCTTGATCGCTTTCAGAGCCCGCAGCTGAGGGCGCGCGTCGGAGCGCGCGCGGCTCGCGTAGTCGGCGTCCTCGGGCAGGGGAATTCGGTAACGCCAGGTCGAGACGCCGTCGCGCATCTCCTTCACGCCGAACGGGTCGCGCCACTCATCGCCGAGCGTATACGCGACGAACTTGGCCGCGGCGCCGGAGCCGGGCTCGCGCCGCGCGGCGAAGTAACGGCCGAGGAAGTCGGGGCTGCGCGCGTCGTCATGAGAGCTCACTTTCTTCCAGTCGCCGCCGACCGTGACGAAGCCCAGTCGCCGAGCGTCCGCGTCCTTGCCCTCGAAGGCCTCGGCGAGCGGGAAGGCGTCGCGCGCGGCCAGAACCTTGGCCAGCGCCGCCACGTACGCGTCGCCGGGCTCGTCGCCGCTCGCGAGCTGGCCGTTGCCGAACTTATAGGCGAAGTGCAGGGCGTCGGCGCGCGCGCCATCGAAGCCGAATTCGAGCCAATGACGGTAGGGATCGAGCGCCGCCGCGTAGCCGTTTTGGACTAGCTCCGACCAGCGCCACAGCGCCAGGTCCTTCCAGTCCTCGTGCGTCCAGGCGTTGACGATGCCGGGGTTGCGGGTGCGCAGATCGGCGAACAGCTCCGGCCGTTTCCACGCGTCCACGCCGTTCTTGGCGCGGAACATCGGGATGTCGAAGAGAACCTTGCCGCCCGCGGCGTGCACTTCGGCGAGAGCGGCCTTCATCTGGCCGTGAGCCAGCCATTGAGACCAGCGTCGCGTCTCAACTTGCTCGGCGAAGCCGGGTTTGGCCCGCGCCGCGCTTTGCTCCGACCCGGTCCAATCAAGGGCGGGCTTGCCGATCGCGGCGGACAACGCCATGAACTCCGCGTATTCGTCGAGCCAGGCGGCGTTCTTCGCGGCGAAGGCGGCGTAGTCGGCGGCGCGCTCAGGGGACGCGCTCTTCAGAAAGCGGGCCCGCGCCTCGCGCGCGATCGCGCCTTCCCGGGCGCGCAGCGACGCGTAGTCCACGCTCTGAGAGGGCGCCGCGACGGGCTTGGCTTCCGGAACCAGAGACCAGTCGATCTGATCTTCGTTGAGCGCGTACAGGCTGACCGGGGCGTAAGGGCTCTCGTCGAGCGTCGCGAAGTGCGGCAGGAGGAGGACGGCGTCGACGCCCTGAGGGGCGAGTTCCTCGCGGTAATAGCGGCCGAGGTCCGAGTACTTCCCTACTCCCGCGTCAGAGTTTTTTTTTACGGGGCGCAAGGCGTAGAGCGGCACGGTCACGGCGGTGCGGGTCGCGGAGCCATCCTTCCACCAGCCGCCGCCCGTGGACGGAGCCTTCTGCGAGCGGACCGCGTGCTCGGCGAGCGCGCGGGCGGGCGCGGCCGCGGGAGAGAAGGCGAGCAGGCCGCTCAACGTCGCGCGGATGGCGCGACGCGCCAGGCTGACGCTCGGCGTCGCCGGCGCGGACGGAGGAGCCGTCAGCTCACGGGCTTCATCGGCGAAGGACTTCGCGTCGCGGGCGAGGGCTTCCGGATCATGCAACCGCGCCTTGAGCGAATCCATGGCCCCGTCGGTCGAGTCGAAGAGGCCGGAGCCGACCTCGTGCTCGCCGTAGGTCGGCATCGGCGTGGTGGTGCGCTTGACCAAGGCGGTCAGATACAGGAACCAGCCGTCGGGCAAGGATCGGCCCGCGGCCGTCATGCCCTCGGACAGAACCTTCGCCAGAGCGGCCAGCTTGGTGGCGGTGCGTTCGGCCGCGACGGCCGTGCCCAGTATCTTGCCCGGAGCGGGAGCGGGCGTGCCGAGTACGGCGTCCGCGGCGGCGACGGCCGCGTCGGCGAGGGCCTCGCCGGGCTTCAAATCGTCCACGAGATCGGTCCAGGTGACTCGCGGAGCCTCGGGCGTGCCGCGCGAGGAGTAGAACTGGAGGCCGTCGCGACTGGCGGCGGCGACGACGACGGCGAGCGCGGAATCACCAGGGGCGGCGACGGTTCCGGCCTTCGGCCCCGCGTTACCGGCGCCGACGACGACGCCGATGCCCGACGCGACGAGGCGGTCGATGAGCATGGACAGCGGCGTGCGCCGAGTGACGGGCGCGGCCAAGGTCAGTGAGATCAGAACGGGACCCTTGCCCTGGGCCGCCGCGGCGACGCGCTCGAGGGCGTCCATGACGCGGACCTCGGACACGCCGGCGGACGCGCGGACGCGCACCAAGGACAGGTCGGCGTCCGGCGCAAGCGCGGCCTCCGTCTCTCCGGCGCCCAAGTCGAGAGTCACTCCGCCGGGCTCGGCCGGAGCGGTCGACAGCGGGAAATAGGGGAGAGAGCGGCGCACGGTCCAGCCGCGATGCTCGAGCTCGATGGTCAGCGCGTAAAGCTTATGCTCCGGGACGGAAAGCCAGAGAGCGCGGGAGACGGGCAAGGAAGCCTTCGTGACCGTCTCGAAGCGCGTCGCTGTCTTGGCGTCAAGCGAGCCCTCTCCGGACGGCGGAACGACGAAGAGGTCCACCGGTCCCATCGCCTCGTCCACGCCCGAGACGCCGGCGCCCGAGGAGTCCATCGGCGAGGTCGGCGCGTCGAGCGGCACGCCGGCGGCCCGCGCGAGAAGCTGGACGAGCTCGCTCAAAGCGCCGGGCTTGCTGATGGCGTCGCGGTTCTTCACCACGAAGTCCGTGATGATCGGCTTAAGCGGCTCCGCGCGCAGACGCGCGACGAAGGCCTTGCTGCGCACGGCCACCGGGAATATTTTGGCGATCGTGCGGGTCAGCGCCAGATTTTCCGGACCCGCCGCGTCGAGCAGGTCGGTGACGACGCGGTCGCTGAGGGCCTCGGGAGCGGCGTCGGCGAGGTTCGAGAGCGACGCCGACGCGAGATGGCGGATATTGCCTCGCTCGGCGCGGTCGCGCACGCGTCCCGACAGGCCCTCAGCCTCGGCCGCGGTGGCGTAAGAGCCGATCTGCCCTAGAAGCCACGTCGCCGAAAAGCGCCCGCGCTTGTCCGCGGCGGACAATTCCTTCACGACCCGCGCGATCACCGAGCGGTCGCCGCGCCGGATGAGAGCGTAGGCGGCGTAGATTCCGACGTCCCACGTGTCGTTGGCCGCCGCCTTCTGAAGAAGGGCATCCACGGTGTGGGTCGGGATTTCGGCCAAGGCGAGGAACGCCATCTGCCGCACCCGGGCGTCCGAGTCGTTAAGACCGGCGTCGGCCAAGGCGTCGGCGGAGGCGGGCGACTTGAGGTTCATCAGCACCGACGCGGCGCGAAGGCGAATGAGCCAGACCGGATCCTTGAGCGCCGCGATCAGGGCCGGAATCTCGACGTCGCGGGCGGCGTTGAAGCGCTTGACGACCTCGGCCTGAACGGCATTGCCGGAAGCGGAGCGGTCCGGAGGTTCTTCAGATGACTCGTCAGCGGAGTCGCCGTCCTGACGCGCCTGGGCCTCGCTCTTGGCGAGCTCGGCTTCGCGGAACGCGCGGTCTTCGGCGTCTTGCACCGACTTCAGCCGTTCGAGCCAGCCCCAGGCGCCCTCCGCCGGAGCGGCGGGGCCTGCGAGCGTCATGCGGTTCCAGAGCCCGCGCAGGCCGGCGCCGAGCGCGCGCGTGCCCGACTCGGCCACGAGCTTCACCGCGGCCAGGGCGTCCACGAAGCCCGCGCCCTGGAACCACAGCGGCACGCCCATGTCGCGCGAGGTGCGCATCAGCACGGCCTTCACGGCGAAAGAAATATTCTCCGCGACGAAGGGCGTGATGGCCCCCGCAGCGCGCATCGCGAGCTTCACCAGCAGCGCCACGCCGGCCAAGGACGGATTCGACATCGAGGTGCCCGACATCGCGGTGTGCTTGCCGTCTTCAAGATCGGAGGCTGAGCGCTGGCTGTCCTTGGACTTGGCGGAGTACACGCCGTCCTTGTACACGTTGCTCGAGCCCGGCGAGGTCGTCACGTCGCCGCCGATCGCGGTGATCTCGGGCTTGAAGCGGAAACGCTTGATCGCGTAGCGGCGGTCGATGTCCGGACCGACGGAGCTGTAGAAGGATATTTCCGGAACGCCATCATCCTTGCTCTTGGCGGCGGCGGCGACGGCGATGACCTCGACG
>CALRXP010000019.1:0-20267 GCA_943372155.1 Candidatus Endomicrobiellum trichonymphae | reverse complement strand
TTCCTGCTCCGACACTACCGGTTCGCCCGCTTCGTTGCGGCTCCGATCGTGCGCTTGGTTTATGCCGTTCGTATTGAAGGCCTCGGCCGCGTTCCCGACGGTCCCGCCCTGATCGTTCCGAACCACGTCTCCTTCATGGACCCCGTGCTGATGTCCTTCGCGGTGAACCGGCCGATGCGTTTCTTGATGGCGCGAAGCATTTACGAGACCTACGGCCTGCAGTGGCTCTTCCGCTCCCTCGGCGCGATCCCGATATCGCCGAAGGATCCCAAGGACGTCATTGAGGCCTCCCTGTACAAAGCGCGGCGCGCCCTGGCCGCCGGAGAGACCGTCGTGGTTTTCCCCGAAGGCCAGATCACCCGCGACGGAACCTTCAATCCGTTCCGCCGCGGTTTCGAGCGCGTCGCCGCCGGCACGGGCGCGCCCGTCATCCCCGCCTACATCGACGGAATGTGGGGCTCGGCGTTCTCCCGCCACCCCGACGCTTCCTTCCTGAGAAGCCTGCGCGCGCGCCTGTTCGGTCGCCGGCGTGTCGCCGTCCGCTTCGGCCCCGAGCTGCCGCGGGCCGATTCCGCGCTCGCGCGCGACGCCGTTGCCCGTCTCGCCCTCCTCTCCGCCAAATAGTCGCATAGGTCCAATAGGTACCTATATACATAGGTCTTACGGCCCTGGTACAATAATGATAACGGCGTATCCTTAGCGAACCTGTAATCCTCGAGATTGGTCGAGGAGCATCCACGCCCGGACCGAATCCGGGAAGCCAGGAGAGCGAACGCCGCCGGTTCGCTCTCCTGGCTTTTTTATCGACAGGAATGGAACGAGACGGTGAGGGAGATGAGATGATAAAGAAGATCATGGCGCTCGCAGCCTGTTTCCTGGTGACGGGCGCGGGCTCCGTCAGAGCCGACGAAGGCGTTTTCAGCAAACTGCTCGACATGAGCTTTTTCACGAAGCCCGCCGGAATCGTGAACATCGGCGATCATCGCGAAGGCGGACGAGGAGAGGGCGGACATCGCCCTCAAGGACCGCGCCAAGAGCAGCCCCACCAGCAGCCTCCCCGTCAGGAGCCTCCTCGTCGCGAACCTCCTCGTCAGGAGCCGCCCCGTCGCGAGCCTCCTCGTCAGGAACCGCCCCGTCGCGAGCCTCCTCGTCAGGAGCCGCCCCGTCGCGAGCCTCCCCGTCAGGAGCCTCCTCGCCGCGAGCCCCCTCGTCAGCAGCCTCCCCGTCAGCGGCCGCCGCATGAGAGACCGCCGGTCATCGTCGCTCCTCGCCCGGGCCAGCCCGGACAACCCGGTCACGGACGGGTGATGCCCGTTCCGCGCCCCGTCGATCGGGGAGGGATCATCGATCCGCGCCACCACGGCGACGAACGGGCCAACGTCCCTCCGCGCAATCGCTGGGACGGCGGAGCGGTCACGCAACGACCGTGGCAGAACCAGTACGGGCGCCGCATCCCTCCCGGCCGCGATCACATCACGATCATCAACAACACGACGATCATCAACAACATGAACGGCGTGCACCGCGGCTGGAACGGCAACGACCACGGCTACGGCTGGTACGACTGGAACGGGCGCCGCGTCTGCCACCACTACGACACCTTCGGCTACCACTGGTGGGGCTTCTACGTCGGAGACGCGTACTTCTGGACCCGCTATAGCAACGGCCGCCATTGGTGGTACGACCCGTACTACAACCGCTGGGTTTACCTCAACGACGGCCGCTGGTGGTGGCAGGATCCGATGAATTCGGCGGTCCTCTACGTGATCATCGACAACAACTACTACCGCTACCAGGATAACGCGGGCACCATCGTCGTCCGCCCGGATCCGACCCAGCCGGTGGTGGCGCCTCCCGCCGAGCCGAACGTCCCCGCGACGCCGGCGCCGGAGGAGGACACGATGTACAGTCTGGACGGGACGCGCTCCGTCCAGATCCTTGGCTCGGCCAAGGAAGCGTACCTCTACGACCTGACCGTCACCGACCCGAACGGGGCCGCGGCGGGCGGGCAGTGGCTGGCGAGCGGCGTGAATAGCGCCAAGTTCGTCTACGACGACAAGCACGAGCCCGACGGGTCGACCTCTCAGGTCATCCGTCAGGTCGAGCTCGACTTCGACGACGCGGAGCTCGCGGCCGTGGCCGACCCGGAGGGCGCTCGCAAGATCGTGATCTCGGGCGCCGACCGGAGCGCGACCTTATACGACCTCGATGACGAGAACGCCGCTCCGGTGTATCTCGCCTCGGGCGTCAGCGAGATCAAGCTGGTCAACGGCGAGAGCACGGACGCGTCGGGCGCGACGACGCGCTCGCTCAAGCTGATCATCGTCACGGCGAAGGACGCCTCAGGCGTCGATTCGCTGATCCTGTTTAACCGCGACGGCGCGCCGTACGACGCGTCCGCGGCGCCGTCCGCGCCCTCGGGCGCGGAGAACGGGTCCGCGGCGCAGCGAATGCGATCCTCCGCGGCGTTCAACGAACTGCTGTCGGGCAAGCCCGGCTGGTAAAGCTGAGTGTTCCCTAAAAGAGCCGCCCCGGCCAGCATGGCCGGGGCGGCTTTCTTTTGAGCGACGCAAGTCTGGCAATTTAAACGGAGACGGCTATACTAGCCCTATGAGAGTCCCGGGGCGCCCCCTCCGCCTCCTCGCCAGCGTCTTCGCCCTGACGCAGGCCGCCCGCGCCGCGGTGATCGAGACCGTGCCAGCGTTCAACGCGCCTTTGGCCCCGACTCCCGTCATCACCCAGCTAAGGCTCGACCTCACCGCGCTCAACCCGTCGCTGACGATCCCGAGCCTCGCGCCGTCGGCCCTGCTCGCAAGCGTCCAGGCCGCCGTGGTCCCCGCTCCCGTAACCGCCGCTCCCGTCGCGGCCGCGCCCGTCGTCGCGACGCCCGCCGGCGCCGCCCCCGCCGCGGCCCGCGTGCAGATGGCCCAGGAGATGCTCGGCCGTTGGAAGCCGGACGAGTTCGCCCAGCTGCCGGAGGCCGAGCGCGACGCCGCGCTCTCCGCTCTGTGGGACGGTTGGAAGTCTCGCGGCCTCGCCGTCGAGCCGGAGGGTCCGAGCGCCGCCGACAGGCTCGTCCTCGAAGCCGTCGATGATAAGAGGCTGACCTCGTCGGGCAAAAGCGTGTTTCTCGGCGTCGCCGTGCTCGGCTATCCGCTCCAGGACGCGCTGTGGCTGGCGCGCACGCGCATCCGCGACGCCATCGACGACAACACTTTGCGCTATCCGGAAGGCCAGACCTGGCACACCAAGGACGGCACCCCCGAATTCCTCGGCGTCAGCCCGCAAGCGCAGGGCTACGTGGACGCCTGGGCCGGCGCGACCGCCTACGCGAAACAAATCGTCGCGCAGGTCCGCGCGGGCTCGACTCTCCTGCCCAAAAGCGCCGCGGCCTCGCCCGCCGCCGCGGCCGCCTTCGCGCGCGTCGTCGAAGAGCTTTGGAAGAGCGGCGACCGCGAGGCGGTGGATTATCTCACCGGAACCGATCCGACCTTCACGGCCTTCCTCCTCGACGCGCGAAAACCCGGCTATTACCTGTACAACGGCGAACGCTCGGTCGTCGCGCGCATCATGAAGACCAAGGCCGCCGGGGCGATGGGCGTGCGCCGCGTCGAGCACCCGCACGTGGGCCTGAACGCTTCGTCGACTTATTTATATCGCCCTCGCCGAGTCCTCGACCGGCTGCGCGAAGTTCAGGGCGAGCCCGCGGGCGAATACGGCGGCACGGAGAAGGCTCTCCTCGCGGACTACATCGCGCGGCTGGAGCCGCTCGTTCCCGCGAAGGCCCCGGCGGCGTCCATCGCCCCTTATTCGTTCGCCGACGCCGACACCTTGCCCGGATCGGCCCTTGACTCGCCCCGCAACCGCCTCGCCTCCTACGTCCAGTCCCCGCCGTTACGGCGTTGGGACCTGCCTCTTCCCGCCTCGTCGCTGCGCGCGCGCTTCAAGTCCGGCGAACGGCATCCGTCGCTCGATGAGGACCGTTGGAATTCCCTGGGCCGCCTGCTCGCCGCGGCGCCGGGCCTCAAGACGTACGACGGCTCGCTGCGCTTCGTCTCCGAGCGCTACCTGACCCGCGACCGGCTCATCTATCCGGGGGCCGACGGAAAGAGCATTGCGATCCAGATGGCCTTGCTCGATGAAATCTCCCGCCTCGAACGCGATGAGCCGGCCGCTTTGCCCGGCTTCCTGCGCTTCGCGGCCGCCGCGCTCGACGGCGCCCTGTGATCGCTTCCCTGGCGGGCCTTGCCTTCTTCGCCCTCTGGGCTTGGCCGCGCCTGCGGCGGCTGGCCTCCGTCGGGTGCTCGTACAAGGCGAAGGTTCTAGCCTCGTCCTTGTTCGTGTCCGGCCTCGACCTCGATCCGGAGAACGCACCCGAGGTCTCCGCCGAGGCGTACACGCTCATGCGCCTTTTTGGCGCGAGCGTGGACCGGACCAAGAAAATCGTGACCGTCTCCTTCCACGGCCTCCAACCCCGGACCGCCGTCTACCGACCCGGCCTCGGTGCGACCTTGACCGGCTTCCCCCTGCCCGACGGCCGCCTGGCGAGGCCGAAGCCCTCCGCGGACCTGCCCTTCGCCCCTCTTTACGCGCTCGAGGCGGTTCTCGAGCGGGCGTTCGCGGAGCGCGCCCCGCGCCGCAAGCGCACGCGCGCCGTCGTCATCCTCCACGACGGCGTCGTTGTCGGCGAGCGTTACGCGCCGGGCTTCGACGCGCACATTCCCCTCAACGGCTGGTCCATGACCAAGAGCGTCATGGGCGCGCTGATCGGGACCTTGGTGAAGGAAGGCAAGCTCGCGATGACGGACCGGGCCCTGCTGCCGCAGTGGGAGGGCGATGCGCGCGCCGGCATCACCCTTGAGGATCTCTTGAGGATGCGCAGCGGCCTGCGTTTCTCCGAGGTGTACTCCGACACGCAATCCGACGTGACGCGCATGCTCTACGACGGGTATGACGCCGCCGGCTTCGCCGCGTCGCGCCCGCTCGAGTCGCCGCCCGGAACCGTCTGGAAGTACGCGAGCGGCACGTCGAACATCCTCTCTTTGATCGCGCGGCGCGCGGTGGGCGAGTCGGATTACCTTTCCTGGCCGCGCCGCGCCCTGTTCGACCCGCTCGGGATGACGAGCGCCGTGTTCGAGCCCGACGCGGCCGGCACCTTCGTCGGCTCTTCTTATCTGTTCGCGACCGCCCGCGACTGGGCGCGCTTCGGCCTGCTCCACGCCGAGGGCGGGCGCGGCCTGCTGCCCGAGGGCTGGGTGCGCTTAGCGACGACGCCGACCCCGCAGGCCCCGAACGGAAAGTACGGCGCGCATTGGTGGCTGAAGTTGTCGAAGGAGCTGGGCGGCGAGTCGAGCCACGCCGCGAAAATACCCGCGGACGCCTTCCACGCGCTCGGCCACGAGGGCCAGTGCGTGACCGTGATCCCCTCGCGCCGGCTCGTCGTGGTCCGCCTCGGCCTGTCCATCGACATCAAGGCCTGGAACCACGCGGCCTTCCTGGCGGAGCTGCTCGAGGCGCTGCCGGCCTAATTACAGCTCGAGTATTCCTTGCCGCCCGTATGGAGAATGGGGTACCCGTTCGAATTGCGCGTGACCGTGAGACCCACGTCGCCGAGCTCTCCCCCGCGTTCGGACATCAGCAGGGCCGCGCCCTTCACCTTCCAGCGGCCGCCCGAGGATGAATCCGATTGGCCGTAGGCCGTGCCGTTGCGTCCGCTCGAGTACGTCTCGCCCCGCTTGCCGGAGTCCCACGTTCCGTCCTTTCGGAACACGACCCGCTCCTGATGCGTGGTCCCGGATATCTTGTTATACCGAAAGTAGCACCACGCCGAGGACAGAAGCATCGTCGAGGTCTTGTCGCTTCCCACCGTCTCCGCGGGCGCCTTTGCGGACTTCTTCGCGCCCTTCGCCGGAGCGCGAGTGTAAGTCTCGCTCTCGCCGTCCATGTACACCGTCAGGACGTCCTTTTCGATCCGGTAGGCCATCGTCTCCCGGCGGCCGTCCGCGTAAGTTAACTTCAGCGTCCGAGCGTCCGCGGTCCACCTCACCTCGTCGGATCCGATCCGACCCGTGCCGTCGGCGCGAACCTCGGAGGCAGGCACGCCGTTCTTGTTCCAAGAGCCGACGAGCGGATCGGCCCAGGCGACCGCGGCAAACAACGGCAGGAGCGCGACGAGCAAGATCAGTTTGATCACAAAGCCATGATATTTATTTTGATAGAGTCGGGCCATGGAACATCGTTGCCTCTCGCCGTGGAAGGGAGCCGTCGTCGGCGGGCTGATCACCTTTGCCTGGAGCTCCCTCTCCTGGATGGTCCTGCCGTTCCATAACGCGACGGTTCATTCGGTGGACGACACCTCCACCTACTCGAGCTACCTGGCCGCCGCCGCCGACAAGCCGGGCATCTATCTCGTCGGAATGAAGGCGGAAAAGACGTACCCGACGGAGCAACCGTACGTGTTCCTGTCCTCCTCGCGCACTCGCGGGTCCGAATTGGGGCGGCAGCTGGCGCTCGGCCTTCTCGTCCAGATGATCGGCGCCTTCTTCTGGACCTGGATCCTCGGTAAGATTCCCGGCCTCACGCTCAAGGACTCGGCGCTGTACGGCCTGTTCTTCGGTTTGTGCGTCGGCGTGCTCGGCGCGATGCCCAACTGGGTGTGGTGGAAGTTTCCCCTGCCTTTCACCTTGCTCTACGTCGCGGACGCCGCCGTCGCGTGGACGCTCGCCAGCCTGGCCTTGTCGCGCTGCTACGCCGCGGCGTGCGCGCTCCCGTCCAAGCCCGCCTAAGGCTTCTTCTGCTTGACGAAGGTCAGGTCCTGGAAGATGATCCCCAGTCCCAGGTACTCGCCCTGACGGTTCTTCACCTGAAGCGTGCTGTAGCCGATGATCAGCGGCGCGTCGCCGTGCAGGACGGAGACCTCGGCGCGATGCACCGTCTGATGCGTCTCGAGGGTGCCGCGCACGACCTCGCATAAAGCGGGAAAGCCTTCCAGCGCCGTCGCGTAGTTCTTCCCGATCAAGGCGCCGATATCCTTGAAGTGCAGGATCTTGCCCGCGGTGGGATTGATGTAGACCACCACGCCCTCGAGGCTCACCGAGAGAAAGCCGCCGGTGAGATTGTCGAGAATGCTCTGGTAGTACTCGGACGTGGTATACATGGCCCGGAATTCTACGAAATCCGGCTCACGCCACGGCGGCGTCGATCGCGCGGACGAGGTCCGGCGACAGGATCTTGCCCGACGCGGCCGCGTTTTCCGCGACCTGAGACGCCCGGCTCGCCCCGATGATGGCCGAGGAAACCTCGGGCCGGCGCAGGATCCACGCCAGCGCCAGGTGCGGGAGGCTCATCCCGGCCTGCTCCGCGATCGGCCGCAGGCGGTCCACCTTCGCCAGCACCGCGTCGGTGATCCAGCGGCTCATAAAGCCGCCCATTTCAGGGCTGTTGGCGCGGGAATCGGCGGGCGGCGGCGTCCCACGCTTGTACTTGCCCGTCAGCACGCCCTGGCCGAGCGGAGACCAGACGATCTGGCCGATGCCGTTGGCGGCGCAAAGCGGGAAGACGCCCGCTTCGGGCTTGCGCCACAAAATGGAGTACTGCGGCTGGCTCGAGACGAACTTCGCGGCGCCCGGAATCTTGAGCGCGGCCGAGATATTCTCCGGGCTCCACTCGCTGAACCCGATCCACCGAGTCTTGCCGGACTTCACCGCCTCTCCGAGCGCGTCCATGGTCTCCTCGAGCGGCGTCTCGTCGTCGAAGCGGTGGCACTGGTACAGGTCCACGTAGTCCGTGTTCAGGCGCGAGAGCGAGGCGTCGAGCTGCTTACGGATCTGCGCGCGCGACAGGCCCTGGTCCGTGTCGGTCATCGGGAAGAACAGCTTGGTCGCGAGCACGTAGGACGAGCGCTTGCGATCCTTCAACGCCCGTCCGAGAAATTCCTCGGCGGACCCGGTCCCGTAGATATTCGAGGTGTCGATGAAGTTGATCCCGGCGTCGAAGGCCGCGTCGACGCAGGCCTTCCCGCCCGAATCGTCCACCCCAGCGCCGTAGGTCAGCCACGAGCCCAAGGAGATTTCCGACACCGACAAGTCGCTCGCGCCCAGCTTCCTGTATTTCATGGAGCCTTTTTATCAAATCCCGGCGCCAGCGAGGAGGACAGGCGTGTAACGGCCCGCATCTTCGAGGCCTTGGCGGCCTCGAGCACCTTGCGGGCCTCGTCTTTGGGCCCGCCTTCTTCCATCGCGCGATGAGCCTGGCGCAGAGCGACCAAGGACGGATACGCCAAGGTGACGTCGTCGCCGTGTTCCCCGTCGGCGGCGGACGATTTCGAGCAATCGGCGAGGCTCAGGCAGGGAGGCTCGCCCGCGACCTCTCGTAAGAATGCCCAGTCTTCGGGCACGGTGAGGTTTTTGCCGAGGAGATAGACGATCGTTCCTCGCTCATTGCGGCGCTCGGGCGGCAAAGCGCGATACTTTGCGCGAAACTCGGCCTTCGTCTCGTTCGACAGCCCCAGGAAGTCTCGATCGAGCCGCGGATCGTTGTCGTTGCGCGAGCGAAGGATATCTTCCAGGATCGCGACCTTGGCGTCCGGCCGGCAAGCGCAAAATAGCGCGGCCGCGGCGATCATCGCCGCGGCCGCGAGCGCCGTCCGTCTCATTTCGCGAAATCGTCCTGCATTTCCCGCTTCGCGTCCGCGTCGATGATGCGCCCCATCTGGTCGTTCGCGTAGAGATCGGCGTCCATCTTCACCTTGTCGGTGCAGTTCGCGCAGTACTTGGCGATGTTCTTGAGCATGATCGTCGAGGAGCCGTAGGAGCCGAGCGGCGTCTCGTCGCAGGCCGGCTCGCCCGCGAGCGTGGCGCCGGTCCAGATGCTCTTCATGTCCTTGCCGTTCGCGTCGAGAAACGGCGTCGGGCACGTGGCGTGGCCCCAGTTGCCGTTCTGCGTCTCGGTATGACGGGACTCGTGATAGACGACCATCATGCGCGACACCTGGGGATGGCTGAACTTGATGAAGTTCTGGGTCAGCCACATCTTGGACGGATCGCGAAACGGCATGACGCAAGCGACCGCGTTGCCGCCGCCGCAGGAGCTCATGCCGATCGCCGAGACGCGGGTCTCGAAAAACTTGGCGTAGTCTCCGCCGTCCACATTGCCGAAGATTTTCTTGTGGAGCGCCGTCGCCTTCTCGCCCACGATGCCCTTGATGAAGGCGAGGTCGGCGACCATCTGCTTCTGGATGTCGGCGGGAACGTCCTTGTCGAAGGTGTAGCCCGGCTTGCGCGGAGCCTTGATGCCGAAGCCGAACTTCTTCTTCGCGGCGGCGGCCTCTTCCTTGGTGAAGTAATACAGATCGCTGGAGGGACGGCGGGCGTCGGCGGCGGCCTCAGCCATCGCTTCGAAATTCGGCTTGGGCACGTCGAGACCGGAGGACCCGGCTCCGTCGAACCGATCGGCGGCGAAGGACGGCGCGGCGGCGGCGAGAAGGACCAACGCGAAGGCGGCTCGAAGCATGAGGGGTTCTCCTGTGCGTGTTATAGCACAGTGTGGACCGCGCGGCCCATGGCCGCCTGGGTCTAAGGACCTATCTCAATTTAGGACGAGTCAAGGGAGGCGGGTCGAGACGCCGAACAGGTAGCTCAGGCCCGCCGCCAACTGTGCGCCGTTGACGTATTGGTAGACGGAAACCTGAACCCCGGCGCTGAACGCGAGATCGCCCACGGGCCGCCACTGGAGCCCCGGCGCGAGATACACCGCCTGACCGCCTGTATTGGTGACGACGCCATCCGCGCGGACGGTCGGGCCGGTTTCGATGGCTCGGTCCTTTTCGGTCGCCTCGACGTTGAGCTCTCCGGTCAGGCTCCAGCGCTTGGACACGGGAACCAAAACGCCCGCGTCGACGGCGAGCTGGTTGCCGAAGGAGTAAGCCGAGTGCAAGTTGTATTTATAGGTCAGGTCGCCGTAGACGGTCGCGCGGCCGAACGCGCGATAGCCCGCCGCGCCGGCGATGAAATCCGTCGTGCCGGAGCCGGGTTGCTGCGTCGCGGCCAGCTGGACGCCGTCGGACTTCAGGCTCGTGGAACCGGACGGAAGTTTGGCTCCTCCGAGGAGGCTGAGCTCCGCTCCCCGCTCGCGGTAAAACGCCCAGCGTCCGAGCACCGAGAGGTCGCCGAGGGCCTCGTAAGCCTGGCGCTGATCCTTCACCGAGAAGCGGTTGATCGCGAAGGGCACGGAGAGGATGCCCGTCCAGCGCGGGATGAACTCGTAGTCGAACTGAGCGTTAAGGCGAAGCGTTTCGAGGCTCTCCTGACCCACATTCGGGACGTCGTTGCCGCCCGCCCGCAGGCGATCGCGCGTGCTTTGCCGCGTGGTCAAGACGAACCCGACGCCCGTTCCGGACGGCGTGGCCAGGCCGGAGATCACGGGACGGGGAGCGACGTTGAATGCCATGGCCGGAGGCGTCATTGCGGCGTTCGCGGGCGCCGCCAACAACAATCCGGCCGCGAGGATCGATCTCATGCGAATGAGTGTCGCCGCCACGCCGGCAATGACAGGCCTCCGCCTTACGGCGCGACGGTGCTACGAGTCACGATGAGCGCGGCCCGCGTCTTATAGTCGCTCGAAGCGACCTTGACCTGATAGGGCGCTCCCGCCCAGGAGACGGTGGAGCCGGCGATGGAGAGCTCGAGAGTCACGGACTGGCCGCTCCAAATGCAGCGCGCGCCTTTGGGGCAGGGGCTGTTGATGAAGCCGGCGATGCGGACCGAGGCGTCGGTGTCCTTGAGCTTGGCGGTCTGAGCCTTGCGCAGGACGAACTCCTTGCCGAGCTCGGCGGTGATAACCTTCGGCGCCGCGGCAGCGGGAACGGCGAGCAGGCCGAGAAGAAGGAGGGTCTTCACGGGCGCGCCAGCTTGATCATGACTTCGACGAGCTTCGCCGTCACGCCCTTCACGATCTTGGCGGACTTCTCGTCTTTGAAGGTCCCGTCCTCATTGAACGCCTCGTGGGCCTTCGACACCGCGAACTGCGAGGGAACCACCAGGACGCCGAGATGTTCGAGCAAGGCGCGCAGCGCCACGAGCGAGCGCAGGCCGCCGAGGGCGCCCGGGGACGCGCTCATCAGGGCCGCGGTTTTCCCGGTGAAGGCGGCGAGGGATTTCTCCCCCTCTTCGGGGCGGGAGGCCCAGTCGATGACATTCTTGAAGGCGCCAGGGATGCAGCTGTTGTACTCGGGCGTGCAGATCAGGAAGCCGTCATGTGCCTTCATGAGCGCCTTGAATTTCTTGGCGTTCTCCGGCAGGCCCTCGCGCTCCTCGAGGTCGCCGTCATAGACGGGCATCGGATATTCGGCGAGATCGACGACGGTGATGTCGGCGCTGCCCGCGGCGAGCGTGACGGCGGCGGCGAGAGCTTTCTTATTGAGCGAGCCTTTGCGCAGGCTCCCGGCGAACGCCAGAATGCGGGGTTTCGAGTCGGCCATGAGCTCAGGCTACAAATTAAGGCTTCTCGCGGTCGAGCAAGGCGCGCTTGCGCGCGATGCCCCACCGGTAGCCGGACAGGCCGCCGTCGGCGCGCACCACTCGGTGGCAAGGAATGAGGACGGAAACCTCGTTGGTCGCGCAAGCGCGGGCGACGGCGCGGAAGGACTTCGGCGCGCCGATCTTTTTCGCGATGTCGGCGTAACTGGCGGTTTTTCCGGCCGGGATCGCGCGCAGGGCGCGCCACACGCGCTGCTGGAACGCGGTGCCGCGCAGATCGAGCGGCAAATCGGATCCCTTCTTGGGAGACTCCACCAGGCCGACGACGCGCGCCACGAGACGCTCGAACTTCGGGTCCGCGCCGATCAATTCGGCCTTGGCGAAGCGCCGCTGAAGCTCGCGCACGAGCGGCCCCGGTTCGTCGCCCAGGTACACTGCGCACACGCCCTTGTCCGTGGCCGCGACGAGGATCGCGCCCAGTTCGCACTGGCCGACCGCGAAACGGATCGTCGCGCCGCTGCCGCCCGCGCGGAAACTCGAGGGCGTCATGCCGAGGGCCCCGGCCGAACGCTCGTAGAAGCGGCTGTTGGAGCCGAAGCCCGCGCCGTAGATCGCCTCAGTGACGCGGGCGCCCTTGGAAAGCTCCTCGCGCACCTTGGCCTCGCGGCGGGCGAGCGCGTACGCCTTGGGGCTCATGCCCGCGACGGACGTGAACACGCGCTGGAAGTGGAACGGGCTCATTCCCGCGGCGGCGGCGAGCGCGCCCAGCGCGGGAGCCTCCTCGGCGTCTTCGATGGCGCGGCAGGCGGCGGCGACAGCTTGGGCGTGGCGGGACTGGTTCATGGGGACAGGATAGCGCACGTCCGATTTTCCCGCGCTCCGTTTCTTGCGCTTCACCGCGGCTTCCATTGATAACGCTTGAGCGAGACGCGCCCGCGCTCATCGAAGAACACGCCCTCGTCCTCGAGCCGCGCGCGCTGGGAGCGGACGGCGTCGGGATAGTCGCGCCCGCTGATCTCGCCCTTGGAATTGATCACGCGCTGCCACGGAACCCGGGCGTCTTTGAGGGCGGCCAAGGCGTACCCGACGTGGCGGGAATGCCGCGGCAGACCGGCCAAAGCGGCCACCTGGCCGTATGTCGCGACCTTCCCCTTCGGAATCCGGGTCACGATCGCGTAGAAGCGCGCGTACATCGACGGTTCACCCACGGCCTGAGTCTAGTGAATTTGGATAGAATCTCGCCATGATCCCGGTTTGCGCCGCCGTCATCCTCCGCTCCGGCGCCGTGCTGCTCGCGCGGCGCGGCCCCGGACGCACGCACGCGGGAAAATGGGAGTTTCCCGGCGGCCGGATCGAAGACGGTGAAACTCCCGCCGGGGCGCTCGTCCGCGAACTGCGCGAGGAGCTCGGCATCGAGGCGACGGTGGGCGAGGAGGCGGGCCGCTCCCGCCACGTTTACGATTTCGGCGAGATCGAGCTCATCGCTCTGTTCGTGAGGTCCTTCACGGGCGAGATCAAGCTCACGGATCACGACCAGGTGAAATGGGTCGAGGCCCGGCGCCTGCTCGAGTTTGACCTCGCGCCCGCGGACGTGCCCATCGCCGAGAAGCTCGCGTCCTATCGCCGCCGCGAGCGCTACTCCGGCACGCATCCGAAGACGTTCGAGGAGAAGTACAAGGAGCTCGCGGCGGACCCCGACGCGATCGCCAAGGCGAAGGCGCGTGGCTCCACACCCGCGGGCGCGCACGTGCCCATCATGGTGCGGGAGATCCTCGAGGCGCTCTCGCCGCTCGCGGGCGCGAAGGCGCTCGACTGCACGCTCGGCTGGGGCGGACACGCCGCCGAGCTCGCCCGCGCCGGCGCCGCCGTGACGGGGCTCGACCGCGACGGCGAGGAGCTGGCGCGCACCGAAAAGCGCTTGAGAGAACAGGGTCTGAACGTCGTCGCTCGTCAGTGCGACTACGCCGACGCACCGAAGGCCTTGAAGGAGCTGGGCTTGGACGGCGTCGACGCCCTGCTCGCCGACTTCGGCGTCTCCTCGATGCAGCTCGACCGGCCCGAACGCGGGATGTCGTTCAAGAACGACGGGCCGCTCGACATGCGCATGGACCGGTCCCGCGGCAAAACCGCCGCGGAGTGGCTCGCCACCGCGACCGAGGCGAAGATCATCGAAACCCTGCGCTTTTACGGCGACGAGCCGGACGCGATCCGCATCGCCGCGAAGATCATGTCCTTGATCCGCGAGGGCCGCTCGCCCAAGACCACCTTTCAGCTCGCCTCCGCGGTCGGCGAGGCCAAGGGCTTCGGTCCCGGCCGCTTCCGCAAGAAAGACGCCTTTTCGGCGCACCCCGCGGTGCGGACCTTCCAGGCTCTGCGCATCGTGGTCAATTCCGAGCGCGAGTCCTTGATCCGCTTTCTCACTTTACTGCCGACCTTGCTGCGCCCCGGCGGCCGCGTCGCCCTGCTGACCTTTCATTCAGGGGAAGAGACGCTCGTGCGCGACGCGCTCAATGAGCAGGCGTCGAAGGGACTTTGGCGGGAGGCTCCGGGAGAACCCTTGAAGGCTTCCCCGGATGAGATTCGCGAGAACCCGCGCGCGCGTTCGGCGCGCCTTTGGCGGGTCGTTCGGGCCTAGCTCAGTTCGTGCCGACGAACCAGCGCATCAAGCCGTCGTTCCAGGTTTTGCGCCCGGCCTCATCCCAGGGCAGCGACTCCGCTCCCGCGACAATGGCGTTGAGCTTCTCGTTGGGCCCGGGGCGCTCGAACAGGCGGACGGCGCCGCCGCGCTCGGAGATCGTCGCGGCGAGATAACCCGCGAGTGCCGCGCCCGCCGCGGGGCTTAAGCGCGCCAGGGCGAACACGGGCTCCACCGACGCCATCGGCTCGGGCTTCTTCTCCCACCAGTTCATCGTATCGGCCTCGGCCTTCGGACCGGCGACGCGCTTGTCGGACAGCAAGGTGCGTTCGAAGAGGCGGCGCCAGCCGTCGGGGCCGGCCTTCTCCACGGCGACGGCCGCGTCCCGCGCTTCGTCTTCGGTCAGCTTCACGCCGCGCGCGGCCTTGGCGAACGCGTCGAGGCCGCGCCGAAGCGGGTTGTCATGATCGTGGCCCAAGTACGCGGCCAAAAGCTTATGATCGCCCAGCACGAGCTGGTAGGCGGGATCTGAGCGGGGCACGTTAACCATGCGCTTGGCCGAGAGCGAAGCGAGGAAGGTCAGCATGCCGCGGGTGCCGCCCTCTTCATACGCCTTGCGCCACGCGATGATGCCTTCGGAATAATGATTGTCCGTCACGTCGAGCCATTCACGGCGTCCCTGGGCGATCGCGACCAGGTCCATGGCGTCGCGCGGTCCCAGGCCCAAGGCCGGAACGTGATCGATAAGGCTCTCGGCCAAGAGCTGCTCGCCACTGACGGCGAAGCCCTCCGTCATGGCGGAATAGACGGAGTGGGGCGCGTGGTTCTCTTTTCGCTTCACCGCGGAATCGAAGAGAACGTGGAAATATTCATGCGCGTATTCCATCAGGTGCTCGATCTTCTGCTGCACCAAGGTCTTGCCTGGCACGCCGAAGGCGCTGGGAACGGCGCCGTTGGAATCGGCGCGCACGGGAGAGATCTCGATGAGGTGGCCGTTCTCCGGGGTCCAGGTGTGGCCGGTCATCGGATGTTCGCTCCGGTCGTACGCGGCGGCGGTCGGCACGCGGCGATACAGGCTCGGAACGAGGCGCGCGATCAAAGAGCGGGCCGCGTTGGCGACATAAGGCAGGTCCGGCGCCAGCGGGCCGCGGGTGAAGCGCTCCGAAAGATCGTCCCAGGCCGAGGCCTCGGGCGCCAGCTTGCCGTCGAAGGCCGCGTCGAGCGAGCGGGCGCGCTCCGCGTCGGAGGGTCCCTTTTCGATCTCGTCGCGGGCCGGGGCAAGCGATTCGGCCAGCTTCTTGAGCTCCGCCCCCGAGAGGGGCTTGGCCGGCGCGGCCTCCTCCTCGGTCATGGCGCGGGCGGCGACGATGATGGTGGGCGACGGCGCCGCGATCACGGGCGCGGCGGGTATGATGAGGGAAGGGGCGGCGCCGACGACGAGCGTGGGCGCGGACGGCGACAGGAGGATTCCCGGCCCGGCCGCCGGATTGAAGGACGCGCCCGGCATGACCAGGCGCGGAACCTCGCGCGGCGCGGCGTCGACGACGCCCGCACGGGCGCGCAGGGCCGCGACGAAGAGCAGGCCGAGGAAACGCGCGGCGGTCTTGGAGGCTTTCATCCCTCCCAGTATGTCCCCAGTTCAGGGCGCTGGAAGGGGCCCAATGGCCGCGAGGACGCGCCTAATGGGCCTAGGGCCGGCTGGGACTCACGCCGGACGTTCACTCCTTCCGGATCGGATAAAAGTACGCGCCCGAAACGCCGCCCTGGAAGGCCGGGCTGTGCACATAGCCTTTGACCCAGTCGCGCTGCACATGGACGTCTTGGGACTCGGCGAGGACGACGTGGGGAATGACGTCGTGCTCGCGGTCCTGAAGCCGGGCGTAGAGCGCGGCGCGCTTGACCAGATCGAGCTCGGAGCGAGCCTCTTCGATGATCACGTCGAATGCGGGGTCCGAGAACCTCTGCCGCAGCGGGAACAGGCCTTTGGAGTGAAGGAACGCGACGGCGAAGTCGTGCGCATCGGCGATTCCCCCCTGGCCCATGATGAACAACGGCAGTTTGCCCGTCTTGGCGGCGTCCAGCAGGCTCGGCCACTCCACGACGCGGATATCGATCTTGAATTTCGGATTGAGGCTCTCGATCTTGCGTTTGAAGATCTGGCAGGCCGCGATCCGCGTCGAATTTCCGGAGCGCGTGGCCATGACGAGCTTGAACCCCTTCTCCCAGACCCGCCCCCCCCAGGCCTTCTTGAACAGCGCGGCCGCATTCTCAAGATCCATCTTAAAGGAGCGTCCGTTGGGATTATGCCCCGGCAGAACCTTGGGGATGCAGCCGGTCGCGGGCGCGCCACCCTTGCCCAGGACTTCGGCGATAAAGCCGTCGTAATCAAACGAAGCCGCGAACGCCGCGCGCAGGTCCCGGTCCGCGAAAAAATCCGGCGGCACGCCCTCGCCGTCGAGCCTCCCCGAGCCGATGAAGGAGTTCGCGACGGTGCTGGCCGAAAAGTTAAAGAAGACGACATTGCTTAACCCGGTATTGGGCAGTCCGTCCAGGACCGTGACGCCGGGCAGGTTCTTGAGCTGCGAAAAATAAGAGGGATCCGTGAAGATCATGTCGGCGTCGCCCGCGAGCAGCATGAGCTTGCGCGTGATGAATTCCGGCACGCTGCGGATGACGACGCGCTTCAAGGCGGCCGGCTTGCGCCAATATCCCTCGTTGCGGCGCAGCAGCACCTCGCTCGTTTTGCGATCCCAACGTTCAAGCTGAAAGGGTCCGGTGCCGTTGGCTCGCTCGAAGAAGGGCGTGGATTGCTTCTCCGCAGACGCGAACTTCGTGATCGTGGCTTCGTTACCGTCCCAATCCCCGTTTTTAACCGCCCAGCTCTTCGAGAGGATAACCTGCTGGTCGAGCGTGTTCAAGAAAAAGGCGCACGGTCGCGGTAGCCGCAGGACCACCGCGCCGTCTTTCAAGGTCACGGCGCGGTTCGCCTCCTCCCAGAGGCCGGGAAGAAGCGCACCTTTATCGTCGCGCGCCGAGGCGTGACCGAGCAGCGCTTCGCGAAAAAGAGTGCCCGCGGCGGTCGTGGGCTGGATTAACAGAGTCCGGAGCAGGCTATAGCGCACGTCTTCGGGAGTGAGCGCGGAACCGTCCTGAAAGAGCACGCCGGTACGGATCGGTATCACGTACTCGCGTCCGTCCGGCGAGATTCCACGGTTTTCCTTCGTCGGCACCACGCGTCCGAGCACGGGCTCGAGCGTGGTCATCGAGCCGCCCGCGTGCCGGAGCAGGGGCTCGTAAATATTCAAGATGACGAGCGCGCTGTTCTCATCCGACGCCCAATTGGGGTCGAGCGAGTCCGCGTCCGAGAGCGAGAGGTAGGTCAGCGTGTCCGGGTTCTTCACGGGCTCCGCCGCCCCGGCCGCGGGCGCCATGGAGAGCAACAGAATCATCGCGATGAACATGGGGCTCCTCGGCCGACGCTACTCGGCCTTATATAAATCGTAGAACACGCTCTCGTACGGCTCCCCGTGCACCGCGGGATTAAAGACGAAGCCTTTCACCCAGGAGCGCTGCACCCGCGCGTGAGTCTTCACGGTGATGGGCGCGAACGGCACGTCCTGGTCGAACAAAGCCTGTATCCGCCCGTAAAGCGCCGCGCGCGCCGGGCCGTCGGGCGTGCGGGCGGCCTCTTCGATGAGAGCGTCCATGCGAGGGTTGGCGTAGCCCATGAGCTTGGACATCGCTCCCGAGGAGTGCAGGACCGGGAACGCGAAATCGTGCGAGTCGGGATAATCGCCGGTCCACGAGGTCAAGGTCAGCGGCATTTTCCGCCCGGTCCGCCAGTCCGAGTAGGTCGCATTGGCGACGGCGCGCACCTCGAGCTTGAACCGGGGATTGAGGCTTTCGACGTTCTTCTTGAGCATGCGCAACGCGGCCGCTTCGTCCTCGTAGCCCTGGTGATAGACCAGGCTCATGACGAAGCCTTTCTCCCACAGGCGGCCGCCGAAGGCGCGACGGAAATGAGACTCGGCGGCCTTGAGGTCAAACGCGTGGCTCGGCGGACCCGGACGGTAGCCGCTCAGGCCGCGCGGAATAATTCCGCCGAAGGCCTCGCCGTGACCGCTCAGCGCGTCGCGTACGTAGGCCGCGTAATCGTTCGCGTGGGCGAACGCCAGGCGCATGTCGGGGTCGGCGAACACGCCCGGCGGCACGCCCTCGCCGTCGAGCTTGCCGGAGCCGACGAGGCGGCTGGCGGCCGTGTCCACCGCCACGGTGAAGGCAAGGAAGGCAGGAGTCTGAAGCTTGCGCAGGTTTTCCAGGACCTCGACGCCCGTGGAACCCTTGAGCAAGGACGCCTGCGCCGGGATCACGCCGATCACGTCCGCGTCGCCGGCGAGGAGCATCAGCTTGCGCGTGTTGAACTCGGGCACGTTGAGAATCACGACGCGCTTGAGACGGGCGGGGCGCCGCCAGTAGCGCTCGTTTCGGACCAGGATGAGCCGTTCGGTGGCCGCATCCCAGCCCTCGAGTGCGAACGGGCCCGTGCCGTTGGCGCTCGAGACGGGGATCGAGGCCTCCCGCGACAAGCCGTTGAACTTGAGCCAGGTCTCCGCTTTTCCGTCCCACTGGCCGTGCGTCGCGCACCAGCTCTTCGACACGACCCGGCCGAAATTCGCCAGGACGCTCAGAAACGGCGCAAAGGGATGATCGAGCGTGACGACCACGTCGTCGCCGTCGACCCGAACCGCCTTCGCGGCTTTTTCGAAGACGCCGTCCGCCGGCTTGCCGTCGACGCGAGTGGAGGGCATGCCCAGGATCGGGTTGAGCAGCGAGGCCGAAGGGCCCCCGGGACGGTCGGTCAACATGAAGCGCAGGAGGGAGTAGCGGACGTCCTCCGGAGTCAGCGGCGTGCCGTCGTGAAACCGGACCCCTTTGCGGATCGGGAAACGGTAGGTCCGTCCGTCGGCCGAGAGGAGACCGTTTTGGCGCGTGGGGACCGTCGTCGCCAGGCGCCCCGTCAGGTCCGTGGGAGCATAGCCCGCTCCGTCGTAATCCACGAGGGGCTCATAGATGTTGAACAGCGGGGCCATGGACTCCGCCCAGCCGGGATCGAGGGTGTCCACGCCCCAATACGCCGCGTAAACCAAAGTGTCCGGGTTCTTCGTCCCGGCGTGGGCCTGCGCGGCGAAAGCCAGCGACAGGAGGAGCGGAATCAGCATGCCGCGACCAGTATGGCGCGCTTGGCGCCGCCTGTCAACGGCGCTCGGGCGTTACTTGGGCGCGGTGAGCGTCGCGCGCGCGGCGGCGTACGTCTTCGCCGCCTCCGCGCCGTCTTCGACGGCCACGTCGAAGCCGCCCGTGGGAGCCGGAGAGGCCGACAGGATCACCACCGGCCGCGCCGGCATATCCTCGAGCTTTAACTGCACGCCGACGCCGGGATCGAAGCTCACGTCGACGCCCTTACCCCGCGCCTCCTGAAGACGGAACCACGGGCGGGCCAAGGCGAGGAACGCGTCGTCGGCCAAGGCGTTCTCCTCCACATGTAGAGAGACCGGGGCCTCGCGGCACGCCGCCCAGGTGCGGCAGATATCGTAGGGGTCTCGGGCCATGCCCGGAAGCCGGTCGGCGAGACGCTTCTTGCTCGCTCCCGTCCCGGAGGCCATCGCGTCGCGAAGCTCTTCGGCGCCGCCGACCACGGCCTCGCGCATCTGCGCAGCGTGAGCCTGGCGCACGGTCGCGAGCATGACGGCCAAGGTCTCTTCGGGCGCCGGGCGGGCGACTTTCGCGGGCTTGGCCGTCTTCGCGGGCGGAGCGGCGAAGGCGACGTGGGCGACGAGGAGCAGGCACTGGAGAACCATGCTCACATTATAGCCCCGGCCTGTTACAGATTCACGTCGACAAAAGTCACTTTTTGGGGCTTTTTTTAGGGGGTGCCCAGAGCGGGCGCCGGGAGGCCTGGGCGAGCAGGAACAAGGGCTTATGTCGCTCCGGCACGCGACCCAGGTCGCGCGGAGAAATGACCACGCGGGGGTAAACCTCGGTCAGGTTCGGATCACGGAACCAGCTACGCGTGAACACGAACATCAGGACCGGCCTCGGGTCGGAGGTTTGATTCGGGGTGCCGCCGTGAAAGGTGCGGTAGTCGAAGATGAACGCCC
>CALRXP010000018.1:0-20599 GCA_943372155.1 Candidatus Endomicrobiellum trichonymphae | reverse complement strand
GCGTCGTGCAAATCCTGGGTCAACTCCGGTGACTACGACTGGGTCCTGACGGAAATCACCCAGGCCTGCGAGTGGTCGCTGCGGGAGCCGTCGCGCGACATCGACGGCTGGGTCGTGGCCGCGTCCGATGACCCCGGGCTGAGCCTGCCGGGGCTCGAGGACCGCGCGTCGGTGATCTTCTGGCGCTGGGCCGAATCTCGTCGCCGTGGGAGCAACGAGGCGCTCAAGCCGGTCGCTTCGGAGGATTTCCTGAAGCGGACCGCCGCCTACACCGCTCCTTTCGACGATGCCGCCGTCGGCGCGGTCGAGGTCGTGGCCTTTGAGGACGACGGGCCTTGGCGTCGCGCTCATATCTCGATCAAGTGGTCCGGCGCGGGGGAGTCCCGTCAGGATTTCTTCGTCCTCAACCGGCTGCGTGAGGCGAAAACCGATGAGCGCCAGGGTTTGCGGACGGCGCGGTGCGCCTCGTGCGGCGCGCCGCCGTCGGCGAGCGCCGCCAGCGCCTGTGCTTACTGCAACGCTCCGCTCAACGACGGCAAGAAGGATTGGGTGCTCACGGAAATCGTTCCCTTCGGCGAATGGCGAAGACCGGGCGGCGCCGTGGCCGCCGTGCGCGCCAATGTGCCCGAAGCCGAGCTGGATTGGGGTGCGGACCTGAGCCCCGTGGACGCCTACTCGATCCTCGCGTGCGCGATGCTGGCCGACGGCGAGGAGTCGCTCGCCGAGAAGGCGTTCCTTCAAGCCTACGCCAAAAGCCGCGGCATTCCGCCGCTGCGGGCCGCCGCCGTCTCGGAGGCAGCCCGGACGGGAAAGCTCGACGCGCCCCGCCCCGAGAACGGCGCGCAGGCCGAGGGCATGCTGCGCGGCATGATCCGCATGAGCCTGGCCGACGGCGTCGTGACCGGCGAGGAAAGCGCCGCCTTGGTCGCCTTCGCCGCGCGCTTCGGCCTGAGCCCCCGCGACGTCCAGACGATGGTCGCCGAAGAGCGGGAAATCCTGTCGAGGGCGATCCGCGGCTGAGGGTTGACAGCCTCCGGCGAGGGGGCTATAGTAAAGATTCCGGAGGACACACCCGACATGGCCATTATCGATCGCGTCAAATACGACGGTCCCGCCGACATCCTCGTCTGGCGCTACCCTCCGGACGATCTCAGCTGGGGCACCCAGGTCATCGTCAATCAGTCCCAGGAGGCGATCTTCTTCAAGGGCGGCGAAGCCCTCGACGTCCTCGGCCCCGGCACCCACACCTTGCGCACGGCGAACATCCCGCTCCTGCGGACGTATATTAAAATGCCCTTCGGCGGCGAGACCCCGTTCGCGGCCGAGGTGTACTACGTCAACAAAGCCGTAAATCTCGACGTGAAGTGGGGCACCAACAGCCCGATTCCCGTCCTCGATCCCAAGTTCAACGTCTTCCTGCCGGTGCGCGCCTTCGGCCAGTTCGGGATCCAGGTGGCCGACTCCAAGGCGTTCGTGACCCAGCTCTCGGCCACGAACCCGCAGTTCACGACCGACCAGCTGTCGAACTACTTCCGCGGCGTTCTCCTCACCAAGGCGAAGGATTACATCGCCGAGACGATCGTGAAGCAGAAGATCAACGTTCTCGAGATCGCCGCCCACTTGGAGGAGATGTCGGGCGCCATCCAGACCAAGCTCAACCAGGACTTCAGCAAGTTCGGCGTGAAGCTCGTCAATTTCTACCTGAACTCCGTCGACGTGCCCGAGGACGACGAGACCGTCATCCGCCTCAAGAAGGCCCTGTCCGACCGGGCCGAGGTGGACATCATGGGCGACAAGTACCAGCAGAAGCGCACGCTCGACGTCATGGAAAAAGCCGCCGGTAACGAGGGCGGAAGCGCGGGCGCCGGTATGACCGCGGGCATGGGCTTGGGCGCCGGCCTCGGCATGGGCCAGCTCATGGGCCAGGCCATGCAGGGCCTCAACCCCAACGCGGCGGCGGGCTCTCCCGCCGGTGCGAAGTTCTGCTCCGCGTGCGGCAAACCTCTCGCAGCGGGCGCGAAGTTCTGCGCGGACTGCGGCGGCAAGATCGGTTAAGGCCGGACCGGGGGGAGAACGAACGGCGCGCCCTTGTAGGGCACGACCGTCTCGACGAGACCCGAGGGGCCGGCCGTGATGCGCAGCACGTGCGCGAACTTCTTCTTCGGATAGCCCGGAGGAAGCGGGTACAGCGGCGAGCCGCCGCCCCCGGAGATCACGTAGCGCACGCCGCGATGATCCGCGGCCCAGAAGGCGTGAATGTGGCCCATGTACACGGCCTTCACTCCGCCGTTCGTGACGAGGTCCTCGAACTCCTTCGAGCCGTCCTTGAAGTAGTTGGTGAAGAAATCGCTCACGGCGCCTTTGTCGTCGTCTTCGGTTTCAAGCTCGCCGACTTCCTTGAGCGGCTGGATGGACTTGATGTAGTCCGGCGGCACGTGCGTGAAGATGACCTTGGGGCCGGGGACGGCGAGCGCGGCCTTGAGCCAGGCGAGCTGGGCGCCGGTGACCTTGCGGTCGGAGGAGTCCAGGCTCACGAAGCGCCAGCCGCCGTGGTCGAAATAATAATCGCGCGCGCCAAACACGGCGTCATAAAGATTCTTGTCGGCGTCCCCGTTCGGCCGGGCGCGGTCGTGATTGCCGATGCAGCGCAGGAGGGGTTTGGTCGCCTCTTTCTCGACGAGGGCGGCGTGCTCGCGGTAGTTCTCCGCCGTGCCCTCGCTGACGAAGTCTCCCAGCTGGAAGGCGAAGTCGGCGTCCGAGGACTGAAGGGCGCGCCATTGATTGAGGAACGCGGCCTTCTCCGGGCTGAACACGCGCTCCCACCAGAAGCGGCCGTGCTCCGCGTCGCCGATCACGCCGAAGGTGAAGGTTTCTCCCGCAGGGCGCGGCGTCAGCCGGGCGAGCATCGCCTCATTGCCGATCCGGGCGCGGAGGGCGGCGAGGTCGGGAGGCACGACGGTCGGCTTCTTCTTGTCCGCCGCCACGGAGACGGGAGCGGCGGGCGGCGCCTGAAAGACGGGCGTCGCGCCGTTGCCGTCGAACCACGAGCCCGCGCCAGCGGCGGTCGCGGCCGCGACGGCGAGAAGCAGGAGCTTCATTTGAAGAGCTTATTCAATTGCAGGCCCTTTCCGCCGCCGAGCGACTTATTCAGCGCGTCCTGGAGCTGCTTGTTGAGTGCGCCCTTCTGCGCGTCGAGCGGCCCCAGGAGCTTGGAGGTCAGGCCGTTGACCGACGACTGGGCGTCGGTCGCGCGTCCGCCGTACAGCGCGGCGAGCTTGCCCTCGAGGGCCTTCTTCTGCGCCTCGAGCTGGCCCGAGACGGCCTTGCGCATCGCGGCGGCGACGGCCTCACCGATATTCGAGGAGAAGGCGAGCTTGAGATCGTCCTCGCGGCCGGAGATTCCGACGCGGACGTTGAAGGAGGTCAAAGACTTGAGCGCCTCGGCCACGAGGGGGCCCGCGGCGCCGCCGAGCGAGACCTTGGGCTCCAGGGCCACGCCCGTCGCCTCGACGAGCACCTCTCCCTTCCACTCATCGCCGGCGGAGGAAAGATGTCCCTTCATTCTCGCGGAGCCGGCGCTCAGCGCGCCGCCGATCTCGCCGTCGCCCAAGGACGTGCCGGCGAGCGCGAAGCCGGCGCCCTCGAAGTCGAGCGATACGCCCGCGGGATCGTTCTGCTGATCGAGCCGGGCGGTGAGCATCGCCGACGGGCCTGACGCGGAGGTCCCGTTGAGCGTGAGCGTCGCGGGCTTCCCGTACAGCTTGGGGTTGGACGTCACGCCGTTGAGCACGCCTTTAAGATCGAGCGCGCCGCCCAGCATTCCGTCGAGCGTGCCGGTGATCTTGGCGTTCTCGAGGAGGTACTGCGGGTAGGTGTGCTCGCGGGGGAATTCGATGTTGACCCCGGCGCGGCGCGCGGCGGGCGGCGGCGGCGCGGCGGCCTTCTTCTTGGCGGCGTGCTCGCGGGCGACCTTCGCCCACTTCAGCACCGTGGCCAGGCGAGAGGCGGTCTGCGCGCCGAGCAGGCGGCGAGCGAGGTCCTGGCTGTCGAGCGTTGGCAGGCCCGCGGCCGAGAGCAGGCCGTTGAGGTCCTTCTTCCTCAGTTCGTCGGCCTCCTTCATAAGGGCTTGCGCTTCGGCGATATCCTTCTGCGCCTGAGCCTTCTGAGCGTCCACCCGCGCGATCAGCGCCTTGATGCGCTGCTGGGCCTGCGCGGCGGCCTGAGCCTTTTTCAAGATATCGCCGCCGCCGCCGACGGCCTTGAGCTGCTCGGCGATGTCCTTAGCTTCCTTCTCGATGGCCTTGGCCTCGTCGGACTTGCCCTTCCAGCGGTCCTCGATCTCCTTGGCCTTCGCCTTGGCGTCGTCGTATTTCTTGAGGCCCTGGAGCTTGGCCGCGTCCACCTCGCCGACGGCGTTGGACTTGACCTCGATGGCGGCCGTCTTGGCCGGGGCGATTTGCTTCTGGATTGCGAGCGAGAGCGCGGAGGGCGGCGGGGGATTGGGCAAAGCGCCGCTGCGCGCGCGCGTCGTCCCGACGCGCATTCCTTCGATAGCGGCCTCGCGCACGACGCCCTTGCCGCGCAGCGCGGCGGAGATGTCGAGACGGAAGCCGAGACGGGAGAACTCGACGAGGTTTTTAAGCGGCTCTTCGCGATTGGCGATCGCGATTCCCTTGATCTCGAGAGTGCCCTTCAGCCACTTGGAATTGACGGAATCGATCTCCACCCGCGCGCCGGCCGCGGCCTGGCCGCCGGCGATCAGGGCCCGCTTCAGGACCGGGTCGAAGAAGAAGAACACGAGCGCCCACAACAGAAGTACGGCGCCGAGCGTACCGAGGACGGGGCCCTTCTTGACCCAGCTCATCGGGACCACTCCTGGTACGTCTGATACCAGCCTTGGGCTTTGAACGCCTGGATGATCTTGAGCTTCTCGACCTTCGCGGCGAGGTTGGCGTTATACCAGCCGACGAACTTCAGGAACGCGAAGTAGAGCGGAACGGAAAGGGCGAGGCCGAACACGAGATTGCCCAGCACGACGGTGTTGTTGAAGCGCGTGAGCGGCACGATGGGCATGTCGTAGAGCGCCGTCCACAGTCCTTTAAGCGCCGGGGCGGTGAGCAAAGCGAGGCCGGTGCGGTGCGCGGCCGCGTCGACGGCATAGCCCAGAGGCGTGAAGAACGTGGCCGCCATCAAGGCCATGCCCTTGTTCAGGCGCAGGGCGAAGAAAAGCAGGAAGAAGACCGCGGCGAAGAGGTTGCCTTTCGGAATCAGGCCGAGGGCGGCGCCCAGGGCGAAGCCGGCGGCGAGGTGGCGGGGATCGGAGCCGCCGTGCAAAGAGCCGATCAGGTCCTTCAATAGACGCAGAGGGTTCATGGCGTCTATCTTAGCGAATCGGAGGGAATCCCGTCAGGTCACGAAGATTTGACGGGCACGTACATCTTCAGGCAACCCTGCTTGCCGTAGGTCCGCAGGTACGGCAGGCTTCTCTTGGTGCAGGCGAAGTGGCAGACGCGGATCTCGTTGCTCGCGGTCCGAATCTCGCGAAGTTTGGGATTCTTCGCCCGGAGAGTTCTGTAAGTGTCGTCGCCGACGGTGATTTCCGCATGACCGTTGGTCGGGTCGGCGAACGAACACCCTCCGGCGTAGACCAGCATCGAGCCGTCCGGGACGGTGGCGGGGTCGTCGCTGATCTTGGCCAAATCCACCTGGCGGTATCCCATCTCATCAAGAATCTTCGGACGCTTTTTCACGTCCTGGCTGAACATCTTCGCCGCTCCGGGGCGCAGACCGATGAGGCCGGTGCTCTGCGGGTCGGGCGCGTCGATGATGCCGGCGTCGATGAGAGCCTGCTTCACGAACATGTAGCACATTCGCCCCATCGACTTGACGTAGTTCAGGGTGCCGGTGAAGGCTTCCGTCGCCACCTGCTTGCCCTTCTCCCAATCGAAATAAGAGGTCAGCGTCGACCAGGACATGACGCCGGCCGAAGCGCTCTGCAACGGCACCGGCGGCTTCTCGCCGGGGACATACGCGACCGGCTGCACCTGCGGAGGCAGGCGGCTCCAGTTGCGCGTGCCGTCCGAGTTGAGCGAGGGGTCGCGGGCGGTCGTGTCGCGCACAAAATCGGTGCGGGTGACGTTGAGCTTCGCGGGGACATGCGGATCCTCGACGAAGTCGGGATTGCCGATCATGCTGCGAAGCGCGGCGCTCGTCTGATTGGTGCGGCGCACGATGCTGTCCCGTCGCGCCTGCGAAATTCCTTGATTGTGTTTGACGTCGAGCGCGATCTCGGCGCGGGCGTCGACCTCGCTTTGCGCGGGGGCCTCGCCGCGTTTTTGCCGGACGCGGTCGCCGTACAGGGGCACGGCCACGTTGTAGCTGACGCCTAAGCGCCGCGCCACGGATTTGATGAAGACGAGATAGGTTTCCTTCTGGTCGCCGGGCTCGCGGCCGCCTTGAACGTATTTCGCCTGCTCGGCGAGCTTGGTGAGCTCGGCCTGGCCGGTGAAATCAAGAGTCGAAAGGTCGGTGCCCTTGGCGAATCCCTGGGTCAGCTCGGCCTTGAGCTGCTGGGCGCTCTTCTTCGCGGGCTGAGCCCAGGCGGAGAAAGCGATGACAACGGCGAGGAAGGTGGCGAGGGGTTGCGCCATACCCTAAGGGTAGACCCATCGTCTGGACCTGTCAAGGGCCCGTCGAGAAAAGGGGGACCCCTTGACATCGAACGATTGTTCGACTATGCTTATCTCGCTATGGAAAAAAACGGATTGACCCCTCGTCAGCAGCAGATCCTCGAGCTTCTCGGCCGCTTCACCACGGACCACGGCTACCCGCCTACCGTGCGCGAGCTGTGCCGCCTGGCGGGCGTGAGCTCGCCGGACACGATCCAGTACCATCTCGACAAGCTGCGCGAGAAGGGCCTGCTTGAGGAGGCGAAGGGCCGCTCCCGTTCCGCCCAGGTCACCGCGATGGAGCGCGTGGCCATGATACCCTTGCTCGGGCTCGTGCCCGCCGGTCCCACCGCGGGGGCCTATGCCGAGCCGATGGGGCATGTGCCCGTCGTCGCCGACCGCGGCGACCCGTCCCAGCTCTTCGCCCTGAAGGTCAAAGGCGACTCCATGCAGGCCACCTTGCACGAAGGCGACACCGTCGTCGTCCGCTGGCAGGAGACCGCTTCGTCCAATGACGTCGTCGTGGTGCGCTACGACGACGGCGAAGCGACGGTCAAACGGCTCAAGGTGAAGCCCGCGGGCCTGTACCTCATCCCCGACAACACCAAGTACGAGCCCTTCCCGATCGGCGAGGGCCGCATCGCCGGCAAGGTCATCTCGCTCATCCGCAAGCTCTGAGTGGACAAGTGTGTCCGGTGCGGCGCCGAATTCGGCTGCGGCAACGTCGAGGGTAAAACCTCGTGTTGGTGCGCGGACCTGCCTGCGGTGATGCCGGTGACCGACGAAGGTTGCCTGTGCCCCAAGTGCCTTAAGGCCGAGGTCGCACGTCGCGTGGGAGACTGCTTCGGGTGTGTGCACTCGAAGACGCTGAAGACCAAGACGGGCAGCGCGATTTTCATGTGCGGCCGCGCGGAGAAGGAGCCGTCGTATGCGCGCTACCCGGCCTTACCGCTGAAGAATTGCGCCGGCCTGACGCCGCGCTAAGCTACTTCTTCTTCGCGTCGGCGGCCCGGCACAGCTCGTCGAAGATCGACGAGGCGCCCATGTACTTCTCCTCGATCTTGGCCCGGATCCCGTCGCGCACGTCGGCGGGCGCCATCGTGGTCGCCTCGGCGATGCCTTCCATGACCCAGGACATGAGATCCTCGGGGCCGGACCGCATCATGAGGCTCATGTTGGGCAAAGCGTCGAGCAGGCCGACGGCCGCGTCGGGCACGCTCTGACCGGCGAGAAGGACGGCATGTATCGAGCCTCGGCATACGGCGATCACCGCGTCCTTCGGCGCCTCGTTCATGCGCGTCGCCGTGGAGATTTGCTGGCACATGACCGGGACCGTCCGGGCGTGGCCCGCCCCGGGGTCGGATTGGATGCTCGCGGCGACGGCGTCCTTAGCTTGCTTCTCGTAGTCGGCGGAGTCGGCCATGAGCGAGATGATAGCGCTGGCGTTTCCCGCCGTCAAGCGCGGGAGAGCGCCTTCTCAAAGCGCGAGTCGGGCGCCAGCCACATCAGCGCCACGGCGCCGTAGAGCCCGCATGAGAGAGCGGGAGCGATAAAGGAGACGGCGATGGCGACGGCGTACACGGCGATCGAGATCTTGCCCTTGAAATCATCGCCGAGGGCCTTGGCGAGGGTCGATTCCGCGCCGTGATGGGAGGCCAGGAGGCGGGCCAGGATGTAATACGCGGTCCCGGCCATGAACAGCACGGCGCCGTAGAGCGCGACGGGCCACGGGGTCAGGCGTTGATGGCCGAGCCAAGCGGTCGAGAACGGGACCAGGGACAACCAGAAAAGCAGGTGCAGGTTCGCCCATAAGATCGCGCCGTTGACGCGCTCGGCAGCTTGGATCATGTGATGGTGGTTGTTCCAATAAATGCCGATGTAGATGAAGCTCATGGCGTAGCTCGCCAGCGAAGGAAGAAGGTGGTGCAGCGCCTCAAGGCTCGCGCTTTCCGGCGCGTGCAATTCGAGGACCATGATCGTGAGGATGATGGCCAAGACTCCGTCGCTGAACGCTTCCAGGCGCTGCTTCTTCATCGAGAGGCTCCTTTGAGTCCGAACGAGAGGCTCGCCGGGGCTTTCCCCGACGCCCGTATTTTTTTCAGCTTCGTCTCGAGGGTGGCCAAGCCGGCCGTTTCGAGCAAGGCTCCGGTTTTCTTAAGCTTCTGCAGGCCGCGATCGAGCAGATAGAACGCGCCGTCCGTCTTTGCGGGATCGAGCCTTAGCCGGTGTAGCCCAGCCGCCACCTGGATCAGGCCTTGGAGCAGGACCTTCTCCTCGCCCGCGGCCTTCATCCAGAACGCCTCGAGCTCCTCGTGCGCGTCGAAGTATTCGCCTTTGGCGCCGAGCGCGTCGGCCCGGTCGAGCGCGGCTTGGAGTCGCATGGAGGCATTCTACTAAACGTGGCGCGGCCGAAAATCGCGTGTCGAAACGCGGGCCTTTGTGCCTATAATAAGGATAGGTCCTTCGGCGTGAGGAGAGGCGAATGAGAATTCCGGCCTGTCTTTCGATTGTGGTGCTGTTCGCGACGTTGCCCGCCTCCGCCTTGAACTGGAACCAAAGCGACCCCGTCTCCCAGTGGCGCTCCTCTCTCTCCGCCGCGCCCGCGGCGCCAGTCGCCGTCGCCGCCCGGCCTCCGGCCGGAGAAGGCGGCGTCGCCGGACAGTTCGACTCCTTCGTCTTTTCCTTGGAATGGACCCCGGCGTTCTGCGAGGGCAAGCCGGGGCTGCCCGAATGCTCGTCCGGAGCGTCGGGCCGGTTCGACGCGAAGAATCTGGCTCTTCACGGCCTTTGGCCCAATGTCGACGCGGACTCCTCGCATTCTTACGGCTACTGCGGCGTGGCCGCGAGCGTGCGCGAACTCGACCGCGCGGCGACGTGGTGCCGCATGCCCGCTCCGGGCGTCTCCGGCGGCGTGATGAGCCGGCTTTCGCCGCTGATGCCGGGAACGGCCTCCTGCCTGCAGAACCATGAGTGGTACAAGCACGGCTCGTGCTCAGGGCTGTCGCCCGATGAGTACTTCACCCGGGCTTCGGACCTCGTCGAGTTCGTCGCGAGAACGAATTTCGGACGCTTCCTCACCGCCCACGCGGGAGAAACCGTTACGGCCGACGACGCGCTGGCGGCCTTCGAGAAGGATTTCGGCGCGGGCAGCCGGGGCAAGGTCGCCTTGCTCTGCACGAAGGCCGGTTCGGTCTCCTTGCTGCTCGACGTGCGCATGAATCTCGGGAAAACCCCGCGCCCCGCGTCCGAGCTGGGTAAAATGCTGCTTCCCATCGCCGGCAAGGGGAATTGCCCGGCGTCCTTCAAGCTCGACTCTTTTTAGTCGGCGAGCCAGCCGGCGCTGTCCTGAGCCGTCACGGTCCAGGACGGGTCCACGTAGAGGTTGAAGCGCGGCTTGAAGACCGGCGCCGCGTCCGCCTTCGCTCCCATGATCGAATCCGCGAAGCCCTTCGCGATCGGGAACGCCGTCGTGAGAAGCGTGCGCCCGTCGCGCGTCAGGCCGTAGATCAGCAGGAATTCGTCGGTGGTCTTGAGGTCGGGCAAGGGGGCCAGGGGCACGAGCACGGTGAACACCGTCGCCTTCACCATCTTGCCGTCCTTGGTCGTCCACGTCACGTTCTGCTCGACGCGGCCCGCCGCTTTTTTCGACGGCTTGGCGACGAGCTGCAGCAAGGTCGAGGTCAGGTTGGTCGCGAACTCGCCGGACGGGGGGAGGGGGCTGAAGGTTCCGGCGGCCAGGCCCAAACGCTCGTCGATACGGGACTCGATCCAGCGCTTGCCCTTGAGCCCGTAGGCGGTCTGGAGCTGGGAGAAGAGGTAGCCGTAGGTGTGCGTCAATCCGGCGGGCGCGTGAACGACGCCGCCCGTCGTCTCGCGGCGGATGCCGAGGCCTTTCATCGCCTTCTCGGACAGGATGTCGGCCTTCGCGAGCTCGTCGAAAATGGTGCAGTCGGTCCAGGACTTGTCCGACACCGCGCGCGCCGTCTTGAGATTCGCGTTCAGGCGGGGCAGGACGTCCTCGAGCTTCTTGGCGTTTGCGCCCTCGAGAAGGCGGGCGTGGAGCTTGGCGTAGTCGTCGTAGCTAAGGGACGCGGCGGAGGCGGGGAGAGCGAGGGCGAGGAGAAGCGCGTGGATCATGCGCCTAGTCTATCAAACGGCCGCGGCGGTCAGGACTTGGGCTTGAAGCTGCGGACGACGGCCTCGAAGACCGGAAGCGAGGTCTTGTAGGATGAGGCGGGGGCGCGGTGCTGAATCTCGAAGAAGCCGCCCTTGATCGGGAACAGGGCGTAATCGTAGCGATAAGGGGGTGTCATTTTCCTCGTGTGAGGAATCTGACTCGCGCGCTCCTGGTGGAATCGGATGACCGTGACGTCGCCGATCTTTTCCCGGGTAATCTCGGGTTGCTTGTTGTCCGGATCGATCTCCCAGAACGTTTCGGCGTATTTCAGGGCGTCCGTGTATCGCGGCTCGCTTTCGGGGTACTTCAGGATCGTGATCGCGCCGTCCGGGCCGATGAAGGAAGCGCCTTTGCTGCTGTCGAGATAACGCTCTTCCCGGATGCCCCAGTCGCGGGGCGCGCGGCATATGAAGGCCGCTTTCGGCGATTCGAAATCAATCATCGCCGTGTCGCCGATGGTTTCACGGGTCGGCACCAAATCGATGACCTTCTCCTCGGCCTTTTTGCAGGCCGTGATCGCGAGAAGGGCGGCGAGAACGAGGAGCCGGGGTTTCATTGGTGGTTTTGCATCGCGCGGTGAATTTCTTCGAGCAGAACTTTGTTGCCGGCGGCCTTGGCGTAACGTTCGGCCTGCACGAGCAGGGCCGAGCGGTCGGTCGCCCGTTCGGCGGCGAGCGCCTGTCCAAGGTAATATCGCCCGAGTAGCTTATATGATTCCGGCTTCGCTTTGCTCAGCTCCGCGTCCAAGGCCTTCATGCGCGGGGGGTGGGCGTTCTGGAGCTCGACGAGCTCCTTCTCGCCGCGCGTCAGGGCCTTCAGGTCGAGAGACTTCGCCTCTTGCTGCTCGCGTGTGGTCACCGGACGGCTCCGGGCGCGCTCGAGGCGGGCCGACTCGAAGGCGTGGATGGAACGGGCGGGGATCGCTCGCGCAGGCGAAGCGTCGCCGAGCAGCAGGTAGAGGTTCTGGCGCCAGGAATCGCCCCCGTGAATCATCATCGCGTAGTCTTTGAGCTCCTCGTCGCGTTTCACGGAGGCGGGGTCGTTTTTCAGCTTGGAATGAATGTAGAGATTCTTCGTCGTGTACGCCTCCTCCTCGTACTCGAGCGGCTGGACGTCGGGAATATTGCCTCGCGCGATCTCGTGGAAGATCGGATCACGCCGGTCCTGCCACGCGTGAGTCAGCTCGTGGACGAGCACCACGTCTCCGTCTTTGACGACGGCGCTGACGGCTTCCGGATGATGATCGAGATAGGTCATCAACGCGGCCCGGTCCGCGAGCGCGGCCCGCAACGCTGAGCGCCGCGCGGGCGGCACGGTCGAGAGCACCGAGCCCAGGACGCTTTCGCGATCAAGCGCGATCGCGCCGCGCCGATAGTCGTACTGGGCTACGGCCTGCCCGCCAAGCTCCTCAATCACGATCGGCGGCAAAGAGGGCTTTCCGGCGACGTTGAGACGCGCGAGCACGGTCCGGCCGAACGGATCCCGACCGATCTCGGCCTGGGCGGACGCGCGGAGCTTGTCGCCGACGGACTGTTCCGTCGTGGTGAAATAAGGGAGGCCGGCGCGCGCGCCCGGAGCGCCGGCGGCGACGGGTTGCGCCGCGTCCTTCCGCTCGGCGAGCGATCTATTTCCATCGAAGTAAGCGGCGACCGTGTCGAGCTCGGCGCCGGCCATCGCGCGGACCGCGACGACATCGGATTTGGGATTGAGGAGGGCGGCGGCGAGCTTCGGGGGCAGATCTTGGGCGAGCTTTTCTAGCCGTTCCTTGTCTCCCAGCTCCGGCTCGCGCTTGGGGTCGGTCAGCATGGTCACGGCTTCGAGCGCCGCGCGCCGGGCGTCCTGCCTGAGGTCCATCACGGTCTTCTCGAGCACGGGCTTGGAGGCCGGGGCCTTGGTCTTGGGGTCGAGGGCCCGGCCGTCGGCCTCGAAGCGCCAGCCCTTGCCCGTCAGCGCCGCCTTAACCCGGTCGTCCACCCCGGCGTCGCGGCGCCAGTCGGCCTGAACGGGCGGGGTCGGGGCGTCGGCATGGACCGCGGGGGGGAAGGCCAGCACGGCGAGGAGTAAGAGGGGTCTCATCGCCTCGATAGCGTAAAGAGAACGCTGAATTCCGTCAAGGGCCCTGCCTCCCCTCGACGGGCGGCACGAGGATAAAACTTGATTTTCTCGACGAGAAATGCTACACTAATGTATCGTTGATACGACTGTCCAGCAATAGATGGTAATAGATGGACAATCATAGGCGCGCCGAGGTATCATGCATCTGAAATCGATCGACATTGTCGGCTACAAGTCCTTCGCGGATAAAACCCACGTGGACCTGGAGCCCGGCATCACGGGCGTGATCGGACCGAACGGCTGCGGTAAGTCCAACGTCATGGAATCCGTGCGCTGGTGCCTCGGCGAGATGTCGTGGAAGTCGCTGCGCGCCGACTCGATGACCGACGTGATCTTCGCGGGCACGACCAAGCGCTCGCCCCAATCCCTGGCCGAAGTGACCTTGACCTTCGACAACGCCAGCTCGATGCTTCCCGTGGACTATTCCGAGGTGACCATCACCCGGCGCCTGTTCCGCTCCGGCGAGTCCCAGTACTTCCTCAATAAGACCCAGTGCCGCCTGCGCGACATCCGCGAGATGTTCCTCGACACCGGCCTCGGCGGCGACGGCTACGCCATCATCGACCAGGGCGGCGTCGACAGCATGATCCGCTCCAAGCCCGAAGAGCGCCGCGCGTTCTTCGAGGAGGCCGCCGGCGTCGCCAAGTACAACGCCAAGCGCGAGGAAGCCCTGCGCAAGCTCGACCGCGTCGACATGGACCTGGGCCGCCTGCAGGACTCCGTCGCCCTGATCGAGGAGCAGGTCAAGAAGCTCGACGCCGACGCCCGCCGCGCCAAGCTCTTCGCGAAGTATAAAGAAGAGCTCGTTGCCATCGAGGCCGCGCACATCATCGACCAGACCACCGCCATCGAGGCCGAGCTGGCCGTGATGCAGGAGCGCATCGGGCCCGTCGAAGAGACCCTCGGTAACTGCCGCTCGCAGATCGCCGCCGAAGGCGCCAATCTCGCCGCGATCAACCTCGAGAAGACCGGCGAACAGAACCGCCTGATCGAGGCCAACCAGAAGGTCGCCGAGGTGAAGACCTTGGTGGGGCGCCTCGAAGAGCGCCTGCAGAGCTCGTCGGCCGCCGTCGCCGGCATGGACGCGCGCGTCGAGTCGTGCCGCCAGGAAGCGGAGTCCGACCGGGCCCGCGCCGCCTCCATCGATCCCGCGATCGCCGAGGTCACCGCCTCGATCACCGCCGCCGAGGCCGCCTTGGCCGAGGCCGTCGCCCGCGCCGAAGCCGCCAGCGCCGAGCTCGCCGCCATCGAAGCGGCCGTCTCCGAAGCGCAGTCCGTCAAGGACGCCCTCGCCCGCGAGGCGCAGGCCAAGATTCAGGAGTCCTACGAGCTGGGCCGCGAGCTGTCGGGCGCCGAGTCCGAGTTCACGCGCGCCGAAGTGCGCGCGCGCACCGCGCTCAAGAGCCTGGAGCGCGACCAGATCTCCGCCGCGGAAGCCCGCGGCCGATTGGACGAGGCGAAGGCCGAGGCCGTGCTCGCCGAGACCGCGTTCGAGGCCGCTCAGGCCGCCAACGCCGCCGCGGAAACGCGCGCCGAGGAGCTGCGCGCCCGCCAGGCCGCGTTGTCCGAAGAGACCGTGACCTTGCACTCCGCCCTCGCGCAGACGTCCGCGCGGGCCGAAGCCCTCGAAAATCAGGGCGGCCAGAACCCGTACTGGGTCGGCGCGCAGGCCGTGATCAACGCCAACATCACCGGGGTGCTGGGCACCGTCCGCGGCCTGTTCCGCGTGGACGACGCCTTTAAGCCCGAGCTTGAGGACCTTCTCGGCGAGCGCCTGTTCGCCGTCGTCGTCGAGGATTCCGCCGCCGCCCGCACCGGCATCGAGCTGCTGCGCGCGTCCGGCACCGGCCGCGCCCGCTTCCTCGTGCTGTCGTCCTTGCCCGAGATCGCGGAAAAGGCGTACCCCGCCGAGGCCAAGCCGCTGCTCGCTCGCTTGAGCTTCGACCCCCGCCACGAGAAGGCCCTGCGCTACCTCTTCGCGGAAGCCTACGACCTCGAAGGCTCGCTGTTCGGCGAGCATTGGGTGTTCGGCGGCGCTCCCGCCAAGGACGGCCCTCAGCCTACCCTCGCCGACCTCGGCGAGATCAAGGAAAAGGTCGTCACCCTTCAACTGCGCGGTAACACGCTCGCCGAAGAGCGCGCGCAGAATGAGTCCTCTCTGACGGAAGCCCTCCAGGCCGCGCGGCTCGTGTCCGCCGCGTTGTCCCAGGAATCCGGCCGTCGCCACGGCCTCGAGGCCCGCGTCAACCAGCTCGAGCAGTCGCTGGCCAACCACGCCCGCAACGTCGAACTGTCCACGGAAGAGTCCGCGAAGGCTCTGTCGGACGCCTCGCTCGCCAAGGAGACCATCCGCGAGCGCCGCGAGAAGCGCGCGGAAGCCGAAGCCCGCGTCGCCGAAGTGCGCGTGTCCGAGACCAACGCCGCCGAGGCGCTGGCCGCCGCTCGCGAAGAGCTGTCCGGCAAGCGCGCCGCGTTCCAGGGTCAGGATGAGCGCCGCCGCGGCGTCGAGCAGCAGCTCGAGGCGTACTCCTCGAGCCGCAAGCGCCTCGACGACGAGAAGGCTTCCCTCGAGGCCGCCATCGCCCGCCTCGCCGCCGAGACCGAGGAGCTCACCCGCCGCAAGGAAGAGACCCTCGCCGGCCAGGAGAGCATGCGCGTCGAGATCTCCGGCCTGCAGTCGGAGCTCGCCGTCCACGAGAACGCCGCCAAGTCCGTGTTCGAGAACCTGCAGACCTTGCAGAACCAGATCGACACGATGGGCGAGACGATCAAGCAGCTCCAGGGACAGCACGACCAGGCCCAGGCCGACCTCCATCAGCACGAGGTCCACGCCTCCGCGATGAAGTCCAAGTACGACCTGCTCAAGACCCGCCTCTGGGACGAGTGGCAGCTCACCGCCGAGGAAGCCAAGAACAAGTTCAAGGGCGTCGTCGCCGACGTCGAGAAGATCGAGTTCCTGCGCCGCCGCATCGCCGCGATGGGCAACATCAACATGGCGGCGCCCGAGGAGTACGAGGCCCTCGCCGAGAAGCAGCGCTTCCTGATCGGTCAGATCAACGACCTCCTCAAGGCCAAGGACGACCTCATGGCCGCGATCGTCAAGATCAACAACGCGACGCGCGAGAACTTCCGCCAGACCTTCACCGAGGTGCGCGAGCACTTCCGCCGCCTGTACGGCGTGCTCTTCGAAGGCGGAGAGGCCGACCTGATCCTCACCAACCCCGAGGACATCCTCACCACAGGCGTCGACATCGTCGCCCAGCCCCCGGGGAAGAAGCTGCAGAGCATCACGCTCCTGTCGGGTGGTGAGAAGACCTTGACCGCGGTGGCGCTGCTGTTCGCCTTCTTCATGGTCAAGCCCTCTCCGTTCTGCATGCTCGACGAGGCCGACGCGGCCCTCGACGACGCCAACATCGAGCGGTTCGTGGCGCTCCTGCGCGAGTTCCAGAACAAGACTCAGTTCCTCATCGTGTCGCACAACAAGCGCACGATGGAGGCCGCCGACGTCATCTACGGAGTCACCATGGAGGAGAAGGGCGTCAGCATGCTCATCTCCGTGGACTTCCGCAAGAAGGTCGGCGGCACCGAGCGCGAGGCGACCAGCCATAAGGTCGCCATCCAGGGCCCGTTCGCCCCGGCCGCTCCGGTCGAGACGACCGAAGCGATCGAAGCGACCGAACCGGCGCCGGAAGCGTAGCTCTTTCCGTCGTCAACCAGCGCTTGCGCCCTTCGGCGGCGTCTGGTATAACGATGGCTTGATCTACGGGGTCTTCTCCGACGTCCACTCGAACCTCGAGGCGCTCAACGCCGTGCTCGATTATCTCGAGGACCTCGGCGTGGGCGGCTGGATTTGCTGCGGCGACCTAGTGGGCTACGGCCCCGATCCGGACGCGTGCCTGGACCGCATCCGCGCGCTCAAAAACCTCTCCATCATCTGCGGCAACCACGACCTGGCGGTCCTCGACCGCCTCGACCTGGAGTGGTTCAACCAGTACGCACGCGCGGCGGTCGTCTGGACGCGGTCGCACCTCTCCGACTCGAACCGGATTTATCTTGAGGGCCTGACGGCCCGATTAGAGACGCCGGAGTTCACCCTGGCGCACGGGACGCCCCGCAACCCGCCCGAGGAGTATCTCCTGAGCCCGCTCCAGTTCCGGGACAACGTGCCCCTGGTCAACAAGTGGCCGCTGTTCGTTGGCCATAGCCACATGCCGCTCCTGTTCCGTTACGTGGACGGCGACTCGGAAAAGATCGATTCGCGTTTCCTTGACGACAAGGAAGAGACCTTGCCGCGCATCTACGGCGGCGCGATGGCGCCCGTGGCGCTCAACCCGGGTTCGGTCGGACAGCCGCGCGACCAGGACAACCGCGCGTCGTGCGGAATCTACGACTCAGAGAAGGGGACGTTCCGCGTGTTTCGCGTGCCCTACGACGTCGCGGTGGTGCAGGGTAAGATCCGGGCGGCGGGACTTCCGGAGTATCTCGCCTTGCGTCTGGCTTACGGACAATAAGCTCATGCCGCGCCTGTCGAAAACCACTCTTCTTCTCGCCCTCATCGTCGCGTTCGGCCTTGAGCTGCGTTTCCGAGCCGCCAATCACCCCTACATCAGCCAGTGGGACGAGGCCTACCACGCCCTTGTCGCCAAGAACCTGACCGTGCATCCGTTCCGGCCGACCCTATACGAGGAGAAGGTTCTGCCGACCGACGATCTGGAGTGGACGAAGGCCGGGGTCTGGCTGCATAAGCCTCCGTTGCCGTTGTGGCTGATGTCCGCCGGCATCGCGGTGTTCGGAGAAAACGAATTGTCGTTCCGCCTCGCCTCCGTCGTGCTCGATACCATCGCCATTCTTTTGGTCTTTCTGCTGGCGGAAGAACTCTTCGGCGAGAAAAAACGCCCGGCCGGCCTTATCGCCGCGGCTTTTTATGCCGTAAATCCGTTGATGATCCGATTGGTGTCTGGAAGAATACCCGACGATACGCCTCACACCATCAACGTATTCTTCATCACGTTGACGGTCCTTCTCTTTGCCGTCGCTTCGAGAAAAAATAGTCGTGCCTACGCCTTGGCCGCCGGCTTCTCCCTCGGCCTGGGGACGTTGTGCATGACCGCCGTCGCCTTGCTCGGTCTCGCCGCCTCCCTTCCGTTCATGCTCTCCAAGCGCGGCTTCCGCCTTCTGACCGCCGCCTTCGTGACCTTCCTGATCGCGGCGCTACCATGGCCGTGGTATTGCCTTAACAAATGGCCTGATCTGTGGCGCCATGAGTCCGTGATCCAAACGATTCACCTGTTTACCGCCATTGACGACCACGGTCATCCGTGGTGGTGGTTCCTCGAAATGTTCCCGCTTCACTTCGGGTTGAACGCCGTGGTGGCGTACGGCAGCGCGATCGCTGTCGCCGTTTACGCCCTTCGAAACCGAACCGCCGGAGTTCTCGCGGCGTTGAGCTGGGCGGTGATACCGTTCGTATTCTTCTCGCTGATCGCGACCAAGCTTTATTCGTATACCTGCGTCGCTGTTCCCGCGCTATGCTTGCTCGCCGGCCTCGCCGTCTCCGCCCTCTGGGCCGCGCGCGAGACGACGCCTGCCCTGGTTTGCCTGCTGGCGATCGCAGGACAGTTCTCCTGGGTCGCGATCGTCCGGGCTCGCGCCGACTACTCATACTGCCCCTGGAACGACGTGTACGACTATCCGTCGTTTCGTCAGGTGATGTACAAGATCCGCGCCGTGCCCGGATATAAAGTGATTTTGAACGTGGCCGATAATAAATCGCCGCAGGCGATGTACTACTCCGGCGCCGCCGCTTACTCCGACGCGCCGGACGCCGCGACAGCGCGCGATCTGCTCTCCCGCGGCTACCGCGTGTTCGTGCTTCTTGAGCAGGAAAAACGCGGCACGGACATTCCCGCCGCGCTGCGCGCGCCCGAATTCCGCGGGAAAATTTCCTACGTTCCGCTCCCCTCGCCCCTCGTCCTCGACGGAAAACACCCCTACGAAGCCTGACCCGGAGGGGGGTGAATATTTCCGCGCCCGCGCGCCGCTTTGTGCTTGCATTCAAACAGACCATGTTTTAGAATCCCGCACCAGCTGAAAGGCTGGGTCGAAGGACTTAATGCCTGACACTCAGACGGTCTCGGGAGGCTTGATGACTCACGCGAAAACGCTGTTCGTCCTGGCTTTGACGGTCGCGCTCGCTCCGACTCGCGCGTTCGCCGCTTCCGAAGCGCTGGCTCACGGCGCGGATCAGGCCTTCGCCAACGCGGCCTTCTTCGACAAGCTGCCTTCCGTCGGCAAGTGGACGGTGCAGATGCCCTCTCCCATGGCGCAGATCATGCCTTCGATGAGCTGGTTCAGCCTCTCGGTGCTCGCCCAGCTCGGCGGCCCCGTTCAGGGCAGCGCGGCCCAGGTCGGCGACATCGACCTCGCCTCGCTCCTTAATAAGCAGCTCAAGAGCCCCCTCAAGTACAGCCTGGGCGGCAAGGACGTCTGGGTCAGCGGCGCCTTCGACCGCCAGCAGAACGCCTACGTGTCCATCCTCGTGGACGGCTCCGACGCGGTGTTCTTCAACGTGAAGGGCCTCCTCGACAAGGAAGAGGCCGTCACGGCGGGGACCAACAAGTACACGCTTCGTCTCTCTCCGAACGTCATCAACCAGATGAAGAGCGAGATCGTCCTTGAGAACAAGGCCAATGAGGACGACGTGGTCCGCATCACCCTCAAGAAGATGCTCGAGGGCGTGGGTGCCGGCGGCGCGTCCGTGACCATCGGCGGCGCGGGCTACAAGGTGTTCTACACCGACGACATCAAGGGCGGCCGGGTGGACAAGACGGCCAAGTCCTTCACCTTCATCCTGACCGAGGCCAGCGGCGAGATCCACGTGTTCCTGATCCCCGCCGAGCTCGTCCCCGGCGACAAGATCGCGGTGTTCAAGATGTTCAACAACGCCCGCGTCGGTCTGACCCAGAAGGACGGGAAGCTCAAGGTTTACGAGAACCCGTAACGATCCCAGGCGCACGAAAAGCGGCGGATCCTCGCGGATCCGCCGCTTTTTTTATCGCCCAATAGGTGCCAGGCTTTTAGTCATTAACGCAATTTCCTTATAGTGGGCCATTTGTCGTCCGGGGGGTGGGACCTCGGGCCCATGTCGGGTTATCGGGCGACTGCTACCATCAGGGAATGAAGAAATCTTCTTCTCCTAACGGCCGTAAGCACGGTCTGCGAGCCAAGACGACGAGCGAGAATCGTCTCAAAACGACCCTCACCTTCGTCGCCGGTGCGCAGGTCTATCACTGGTCCACCGACCGCGGCCGTTCACGGCCCGTCATTAAGCATTGAAATTACGCTCGGCCGCCTTGGCGGCCGCGCTTTTTCTCGGCTTGGCCGCGCCTTCCCGGGCGGCCAATCCCAGTCTGTCCGAAGACTTCCGCAACATGACGCAGTGGCTCAGCCACGAGATGGTCAACGGCCTGGCCTTCAACGCCGGTTCGACGTTCGATCCGCCGCGTGAGGTCAAAGGCTGGGCGCTGCAACCGGATCTGTCGCTCGGTATCGGCCGTATTCCCTTCAACAAGCGAGATTTCCCGACATTGACGGTCCCGGCCCTCGTTGATCAAGGTGGCGCTAAAATTTTCCCCGACTC
>CALRXP010000017.1:0-20706 GCA_943372155.1 Candidatus Endomicrobiellum trichonymphae | reverse complement strand
CGGGGTGGAGGAGCCGGCCGCCTTGCCTTCGGGCGCCTGGCCGGTGATGGTGCGCTCGCCCTGAGCGCCCTTGCCTTCGAAGAGATTGCGCAACGCCTCGCGTTTCTCCTCTTCGCCGGCTTGCTGGTCGGCGAGCGTGGTCAGCTTCGACGTCTTGGCCGCGCTCTTGAGGACGCCGAAGGCGCCGCGGTCGCTGTTGTTGCGACGGAAGGTCTGCTTCAGGTGCTTCACCAAGGTGTTCTCGAAGAGGTGGGTGCCCTCGGACTCGTCCTTGGCCAGGCCCAACGCGATCTCGGACGCCGAGGCGAGGTCGCCCTTCACCCACTCGCGCACGTCGGCGCGCTTTTTCTTCTCGTCGGAGCCGGCGCTGATCGCTCCGGCGATCTTCGATTGCAGGATGCGGTCGACCAAGGCTTCCTGCAGGCCCGGGTCGCCCTCGAGCTGCTTGCGCATGTCCTCGACCGCCGCGCTGCGGTCGCCTTCCACCGCTTGGCCGGTCGGCGCCGAAGAGGGTTCGCCCTCGTCGCCACGTACCGTAGTGGTCAGTAGAAGGATCGTGAGGACGGCGGCTCTCATTTAGCCGGCCCTGCCGTTGCCGTTGATTTAATCGTCGCGAAGCTGAAAACATCACGGCGTCCGGATCTCACCACGCCGTCGTCGCCGATACGCGCCAGCCCGAGCGTCAGGTCCGATGTCTCGATGTCTTTGCGCGCCTTGAGCCAGATGTCGAAGAAGGAGTGCGTGTCGCTCTTGTCCGGCACGCCCCAGCGCGCGACGCCGTAGCGTCCGCCCGGGGCCAGCGCGATGCTGACTAGGCGCGGGAAAGGCCCGGCGCGCAGCTTCACGTCGCCCGTCCAGTCGCGGGCCTCGACGGACCACGACTCGCCGAAGTGGCAGGCGATGAGCACCATCTTGGAGTCGTTGGAGAAAACCACCGGGTCGCCTTTTTCAGGCCAGTCCACGGTTTCGTCGCTCCACAGCGTGCGTCCCGCCGCGCCGAGTATCTTGAGCACGCGCCGGGACTCGAGCATCTTGTTGCGCGACGGATTCCAGGTGAGCTTGCGCTCGAGCGTCCAGGCCGCGGCGCCGTCGGGGGACGCGTCGCCGATCACCTCGCGGGTGACGACGCCGCTTTCCTCGCGCAGAAGCCCGACCTCGAAGGACAACGTCCCGTCGGCGTCGTAGAGGACGAGCGACTTGCCCTGCTTGGCCCAGCCCGGCGTCGAATGCGACACGGCCAGATCGGGCAAAGCCGGGGCGTCCGCCGCGAAGGCGGGCGACGCCAGCAACGCCGCGAGCAAAGCCGTGATCATTTCTTCTTGGGCTCCTTGACCGCCTCAACGTAGACCTTGCCCTTCACGCGCGGGAAGGCGCGCACCTTCCAGGGCTGGGCGATGGCCTGGGTGGCGAAGCCCGAGGGGGGATTGATCCGGTAGCGCACGGTCAGGTCCATGCCTTTGGGCACGGGGTCGAGGAACTCGACGGTGTAGCCGCCGGTCGGCTTCTCGCCCGCGAAAACGGCCACGGCGAAGTACTGCTTGAAATCGAGGTCCGGCGCGTCCTGGCCGACGGTCAGCCACAGCCGCGTCCAGGCGGCGGCGTCGGCGGCGATCTCGGTGCCGGGATCGATTGGCCCGCCGTTCTGACCCTTCCATTCCATGGGCTTCTCCTTCTTGGCGTAGGCCGGCGCGGCGACGAGCAGGGCCGCGAGAGCTAACTTAATCATGACTTCCTCCGACGACGAGTTTGGGCATGCGGATCGTGGGCTGGCCGTCGCTCACCGCGACGTTCTGGCCCTCCTTTCCGCAGACGCCGATGCCCCAGCCGATGTCCCAGCCCACGCGGTCGATCGAGCGCAGGGCTTCAGGACCCACGCCGAGCAGGTTCGCGTCGCGCACCAGGTGCTTCACCTTACCGTTCTCGATGAGCCAGCCTTCGTCCACCTCGAACACGAACTCCCCGCTCGCGGTGTCCACCTGGCCGCCGCCCATGCGCGTGACGAGCAGGCCCTTCTTCAATTCCTTGATGATCTTCGCCGGGTCGTCGTGGCCCGGGGCGATATAAAGGTTCGACATGCGCGGGATCGGACGCGAGGCGAAGGACTCGCGCCGGCCGTGGCCGTTGGAGGCCAGGCCCTCGCGCAGCGCCGTCGCGCGGTCGTACAGGAAATCGGTGAGCACGCCGTTTTTGACGAGCTCGGTGGGCCGCGCCTCGACGCCCTCGTCGTCGAAGACGAAGGAGCCGCGCTGGTAGGGCAAGGTCGGATCGTCGACGACCGTGATGGTCTCGGGCGCGACGGACTTGCCGCGCATGCCGCGGTAGGCGGGCGAGGAACCTTCTTGAACGTGGTCGACCTCGAGCGAGTGGCCGATGGCCTCGTGGATGAACGTCCCGCCCGCGGCGGCGGCCAGCACGACGGCCATCTCGCCGGCCTTGGCCTTGGGCGCGTCGAGTTTGGCCAGCGCCCGCGCGGCGGCGCGGCGTGCGGCCTTGAGCGCGGCGTCGTCGTCGAAGAGCTCGTAGCCGCGCTGGGCGCCGATGGTCTCAAATCCCGTCTGCAGCATCCCGTCGCGTCCGGCGACGACGGACACGGAGAGATTGACCGAGACGCGGTTCTGGCCGCGGTCGGCGCCCTCGGAATTGAGCACGCGCGTGTCCTTGCGCCGCTCGCTGTAGGTCGCCGTTACCTGGCGCACGAGGGGGGACAATTCTCGCGCCGCGCGGTCCACGGCGCGCAGCAAGGCGAGCTTGCGTTCAAGCGGGATCTCGGCGGGATCAAGCCGCGCCGTCGACAGCGAACGTCGCGGGGCGTCGAATTGGGGCCCGCGTCCGGGCGCGCCGGGGGAGAGACGCTCGCGCAGACGCGCGGCGGCCTCCGCGGACGTGTCCTGCGCGCTTCCAAACAAAGTCTCGATGCGCTGACCGTCTCGCTTGAGCAGGCGCAGGCTCAAGCCTTTCTCGGCGCTCGAGCCGATATCGCGCACCGCCCCGTCCTCAAGCCGCGCGGTGGACCAGCGCGACTCCTCGAAGTAAATCTCTCCGTAGTCGGCGCCGGACAGCGCGGGTCCGTACGCGGAGGGATTCTCGTTCACGCGTCCCTCTTTTTGGGCAAGGTGAGCGTCACCGTCGAGCCCGTGCCGAGCTTGGAGCGCAGGACCGCCGTGCCGCCGTGCAGCTCCGCCACCTTGCGCACGAAGGCGAGCCCGAGGCCCATGCCTTCCTGCTGGCCGGTGAAATCCTTCTCCACCTGGTGAAACCGGGAGAACACCTTCTCCAAATCTTCGGGCGGCACCCCGGGGCCGGTGTCGGCCACGGTGATCGCCGCCCAGTCGCCGGTCGCCTCAGCGCGGATGACCACGACGGGCGAGTGCTTTTGATTAAATTTGATCGCGTTGTCGACGAGGTTCTTGAGCGCCTCGATGACCAGACGCTGGTCGCCCAGGATCACGAGCGCGGACTTGGGCGCGTCGACCTTCGCCGCGCGCTCGTCGATCTTCTCCTTCATCCCGTCGAGCGCCGCCGCGACGGCCTCGTCGAGCGAGAAGGGCTCGGGGCGGATCTGGGTGTCGGGGCTCTCGATAGTGGTGTAGCTCAAAAGCTTGTCGACCAGCTCGCTGACCTTGCCGCCCTGGGCGCGGATGGTCTTGATGGCCTTGGCCATCATCGGGTCGGTGTCGGAGTTTAATTCGTCGATGAGGATGTCGGCAAAACCGGTCACCGCCGCCAGCGGCGTGCGCAGTTTGTGGGAGATCAGGCTCAGGAACGTGCGCTTGAGCTTCTCCTGGCGGTGCGCCTCGGTGCGATCCCGGAACATGAAGAGCCGTCCTTCGCTGTTGCCCAGCGGCGCTCGCGTGACGCGGCCCTCGAGGACCAGCATCGTCGGCTCCTTTCGCACCGCGGCGAAATCCAGCACCGGCTTGTCGCCCGAGAGCAGCTCCGCGATCGACGGGGTGACCACCATCCCGTTGAGACCGTCGGCCAGCTCGTGGAGTTCCGACCCCAGCAGGCGCGCGGCCGCGTCGTTGGACAGCAAAACCTTGCCCGTCGGGTCGGTCAACGCCGCGCCGTCGGTCATCTGCTCGAACACGGTGGCCAGCTTGAAGCGTTCTTCCTTCAGCGACGCGAACAGGCGCGCGTTCTCGATGGCGATCGCCGCCTGCGACGCGAAGTTCTCGAAAATCGCCTTATCGCCGTCGGAAAAATTGCCGCCGCGCTTATTGATCGCTTCGAGCACCCCGATGAGCCGTCCCTTCAGCACCATCGGCACCGCCAAAATCGAGCGCGTCACAAATCCCGTGTGCGCGTCCATCGTGGGCGACCAGCGCGGGTCCTGGCGCACCGCGTTGATGATCTCCGAGGTCCGGGTCTTGGCCACGGCCCCGGCGATGCCCGAGCCGATGGGCAGGCGGATCTTCGCCGCCTCGGGCCCCAACCCCAAGGCCACGTCGAAGTACAGCTCATGGGTTTTCTCGTCGAGCAGCAGCAAGGACGCGCTCTCGGACTCCACGACGCGCGTGGACAGCTCGAGCACCGAGGTGAGCAGTTCGCCCAGCTCGAGCTTGGAAGACAACAGCCTTCCCACCTCGAGCAAAAGCTCCAACGTCTGCGCGTTCGTCGCGGCCATGTTTCGTTACCCTACCAAATCTTCGTTCCGACGGGCTTGGCGGCCCCTTGAGACCCCGCCGCGACGTCGAATTCAAACTGGAACGGCGCTCCCCGGGGCAGGACGAGCGAGGTAAACCGCAGGTCGTACACCGAGGCCGTAAACCCGCCCGTGGGCTTCTTCGTCACCTTCCACACCGGCGCCTTAAAGAACGCGCCGATGTGCTCGCCGAGGGGGGTCTCCTGCGCCGCCCGCGCCGGGTTTTCCAAGCCATCGTCGATGATCAGCTCCTTGGCGTCCACCGTCGACTTGGACACGTTGATCAAATACGTCCGCCACGTCCCCGCCTCCTGCACCACGCCGCGCCAGCGGTGCGCGCCCAGCGGCTCCGGGAACGCGTACTGGAAGCCCTTGCCGCCCGTCGTGCGCGCGAGTGCGGCCAGCGCCAGCTGGCGGGCGGAGAACGCCATCGCGAAATAAAACGCCACCGCGACCAACGCCGCCTGGCACAGAGGCCCCAGGTTCGGCCGCCACGACTTGCGCAGCCGCGCCAGATGCGGCGCCGCGAGGAAGCCCGTGAGCACGAGGTCCACGATAAAGATGATCGCCAGCTCCGGTCTCATCAGCGAGAACGGCCAGAACAGCTGCACCCCGAACGAATTGATCGAGTCGAAGAACAGATGCCCCGCGCAGTTGAGCGCGATGATCTTGACCAAGTCCGCCGTCTCGAAGTCGTCGTACTTCCGCTTGAAAACCCAGGTCAGCGCCGCGATCCAGAGGGGGAGCAAAAAGAGCGAATGCCCGAAGGATCTCCTTAAAATCACCGCCGCCGGATCGCCGGTCAGCATCACGATCGCGTCGATATCGGGCAGGTTCGCCGCCCACGCCGAGACGGTGACGGCCCTTCGTCCGAGGCGGGGCCTAAAGAAGGCCTCGCCGATCGCCACGCCGAGTAGGGTATGGGTTACGGGGTCCACGTGCGAAGTATAAGAGGAAGGCCCCGGGAGCGCAAGTCGCGGATGTTACGTGTTTCGAAGCCCTTTTCCCCGCAGCCTCTCCAAGTGCCGCGACAGCAGGATCTTCTGCGCCTCGTCTCGCGCCTCCTCCGACGCCTCCACCTCCTCAAGCCGCCTCAGCCGCGCCAGCAAACGCCGCGTCTCCCGTCCCGTCTCCTCGTTTCTCATGGCCTCGTCCTCCCGGAGCCTCGCCCCTACTACCAGACGATCGACCCCCCGAAAAAGTTGCATGCCCGCCCTCGACAGACGCCCCCGAACCCGGTATGCTTCCCTCGTGAGAACCTCTCTCGTCGCCCTCGTCCTCCTCCTTCTCGTCCCCGCGGCCTCCGCCCGCAAGACCAACGTCAAAGACCTCGTGAAGAATTTTGAATCCGCGAAATCCGACGAGCGCATCCGCATGGCCGCCACCTTGGGCCGCCTCAAAGAGAAAAAAGCCACCGACGCCCTCATCCTCGCCTTCGACATCAAGCGCGGCAACCCCAAAGAAAGCGCCGCGTACATCGAAGCCCTCGGCATGACCGGCGACCCCCGCGCCGTCGAGCCCCTCGCCACCGCCTGGGACTACCTGCGCTCCATGATCCTCCAAATGGGGGAACTCCCCGGCCATCTCCAGGTCCTGCGCTGGAAGATCCTCGACTCCCTCTCGCGCCTGGGCGGCGACCAGGCCGTGCGCATCCTCTCCGAATCCCTCAACGACAGCGATCCCCGCATCGTCGAAGAGGCCGTGCGCGGCCTGGGCCGCCTCGAAATCAAAGACGCCGTGCCCGCCCTCCAACAGTTGGCCTCGGGTGCGACCGGCAACCTCCTCCAGGCGATCTTCGAGGCCCTGGGCGACATCGGCGACAAGCGCGCCTTGTCCACGCTCGAGCAAGCGATCACCAATCCCGACAAGTTCATCGAGGTCGAGGTCAGCTACGCCCTCGTCAAATTGGGCAAGAAGGACGCCCTGCCGCGCCTTGAGAAATTCCTCGTGAGCGACCCCGGCGAGGAAAAAGTCGGCCTGCTCGCCGCCTACTACCTCGTCAAGCTCGACAAGGACTCCGGCCTTCATCACCTCGAGAACATGATGAAAAAGCCCGACAGCCCGCTCGCCCCGATCGCGGCCGAAACCTTGGGCAAGACGGAAAATCCCCGCGGCGTCCTCGTCCTCGTCGAGGCCTTCAAGGCGCCGGATCCCTCCGTGCGCCTGGCCGTGGCCCGCGCCTTGGGCCGTCTCGGGGGGGGCCGCTCCGTCACCGCGCTCAAGAAAATGCGCGGCGACACCAACCCGGGCGTGCGCTCCGCCGCCATCAACGGCCTCGTCGATCTCGGCGAAGCCGACTAACCACCCGGCGTCAAAGTAAGTTCACCTCACCGCGCTGGGCTTCAACGCGCCGCGACGGCCGGCGTGACCGCGACGGACAGCCGCAATCCCGCCGCCTGGAGAAGGTGCATCACGCTTTCCAGATGCGGATTGCCCCGATGGGACAGCATCTTATACAAGCTCACGCGATTGAGCTTGGCCCGACGAGATATCGCCGCCATCCCTTGGGCCTCCGCGACATCGCGCAGCGCCAGCAGGAAGGTGTCCAGATCATTCTCTTCGATCGCCGCGTTGATGTACTCGGCGGCTTCGGCTGGGTCCTTCAGCGTCTTGCGCAGGCTGTCACGATAATTTTTCGCGGGCTTCATGGGGACGCCTCCAGTAGTCGGCCCAGTAGTCCTGGGCCGCTTTTATGTCCTTGCGCTGACTGCTTTTATCGCCGCCGCAGAGCAAAATGATGATCGCCGCTCCGACCTCGCCGAAATACACGCGATAGCCGGGTCCATAATCGATCTTCAGTTCGAATACGCCTCCGTCCACCGAATCGCATTTCCCCAAATTCCCCGCGCGCGCTCGCGCGATTCGCGCCCGAATCTTCGCGCGGCCCACACGATCCTTCATCGATTCCAGCCACTCTTCAAACGGACAGCGGCCGGACTGGAAACGATAGAGATAGGCTTCTTTCGGGGTGATGTTCATTTCACCCTAAATGAGTGTAGCTTGTGGACTACATATAGTCAAGAGTCTGGCGAATGGGTTCATACCTACCAGACGATTGACCCCCTCAAATAGTTGCAGCCATCGGGGGGAGGACGCGTTCGAGCGCGCGGGCCGGGGCGGCCCTTTTTAGCGCGTGATTCGGCGCTGCGGGTCCAGGCGCTCGCGCAGCCACATCTTGATGATCGCCTGGCGGGAGACGTTGAGCTTGTGCGCCTCCTCGTCGAGCTTTTTGACCATCCACTCCGGGAAATCGACGTTGACGCGCTGGATCTTGGGCCGGAAGACGATCACGTTCTCGAAATCGAGATAGGGGGTGATGTCTTCGCCCGCGTCGGCCATCCGGTCGAATTCCTCGGCCGTGATCGTTTTAGGAGTCGTCTTTTTTTTCGTTTTGGTCTTCATACTCTCTCTCCAACCGCCCGTCCGCCCGGTGGCAGGTGATCAGACGCACGATTTCGCCCCGCATCGTGAAAACGGCCATCCAGCAGTCGCCATCCAGCCTCGCCACGAGCGTATAACGCTCTTCTTCGTCGACGGACCTTGCCGGAAGGACGATGTGAAACTCCGCCCAAAGCGCCTGGGCGTCCTCGAAGTCGATCCCGTGCTTCTCCCAATTGAGCCGGCTCTTCCGGGAATCGAACTCAAATCGCACCGGCTTTTTAAAGTATAACAGTTATACCTCTTTGCTGCCAGGGTGGGAGCCGTGCCCCGGGTTGTTCGATCTCCATACTTACCAGACGATTGACCCCCTCAAATAGTTGCATCCTTGGTATCCTAGACGGTATGAACCTCCTCTCCCTCGTCGTCGCCCTCTCTTTGCCCGCCGCCGCCGCCCCCGGAGCCGTCCCCGCTCCCCGCACGCTGGGCGTGCCGCACGTCATCAACAATCCCCGCGCCTTGGCCCCGTCCGCCGGCGTGCAGGAAGCCCAGGCCTTCATGGACCGCGCCGAGGCCGAGCTCACCACTCTCGGCCGCCGCTCCGCCTTCACCTCCTGGATGCAGCAGACCGACATCAACTACTCCACCGAGTGGCTCGCCGCCGACGCCGACAACGCCTACTCCGCCGCCGCCGCCAAGCTCGCCCACGAGGCCCGCGCCTTCGACCACCTCAAGCTCCCCGCCCCGCTCGCGCGCAAGTTCCTGGCGTTGAAGCTCACCGTCACCTCCCCGGCCCCGCCCGACGTCAAAGAGCAGAAAGAGCTGTCCGACGTGAAGGTCTGGCTCGACAGCGCCTACGGCAAGGGCAAGTACTGCACCACTCCCGAAAACTGCCAGACGCTCGACCAGCTTGAAGACGTCCTCCGCGACTCCCGCGACCCGAAGGCGCTGCTTGACGCCTGGCAGGGCTGGCGCACGATTTCTCCGGTCATGCGCCCCAAGTACCAGCGCTTCGTCGAGCTCTCCAACAAGGGCTCCCGCGACCTGGGCTTCAAAGACACCGCCGATCTCTGGCGCTCCGGCTACGACATGACCCCGGAGCAGTTCTCCGCCGAGCTCGACCGCGTTCAGGCGCAGATGAAGCCGCTGTATGAGTCTCTCCACGCTTACGTTCGGCGCCGGCTGCAGGACAAATACGGCAAAGACATCATTGGTGAAGACGGCCTGATCCCGGAGCACCTCACCGGCAACATGTGGGGCCAGTCGTGGGAGAACATCTACGACATCGTCGCTCCGCCTAAGACCAAGCCCGCCTTCGATCTGACCGAGCAGCTCAAGAAAAACAAGTTCGACGAGCTCAAGATGGTCAAGACCGGCGAGGGCTTCTTCACCTCCATGGGCTTCCCGCCGCTTCCGGCCAGTTTCTGGGAGCGTTCCTTGTTCACGAAGCCGCGCGACCGCGAGGTGGTGTGTCACGCCTCGGCGTGGGACGTGGAGAACTCCAACGACCTGCGCATCAAGATGTGCATCAAGATCAACGCCGAGGACTTCGTGACCATCCACCACGAGCTCGGGCACAACTTCTATCAGCGCGCGTATGAGAAACAGCCGTACTTCTTCCGGGGATCGGCCAACGACGGCTTCCACGAGGCTCTGGGCGACACCATCGCGCTCTCGGTGACGCCGGAGTATTTGAAGACGATCGGGCTCATTGATAAGGTCCCCGGCACGGAGGGGGACATCGATCTCCTCCTTCAAAAGGCGCTCGAGAAGGTCGCGTTCCAGCCTTTCGGGCTTCTCGTCGACAAGTGGCGCTGGGACGTCTTCACCGGCAAGACCAAGCCCGAGGACTACAACAAGGCTTGGTGGGCGTTGGTCCGCAAGTACCAGGGGCTCAAGCCGGGCAACGAGCGCTCTGAGAAAGATTTCGATCCGGGCGCTAAGTATCACATTCCGGGCAACACTCCTTACGCTCGCTACTTCCTGGCCAACGTGTACCAGTTCCAGTTCTACCGCGCCCTCTGCAAGACGCACGGGCACACGGGGCCTTTGCACCGCTGCTCGTTCTACGGCGACAAGGTCGCGGGCAAGCAGCTGGGCGACATGATGGCGATGGGGGCTTCTCGTCCCTGGCCTGACGCGCTCGAGGCGGCGACGGGGCAGCGGCAGCTCGACGCGACGGCGATCCTTGAGTACTTCGCGCCTCTTCAGAAGTGGCTGGACGAGCAGAATAAGGGGCAGGCCGTGGGGTGGAAGGCGGAATAATGGAACTGGCCGACATTCGGCAGGGCGACGTCATCTGGAACACCGACACGGGGCATACGGGGTGGGTGTCGTCCATCGTGGGGGCGAAGATGATGTTGCTGGATCCGACGGGTGAGGAGACGCCGTTCTATTTTGTGGCCGGGTTGTGGGAGAAGCTGCACGATCAGGCGGCGGCGGAGTTTGTGGCGCTGCTGCAGAAGAAGTGACGATTTAGGGAGAGGTGCATGGAATCAGTCGGCGCTACTGGCGGAAGACTTAAGAATCAAGTCCTAAAGTTGATTCTTCGTACCGTTCGAAATAATCCACAAGGACTTCAGAACGTTGACATCGGTCGGTTAACCGGTCTCGAACCGAAACTGAGCAAGCATCGGGGTTACGTTTGCTGGAGTTATCTAATGCATTTGCTTGAAACCAAAAAACTCCGTCGCGAAGGTCGCAAATATTTTCTCGCGTCGTAATTGATTTATGGAGAGGTGGCCGAGCGGTTTAAGGCACCAGTCTTGAAAACTGGCGACGTGTAAAAGCGTCCGTGGGTTCGAATCCCACCCTCTCCGATGATTCCCCCCAGATAAAATGCCTCAAGCGAATAATCATTGGATCGAAGTTTATTGGCCGCGACGGCCAGGCGAACCCCGTGGAAAGGATGGATTTCTCTGGCTCTATTACCATGTGGGCAAGCGAAAGATGGATGGTAAGATTCGGAAAGGCGACAGAATCCTTTTTTACGAAACAAAAAGACATCCAGACCAAAAGTGGCCGGGAGGCGAGACGATTTTCGCGATCGGCACGGTCATGCATGATGCCGGAGAACCGATGGAGCCTAGTTGGTCCGGCGGCAAGAAATGGGTGTGGCTGCGCAAGGTTAGGGTCGACCGCATGGTTCCCGAGACGTTAGGGGTGCCCATGTCCGAAGTCCGACGAGTGCTCGATTGGAGCCCGCGCGCGCCAATTCGTCGGGGCCCAATGCGAATTTCGCAAAAAAAATTCGACGCGATCGCAGCGCGGCTTAATAAAGGGCGATCTCGGGTGGGCGAGCAATCTGAGGCCTCGCAGCGTCCGCCACGTCAGTCGGACCCAGAGAAAAGGATCGAGTTGGAGCGGATCGCTGTTCGGGCAGCGACCAAATGGTACGAAGCCTTGGGTTACTCGGTCCGGTCGGTTGAAAAAGACCGGGTAGGATGGGACTTGGAGGCAGAATGCCTCGCCCACACACTTTTGATCGAGGTCAAGGGGCTCTCGGGACATGAAATAGCCGTCGGCCTTACACCCAACGAATACGCGGCAATGTGCAGAAAAACGATCCGACCGCGGTATCGGCTCTTTGTTGTTACTGCTGGATTCAAGACTCCGAAGATGGCCGAGTTCTTCTACAGTGAAAAAGATGGCTGTTGGGCTGACGCCAATATGAGGCGATTGGACTTAAGGCCAATTAAGTCGGCGATCGCAACGGCTAATCGCTAGTTTTTTGTAGCACTAGGCCGCGTGGCAATATCAAGAGACTTATGACTGAGCCGACGGGTGGCCGCACAATTGGTTAGTCATTCGCCGTAAAGTTTCCGGCTGTTAGCCAATGCGTCCCAGTCGTGTCTACATTGCATCCGGCGTTCGCGAGCTTAGCAACGAACTCTTGCCGACTGGGAGGCTGATTGTTCAAATGAACAACGTGCCGACCGCCCACATCGCTGAACGGTCGCACTGTCCCGATTTGAACCAGAACGGTGCTGTTCGGATCCTTTCCAAATGCCATTCCTGCTTCAAATAATACATTCGGTCGTGCTTGGCCTGTTAGATTTCTCTCGTAATCTGGATCTCCGGGTCTTACGAAGGTGCGGCGCAGTCGCGCTTCATCATCTGCCGTCAAAAGCACAACCACTGCGGCCGCCTCTCTGAAAGCGGCTTCTAAAATCTCTCCGACATACGGAGTACCCTTACGCACAAGCCGTATTGCCTGGGTCCATTCCAACGGTCTAAGCCCGATGGCGCGTAAAAATAAAAACACTTCATCACGTGCAGTTGTATTCCGACCATGAACTACGAAAACGGTCGTTCCACGGCGAGGCGCGGCCTGCCCCCGTGCGGTTCGTGCCTGTCGTGGTCTGGGCATTCTTGATGTAGAGGTTGGTGGCAAAATAACAGGGGCCGGAATGGACCCAACAACAGTCTGCCGAATTGTCGCGAGATCTTCCTCAGTGGCGTATCGTGAGATGTTTATCCCACGCTCACTTGCGAGCGCAATTGCGGCGAGATTTCGTGGAAGGTGCGTTGTTCGCACTTTGGCGTCAATTAGTCTGTAAAGTTGGCTTCTGCCCACTTTAAGTTCTTTGAAGAGGCGCGTCACGAGTGCCGGATTCACCTTAGCCATGGTTTGATCCTATTTCTTGTGCCTTATACGATGAAGGGCAACATTGACTGCGTTTGAGGTGAGCCCTAGTAGTCCCGCAATCTCGCTGTTACCGAATCCAGCTGCGGCGAGCGTTCTGATCTGATCTGCCTGGGGCTCCCCTTTAACTACAAGAAGGGCCATTAGGTTGGTGAGACGATCGGAGCCGGGGATAACGCTAGTCACATTCTTTATCTCTAAATCTGAGGGTTTATTTTTTCTTTGCTTTGCCACGGGGGCCTCCTTTCTTGTTTCGGGCGAGACGAAGTAGCTCGGTGAGAGAAGCGGGGGATGTTCCAAGCAGTTCCGCAGATATTTTTCTCGATAGCCCGAGAGTTTCAAGGAGCTGCCCTTGTGTAGCCAGATCCTTTTCGCGCAGGCCGGAAGCCTGTAATGCCATGAAAGCTAATGATCGAGAAATCACTTCTTGCCAAGCTGGATTAGTTTCTTTTTCTTCCATTCGGTTCTTCTCCATAATTTAATTCATCGGGCTAAGGCGCAGTTGGGTTTCGGAATAGGCGGTTCTGTTTTAGTGCCGGGGCATTCTGTTTCGTACTAACATCTCACAAAACTCGTCCTTAGTTAGCTCTGAAGCTCCAATGGTCGAGGCCGGATCGCCTAATAACGCGCGGGCTAGATTTGCCTTTCTCTCTAACGCCTCGACGATAACTTCTTCGACCGTGTCCGCGGCAATGAGCCGGATGTAAGTCACTGGCCGGCTTTGGCCGATACGGTGATTGCGATCTTGGCTCTGGGCGAATAGATCATATCGCCAGGTCAAAGTCTCATAAATTGCGTAGGTGGCGGCGGTGAGGGTAAAGCCGCTGCCAGCGGCCGCCGGATTTCCCACGAGCACTCGGACTGATGGATTCGTCTGGAACTCTCCGGCAACAGCCTGCCGCGCGGAAGCCTCGGTGCCGCCGTAGAGCGATACGGCGCCTAAATCTCGGTATCGCGCGGTAAGTTGCTCAACGCTACGAACGTAGTGAGACCAAACTATTACCTTCTCGGTCCCAGTGCGCACTATTTCCTCAATGAGGTGGTCCAGTTCCAAGAGTTTCCCCGGAATTCGGGGTTCTGTAGGAAGGAGAAGTGCGGGATTGCTCGCGAGCTGAGACAGGCGAAGTGTTTTTGCTAAGGCCGTTGGTGCGAATGCCCGAAATTCTTCGCCAGTCATCGCCTTGATCTCACAGACCAGCTTGTCTCGCATCTGGTCGTAGAGTTCGCGCTGCCAAGGAGGCAACTCGACGCGAATGTCTACAAACGTCTTTTCAGGGAGATCGAGGCACTCTTCCTTTCGACGGCGGAGGATCATTGATCCAAATCGACTGCGAGACTTCTCCCAGGTCTTGGGGTCGCCGTAGCTCGCCATGAACGAATCGAAAGAGCCAAACTGCTTCCCTCCAGTGATGATCCCAAGCTGTGCATATAGATCTGCGGGCGAATTCGTGACGGGCGTTCCCGAAAGCAGCCACCGATACTCGCAGCGGGGCGCAAAGTGTTGGGCGGCGATGCTTGTGAGGGAGGCTCGATTCTTGACGGCGTGAGACTCGTCTAGTACCAAAACGGTCTTGCGGCGACCGAGAAGCGCGAGTACGCCGGAAATCTCCGAGCGAGCTGTTTCGTAGCTGACGATGACGACGTCTGTTTTGACCTGATTGAGTTGGCGCCGGCGAACGAGGGGAGGGCCTTCAACGATCGATACGTTAACGCCCGGCGCGAATCGTGCAAATTCGGCGACCCAGTTTCGCTTTAAGGAATTCGGGCAGATCACGAGCATGGCGTCGACGCGTCGAGCCTGTTGGAGTTGGGCGAATCCTCGGATCGCTACAAGTGTCTTCCCTAACCCCTGTTCGAACGCCAACAGCCCACTTCGTTGCTCAATGAGAAACCGCACCCCTTCCTCCTGATGGGTCATGAGGTCCGCGTTGTTTCCCGAGCTGCTGCCCATTAGTTGCCCCAGGTGTTGTGCTTTTCGAGCCGGCCACGGAAATCCTCCAGGGCCTCATCGAGGCGCTTAATGTCGTCACGTTGGACGGATTTTATGTCCGGGAGCCCTGCGTTTTCCAGCGCAATCGATAGCGCGGCAAGACTGAGACGAAACGCATTCACATCGGGGTTGGTGAATGATTCGGCCGTCCGGATGGCCTTACGCAGTGTATCGATGTCCTCCTCGCGCACTGCTTCGGGGTCGCGTTCCAGTGCGCGCTCGATCTGGCCGGGGAGTGCGTCGATTTTCGCCTTGAGGCTGCTGTTGCCAACTCGGAGATCGTTGGCGAGTTTATTCGCCACACCCTCTTCGCCAGTCTTCAGGATCGACCACTTTTCGGGATCGTCGTAATACTGTTTCAGGAACCTGGCGTCGCGGTACTCCTTAAAAACGTCATTGCGAACCATGTCGAAGACCTCGCCACGGAGGACGTCGTGCTCGCTGTTCGAGTAGTCCTTCAATTTCGGGCCGACCACGGATGCTTTTGAAATTTCCTCCAGCGTGCTGAAGTGCTTTATGGCGATTTTGGGACCCTCGTCTGCGTCGACATAATCGACGAATTTCTGAGCGAACTGATAGGCGTCCTTAAGCCGGCTTACCCAGGACACACTCTTTCCCATGTGGTTCGCCAATGCCGAAATACTCATAAGCGGCGGGTCCCCGACGACGGTATCGTGGATGAACTTGGACTGGATGTATCGGCCCCATGCCCGAACTCCATCACCGCGAACATGAATCTTCGCCAAAAGAATGGCGCGTTCCTCGAGACTGAAATCCGGAGGCAAAATCTTTACTTTAACTCGGCGAGCGTCAGTTTCGGTCGGTTTTCCTTTGAGGTCGTACGCGAGTTGGCGCAAGATGGTAACGCGGGTTGCACCTTCGAGCACGAGATATTTTGGCCCATCGTTCTTCCAGACGTAAATAGGTTCCATCTGTCCGACCTCTTTGATCGAGCGAGCCAATCCGGAATAACCAGGCGTCAATTTCAACTGATTCTCCAGGTCTTCCTCGGAATTCGCCCGACCGCCCTCCAGTGTCGCGATAAAAGGAATGAGACGGGGGTTCTCGTCCCACAGGGTGACCGCATCGAACACGTCGAGAGTCTCTTCGCGCAAAGTGTATTCTCGGGCGCCGATTTTTTCCCGAAAATCTCTGGGTCGCGGATTGTCTTTGGTCGTCATGGCGAAGTCTCCTTTAACAATGATTGTTGTGGTTCAGCTGCTGAGGGCCATCGGTGGAAGATTATCGGGGTACATCGGGTCAACTTCAGGGACTTGCCTGTTGCACGGCGGCCTCAGTATTCGAATGAGGCCGGCCTCAAGCGCGGCTCGTTTGGAGTAAAATATGGCCGGAGCGGCCGAAAATCGGAGCGCGAAGTGCTGGCGGATAACCTTCAGGTCATCAGAAGTTGAGGAGGAGTTGAGGTGTTGGAGAATACGACGACGAAGGTCGGTGCTCTTTCCGACATACAACGCGGGGTAAGTGCCGCTAGAGGCCACAAATTCATGAATGATGTAGACGCCTGGAATTTTGCTGGGAATTCGGAGAATTTCTTCTCGCGCGAGTAGAAGAGGGCCAACCCAGTCTAAAATTTCTTTGCTGGAGCAAGCCGGGTTCACTAAAATATTCACGCAGCAAGTATACACCCTCATCTTTGTGTTGTCAAGGGGGTTGTCGGCCGTGTCTGGGAAATCGGCATTTTTTTGAGGATGAAATTGGCGAACGTATGCGTGGCCTGCGCCCCTCCGGCTTTGTAATGCACTTATAGAATTCGCCTACCACTTGACGAAATTGACCTCATCCAGTATAATCGTACATATGTACGATATCGGCCGATTTTATCTAGCAGTGATGCGCTCTCTCTTCGTCGGCCCGACGGAGAAATGGGAAAATGGTACAATCGCGTCTCGACTACGAGCCCCTGATGCCCTATAACGAACTGACGTGTTCGGAGCTGTTCTGTGGCGCGGGTGGCCTTTCCGAAGGCTTCCAGCGCGCTGGGTTCGGAATCATCTCGGCCGTCGATTTTGATGAGCACGCAGCTGCAACTATGCGCCTGTCTCATCCGAACACGAATGTCTTCCATCAGAAAATTGAAGACATCACGAAAGAAGATTTGTTGCGCGGCTCCGGTCTTCGCCGCGGCGGTCTGGACGTTCTCTCTGGCGGCCCGCCCTGCCAGGCATTCAGTGTTTACAACCACCAACGCGGATTCCATGATGAGCGCAGCGGGCTCTTTCGCCAGTATCTTCGGATCGTAGAAGAGCTTCAACCTAAATTCATTGTCATGGAGAATGTTGCCGGAATCCTGTCGTTGGATGAGGGGCGCGCGGTGGTAGAGATGCACAAGAAGCTCGCGAGTCTTGGCTATCACGTCGAGCACCGCATTCTCAAATCAGAAGACTACGGTGTGCCCCAGGAGCGCCGGCGCGTTTTCTTCTTGGGGAATAGGCTTGGTTTGCCGATTCGCTGGCCAAAAATCACTCATGGCGATGGCCCCGGACTCAAGCCTTTTGTCAAAGTTTGGGATGCGATCAGCGATCTCCCGGCATTGAAAATTCTCGAGAACGGTGAAGGGAAGGCTTACCGCACTGAGCCGAAGTCTGAGTATCAGAAACTCATGCGCGTTGGCGTTGACCGTGTGTCCAACCATCACGCTCCTTTCCTTGCTCCGATAAATCTGGAGCGTATTGCCCACATCCCGCCAGGTGGAAGCTGGCGGGATATCCCGATGCATCTTTTGCCGGCCGGGATGAAGCGCGCGAAGCGAAGCGACCACACAAAGCGCTACGGTCGCTTGAAAAAAGATGGTCTCGCGAGCACGATCCTGACGAAGTGCGACATCCACTGGGGTGCGTACATCCATCCGACGCAGGCCCGCTCCCTGACTGTGCGCGAGGCGGCGCGGCTTCAGTCGTTCCCGGACAACTTTAAGTTTTGCGGTTCGAGGTTCGAGCAGTTCCGCCAAGTCGGTAACGCGGTCCCCCCTATTTTGGCGCAAGCAGTTGCAGGCGCTGTTGCGGCCACGCTTAGGAAGACGCCGCTCGAAAAGCGCGAACTCCAGTATGTCGGTTGATCCTGCAACGCTAATCGGGGAAGTCTTAGGTAAGCCTGCTTCCCAAATGCGGGATCCCGCTGGTGCCGGCTACCGTTGCCCTTTTACCGAGGAAACCTGCGTTAAGTATTTCGCTTCCAAGAAGAAGGAATCGGTTCCGGTCTGCTCAGTCTGGAAGTGGGGCGGCAAGGTCAAAGAGGGTAAGCCCGAAAGAGCGCAATTGGTTTGCGTCTGCCCCAAACGCTTTCGCGAGATCAATATCCTTGCCGATGTGATCAAACATTGTTGGAGCGGCCCTGCTCCTAAGAACCCAGCTCTTGTCCGTGAAATCAAGATGGGCCAGAAAAAGGACACGATTGGAAATGTGGACTTTGTCGTAGCCGATCTTAGCGATGACGGGAAAGTGAAGGAATTTATTTCCGTCGAGCTGCAGGCTGTCGATACTACAGGCAGCTATGTGACGGCCTACGCGGCTCATTTGAAATCCGAATTAATGGCGAAGCGCTCGGGCTTCGGCTTCAACATGGCGAATGTGTATAAGCGCTTTGTCACACAGCTCATAGCGAAGGGCTACTACCACCACCATTGGAAAACTAAGGTTGTCGCTGTCGTTCAGGATGTCGTATTCGATGACATCTATCAACGCGGAAAATTCCAAATTTCCGCCGACGCGCGGGATTCAAACATTGTTTTCATGGTTTATAAATTTGTGCCCGACGTGAAGAAGCCAGGCCATTTTGTCTTTGAACTCGACCGCGTGGTCGGGACCCACCACACCAATCTTCAGAATGCGGTTCTGTACAAAACTCCACCATCCAGGCAGGAGTTCTGCGAGAAGATTCAGTCTAAGCTTTAGCGTCGCCTAAGGTGAGGCGCTTCTTCAAATACTCCCTCAGCGCCTCATCCTTACACCAAACAAAGCACCCCTTCCGCCCACGCGACATCAACACGCGATAAGTCCCCTTGATGATCTCGTCCACCTTGGCCTGGATTGCCTTCTGCGCGGCAGGGTCGTTCTTCGCGGCTTTAAGAGCCTTCTTTGAGCCGCCGAGGCTTTTGTCGGACTTTGCGCGCTTCGCCGGATTACCGCGTACGGCACCGTTCTTGTACACGAGATCGTCGCCGATCAACACTCCCATCCAATCGAACTCCAATCCCTGACTCGTGTGCACGCAGCCGACCTGTTCGATACCGTCGGGAGCGGACGCCCAGTTCTCATCGTCGAAGTTCCAAGGGAGCGCGAGGCCGTCGGCCGTGACGTGCTGCGCGGCGGTTCCTCGTGAGCGTCCCGACTTCTTCGGCCACTCCCACGAGTAGCCGGCGATCAGCCGCGCCTTGTTTGAGGAGTTCTTCTCCTTGAGCGCCGCGTAGAGCTCCTCGGCCCGATCGAACACGCGAAATTCGTACTGCCCGGAGCCCCAGTTTTCGAAGTTGCCCGTTTGGCGGATTTGAAGGACGTCGTCGAGCCAGTTGAGATACCCCGTGGAGCCGTTGCACCGAAACTGCGCCGCCAACGAGAACGGAGGATGAAAATCAGCCCCGAACTGCAAAGCCGCGGCCTTGATCGCGGCGACGGAGCCGGAGTCGTTCCAGCTGACGCGCTGGGACTCGTCGATGAAGAAGACGGCGATGCGCGCGGCGCGTACCATGTCGACGACCATGGACTTGCCCTTGTACTGGTAAGCCTTGTCCTTGAGACGGTGAGACTCGTCGACGATCAAGGTCTCGATCTCGTTGGAGGCGCCCGGCTTCCAGGTCGTCGAATGGAAGGACCAGGACGACTTGAAGAGCTGATCGCCCTTGTCGCGGGAGGCGCGGTCGCCGCGGGCGAGGCCGCCCAGCAGGGCGTCGCGGAAGGCCTTGTTGGGCGCTACGAAGAACGCCATGCGCTTGGCCGCGAGCGTCTCGGCCAACAAGCGCACCGCGATGACGGACTTGCCCGTGCCGGGGCCACCCTCGACGACGAAGACGTGGCGCTTGGACCGGTCGGAGGAGAGTACCTGGTGGCGGATGACGCGGAAGGCCTCGTCCTGCTCGTCGAGAAGGGTGAAGGCCTCGTTGCCGTCGAGCATGGTTCCGACCTTGGAGATGAGCTCATCGGCCGGGCGCCATTTGCCGTGTTCGAGGAGGAAGAGGATGTCGTTCTTGGCCTTGCGCGGGACGAGGCGTTCGAGATAGGCCTTGAGTGCCGCGTTGTCGTCGGCGAGGAAGAGGCGGGAGTCCGCCAGGATGGACCCGTAGCGAGCGTCCTCGAGCGGTTCCGGAGAGCGTCGATAGAGGTTGCAGAGGTAGGCGGACGGATGCAATTGAACGCCGGCGGAGACGATGTCCTGGTTGAAGCTGAGGATCATGCCCTTATATTTTTGCGCCTGCAGGGAAGGGTGCTGCTTGACGGTGCCGCCGCCGATGGGGGAGAAGACCATGCCGTCAATGTCGGTGGAAGAGGCCGTATCCCAGGCCTTCAACTCGATGATGAGCGCGTTGTCCTGCGCGCCGTCGCCGCCGGCCAGGAGGACGTCGATGCGCGTGCGGCCGACCGGGGAGCAGTGGTACTCGATGGCGATCGTGATGTCGTCGGCGACCGCCGCGGAGGAAAGGACCGTGGAGAAACGAGCGTAGTCGTTGGCCCAGCCGCGGCTGTCGGCGGGGAGCGAGCCGGTTTTTTTGAGGAACGCGTCCTCGATGCGCGCCGCGAAATAGTTGTTGGCGATGTCGTCGAGGAAGCCAGCTTTGGTGTCCTGGTAGATGATCACGCGAGGGACATCCTACGATAATGCCGCAAGGGTAATTGTGCAGACAGTGTCTGCATAATTGAGAATTTTCCCGGCATGCCGAAGGGAACAATTCTGGGGGGTCAATCGTCTGGTAGGTATGGAGATAGCGAAAATCGAAGGGTTGATCTACGTCGTGCGGGGCCGGCGGGTCCTGCTCGATCGGGATTTAGCGGAATTGTACCGGGTACCGACGAAATCGATCAACCTGGCGGTTAAGCGCAA
>CALRXP010000016.1:0-21338 GCA_943372155.1 Candidatus Endomicrobiellum trichonymphae | reverse complement strand
GCCCTTGGCGTCGGCCACCTTGTCGTTGACCGCGTCTTCGAACCGGTCCATGTTGTCCTTCAGGTCGCCGACCTGGAAGCCGCCCTTGAGCTCGGCGATCTGCTTCTGAATCTCGGCGGACTTGGACTTCGTGAGGCCGGCCTGGATCTTCGCCAGCATCTCCTCGCGCTCGGAGAAGAACGACGCGCGTTCTTCTTTGATGGAAACCAACGTCTTCTCGGAGATGGCGAGCTGCTCCTTCGTCATCGTGGTGGACGCGTCGACCGTCTTCTTCTGGTTGAGCAGCGACTCGGCCATCACGTCATTAAGGGGATCGCTGTCGGAGAGGATCGCCGTCACGGACCGGTCGAGCTCGGCGGATTGCGCCTCCTGCTTCTCGATCTGCAGGCGGAGCTTCTCGACGAGCGTCGAGGCTTCCTGCACCTTGCGGTTGTACACCGGCTTCTGCGCGTTCAACTGGTCGATGATGCGCTGGGCCATCACCTCGGGCGTCTCCATCTTCTTGACGCCGATGCCGAGCATGCCGAGCGCGGCGTTCCAGGCGCGGGCCAGCAGATTGCGGAACGGAGCGGAGATCGCGGCGACGACGGCGATGACCGCCGCGCCGATGCCGAGCTCGAGGAGGAGGCCGCTGGACTGGCCCTTGTCCTTCTTGGCGGCCTCGATGGCGGCTTTGCGCTTGGCGAGCTCGTCCTTGATCTCCTGCGACTTGAGGGAGTCCTTCGCCTTCTTGAGGATCTGGTCGGGGTTCGACTCGACGGAGTCGACGGTGCCCTTCGCGTCGGCCACCTTGTCGTTGACCGCGTCCTCGAACTTGTCCAGGTTGTCCTTCAGGTCGCCGACCTGGAAGCCGCCCTTGAGCTCGGCGATCTGCTTCTTGATGTCCGCGGACTGGGACTTGGTGAGGCCGGCCTGGATCTTGGCCATGGTCTCTTCGCGCTCGGCGAAGAAGCGGGCGCGCTCTTCTTTGATACCCTCGAGCGTCTTCTCGGCGAGGCCGATTTGCTCGTTGGTGGCGGCGATGGAGGCGTTCAGGGTCTTCTGCTGGTTGATCATGCCCGACGCCATGATGTCGTTCGCCGGATCGGAGTCGGAGAGGAGGGCGGTGATGCCGGTCTCGAGCTCCTTGACCTTGGCCTCTTCGCCCTGGACCTGGAGCTTGAGCTTCTCGACGAGGGTCGAGGCTTCCTGCACCTTGCGGTTGTAAACGGGCTTCGCGGCGTTCAGCTGATCGATGATACGCTGAGCCATGACTTCCGGCGTTTCCATCTTCTTGACGCCGATGCCGATCGCGCCGAGCAGGGCGTTCCAGGCGCGCTTGATGAGGTTGCCGAGGTCGGAGAGGGAGCCGGCGGCGGCGCCCTTCTCGAGGGCAGCGCGCTCAATGGCGGCGGGAGACTTGGCGGACGCGACGTCGGAGCGGGAAAGCCCCGAGTCCGCGGACGCGGCGGACTGGCCGAGGACTTCGAGCGTCTCGTGACCGCCGAGCGTCGAGTTCTCGAAGAGCGCGTTCAGCGCGGAGCCCTTCTCGGCGACGCCGACCTTGGCGTCGCGCGAGGAGATGACGGAGAGCGGCGAGCCCTGCACGGCCTTCGCGGCCGCGGGCATGACGGGGGTCGCGGCGAGGGCGACGGGTTTGGCGGCCGAGATCGGCTGAGCGGCCGCGGCGACGGGGGCCGCGATCAGGGGCGAAACGCTCGGTGCGGCAACGAGGCTCGGAGCGCTCAGGGCGCCGAGGGCGGGCGTGTTAAAGGAGGAAGCGCCGGGGACGGGGCTGTTGAGCCCGGTGCCGATCGTCGGGGTCACGGAGACTCCGGTGACGGGCGCGCGTCCCATGGTCTGGGCGGCGGCCGTCAAGGTGAGGTGTCCGGGGCCGGCCACGAGAACGGCGGCCGACACGACCGAGGCGATGGACTTCTTGAACATCAGGGTAATCCTCCGTGGATAACTGTAAGGGGGTTATTCTATCGAGAACGGCCAAAAAGCGGATGAGACCTTGGGTGTCATTTCAGGAATCTAATGGGCCTACGAAACGTGGGACCCGGAATCGGACGTCCTGGGCCCCTCGGCTAAGCGCCAGGCGACTTCCTGGGCGTGAAGGTGGCCGACGACGACGTGCACCGTCGACGGGCCGGCGGCCGAGTCGGCGGCGACGGCGTCGGCGATGGCGCGGGAGCGGGCGGAGTAGGCGTCGTCCGCCTTCCCGCCGAGCGGCTGGGGCAGTTCCAGGCCGCGCAGGGTTTCGAGATCGGGTTTGCGGGTGAAGAAGAAGCGCGCCTCGTCGGCGTACTGGTCGGCCATGTCCGTCAGGCCGGCGGCGCGGGCCTCGGCGGCGCGGCGGCGATGGCGGCGGCGCATGAGGGGAAGGCTTCCGGTGAGCACGAGCCAGGCGAGGGGGGCCAAAGCGGCGAGGGCGGCCCAGGCCCAGAGCGAGGCGGGAGACAGAATCACCCAGGCGAGCGCCGCGTAGGCGCTGCCGGGCGAGACCAGCCAATTGAGGACGCGTGATAAGCGCAAGGACGCGACGGTGCGGCCCTGAGCGGCGGGGACGATCGCGGGGAGTGCGCCCTTTTCCGAGGCGTGGTCGAGGGTTTCACGGCCGGTCGTGAAGCCGTAGTACGCGGGGAGGTTCTGCTCCGAGTAGAGCGCGTCGCCCTTCTTGGCGACCGCTCGAGCCAGGCGCAAAACTGAGCCGCGCGCCGGCGCGCCGAGCTGGCCGTGGGTAACGCCGTGGACGAGGTAGGTCTTGCCGTCGCGCACGACCTTCAGGGCGGGGACGCTCCAGGATTTGTCCACCGTGATCGCGGAGGGAACCTGGGGTGCGGCGGCTTTCCAAAGGCGGACGAGGAGGAAGCGGAAGCCGTCCTCGTCGTTCGTGGCGAGAGCGGCCTCGCGAGGTCCGAGGACGCCGAGAGCCTGCAACCGGGCCGACGCTTCGGTAACGGATTTGGATTCGACGAGCGCGAGGCCGAGGGCGGCGGGGGAGAGGTCGAGGTCGGCGGCGCGGCCGAGGACGCGGGCGGACGTAGGGAGAGCGCCGTCGAAGAGGGCGTCCAGGTTTTGGGACGAGCTTTCCGGCGTCGCCGGAGTCGCGGCGGAGCCGGAGGCCGAGGCTTTCGCCGCGCGCCAATCCGCGACGGCTTTCGCGGCTTCGCGGCGGACGTCGTCGGACTTAGAAGGGGCAGGGAGGGCGGTATGAACGAGCGCCGACGGCAACGGCAACGGATTTTGAACGGCGTTAACGGCAACGGAAGGGTTGCTCAGGGCGGGCAGAACAACGGCGGCTTGAGTCAGGGAAAGGCTGGGGGCAGAAAGATTGGGAGTGATTGACGGATTTAACGGCATTACCGACAACGTGGTTGGAGAATACCCTCGACCGGCCTCGATGCTAACGGCAGGAACGGAGGGCCGACCGGCGTTGCCTTCTAGACTTATACCAACCCGGATCTGCGCCGCGGCTGGCGCCGCGGCGAACAGAATTAATACGGCGAGGCGACGTCCTACCAACTGGAGGACCCTCCACCCGAGCTTGAACCGCCCCAGCTGGATCCGCCGCCGGAGCTGCCGGAGTCGTTGGAACGGCGCGAGTCTTCTTCCGAGCGGCGGCGGCGATCGTCCTCTTCCTGCTGACGGCGACGACGCGCCTCTTCCTGGCGGCGGCGTTCCTCTTCTTCTTCGCGCCTGCGGCGCGAGACCTCGGCCTCGGCCGTTTGAATGGCGGCGATGGCCGCGCTACGCGCGGATTCGGCGTAACGGATCGCGCCGGCGTAGTCGCCGCTGTTGAGGGCCGACTTCGCGGAGCTCAAAGACCCGCTACCGGGGGAGCCGGGGACGGACACGCCGTACGAGCCGGTCCAGTTCGTCGCCTCGCGGACCTGGGAGGCGGCGTTGGAGATGGCGTCGGTGGCGCGAACCGCGGCGGCGATCTCGCCCTTCAACGTCGCCGCCACGCGGGCCGCTTCGCTCGTGATCCGGTCGGCTTCGCGGTCGATGGTCGGCCACTCGCCGTGCTCGGCCTGAGACGACGCGACGGCGGAGGTGTAGGCGGACTTGAGGTTCGCCAGCTCGCGGAGAGCGCTGGAGATCGCCGGGCTGTCGGCGACGCCGTCGGACTGGGAGTCCTTGGCCAGGCGCGCGGCGGTGTCGAGCTGGGTGTCCGCGGCCTTGAGGCTGCGCACGACCTCGGCGTAGGCGTCGCGGTCGTTGGAGACCTTGACCCAGACCTGATCGAGCTCGGTCGAGACGGCGGCGATCGCGGCGGCGGCCTTGAAGGGGTCTCCCTTCTTGGCGTCCGACAACGCGCGGGCCTCGGCGAGGTCCTTCGACGCGGCGGAATAGGCCGCCATGGTCGGGCGCATGGTGCGCTTGTCGTCGGGAATCTCGGTTTTCCAAGCGCGGACCTTGGCCTCGAGCTTTTCGAGGGCCGCGTTGTTGTCGGCGACGGCCTTGTCGAGGCGCGCGCGTTTTTCGGAAATTTCATCGAGGCGGACCTGGGCGATCTGCTCGTGCGCCTTGGCCTGGTCGAGCAAGGACGCGGCCTCGAGGACTTTGGCGTCGCGGTACACGCGCACGGCCTTCTCGCGCTTGGTCTTCGCGGCGTCGATGGCGACCTGAGCCTCGTCGATATTGTCGTCGACGGTGCCGTTGGCGCTGGGGTGAGAGACGTCGCCGGCGTTGAGGCCGAGGACGGAGGGGGCGAAGTCGCGCTTGATGGACTTCAGGACCTCGGCGCGTTCAGCTTGCAGGGCGTCGAGGCGCTCGGCTTCGGTAATGCGGCCGTCCACGTCCTTCTGCTGATTCTCGACGGAATGCTGGGAGTCGCGGGTGATGTTCACGGCCTGGATCACGAGGTCGTCTCCGAGCTTGCGCGCGGCTTCGGCGCTCTTGAGGTCTCCGGCGCCGAGCTTGGCCAGGGCTTCGGCGAACGCGCCGTCGGCGGCGGACAAGCGCTGCGACGGGTCGAGGTCCTTCTCGCGCAACATCAGTTCGGGCGCGACCGACAGGGCGCGGCCGAGGACTTTGCGCATGTTCGCGACGCCCGCGGCGGCGTGTCCCGCGTTGACCTTGGAGTCCGCGATCGCGGCCAGAATCTCCTTGGCCGTCTTCACGGCCAGGGTGTGAGCGTCGTAGGCCGCGGTCAGAGCGGCGAGGCCTTCGGCGCCGGACGACTTTAGGATGGAGGCGGCGAGCTTGCTCGCCTGCGCGTCGAGCTTCACGCGCGAGTCGGCGATCCACTTCGTCGCGACGGAGGCCGCGGCCAGCGCCTCGACGACGGGGTCGGTCTCGGCGACCTCGGCCTGGAACATGGCGACCGTCTTCTCGGCGATCGCGAGCGTATCGGCGGCGAGGCGCTCGGCGAGGGCGCCTTGGCCCTTCATCGCGCCGACGGGGTTCTTCGCGGCCTTGGCGCGCGCGGCGGCCAAGGACTCCTTGGCGGCCTGGACGGCCTGGGAGAGTGCCTCGACCTTGAAGTAGTCGTTGATGACCGTCTGCGAGGCGCGGGCGGCGGCGGTCTTGATGGCGGCCTCCGTCGCGTCGAACGCCGCGCCGTAGCCGGTGGACGCCTTCTCGATCTCGTCGAGAGCGGCGACGGCGGAGCGGGAGGCGGCGTTGAACTTGTCCATCACCGACGTGAAGTTTTCGGAAACGGGCGCGTAGTCCTTCGCCTCGCCGTACAGGTCGCCGCGCCAGTCGCTCGCCTTCTCGAAGAGCGCGTCGAAGCCGTCCTGGGGCTTGAAGGTGAGGGGCTCGGTGGCGAGCATCGCCTCGGCCTTCAGGTAGCGGGAGGGCCAGAACTGGTTGGCGAGCCAGCCGAGCGTCATCGCCTTCGGGCGGACCAAGGCCGTCGCGCGGTCGTGGATGTTGCGGGCCATCGCGAGGTAAAGCTTCGCCTTGCCGGCGTCCTGGCGGACCTTCGCGGCGGCAGCGGCGGTCTCGTCTTCCCAGCCGCGCGACTTCTCACCGGAGATGGGGCCGACGTAGACGTCCATGCGCTTGTCGAGCTCGTCGATAACGGTGTCGAGCTTCTTTTCGAGGATGGCGTCCCACTTCTGGAGCTCGGCCTCGGCCTTCGCGCGGGCCTTGCGGGCGCGCCAGTTGAGGAAGGTGGAGGTGCCGAGCGTGCCTAAACCGAGGAGCGCCCAGAAGATCATGGCGAGCATCGCGTTGCGGCTGGCGGCGGCGTCGGCGTCGGAGATCGCCCGCTCGGCGTTGGCGAGCGCGGACTTGGCGGTCTGGAGGTTGGACGCCCACGTGGAGGCGCCCAGGTCGTGGGACTCGCGCGCCTCGCGCAGGGCCTGCTTGGCGGTCACGAGGTCGTCGGAAGCGGAGCCGGCGCGAGCGCGGGTCTCGAGCTGCTTGAGGATGTCCTCGGACGCGGCGATCTGGTCGGCGCCGGCGGCGTGCTCATTCAGCGCGGTCTGCACGCGGCGGACTTCGGAGGCGATGGACGCCGCGGCGGACTTGGCGCCGGAGGGATTGGAGGACAGGGCCGATTCGGCCGCGGCCAGCTTCTCGCGCATCGCGCGGATGTCGGGGCGGGCAAGGTCGCCCGTCGCCTTGGGGTGGGCGCGCAGGAATGAGCCCGAGGCCTTCTCAAGCGCGTCCACTTCGCCGCGGACGGAGGCGATCGCGGTCTGACCGGCGGTGAAGTTGGTCTCGTAGTTGTTCATCGCGGACGTCGCGGCCCGGGCGGAAGCGGCCGCGGCGGAGGCGACGCGGGCGGCGTCGGCGGTATTCTTTGCGGAGAGAGCGCGGTCGGCGGACGTGAGCTGAGCGCGCAGGGCGGAAAGATCCGCGGCGCCGACGGTGCCGGCGACGGAGGAATGTGAGCGCTCGAAGGCCGTGCGCGCGCGGGCGAACTCGTCGACGGCGGACTTGGCGTCGGCGACGACGGACTTGGCGCTTTGCGCGGCGTTGGCGACGGCGGAATTCAGGCGCGCGTCGATATTGGTGACCGTCTCCTTGACGGCGCCGGAGATGTCGCCGCCGGCGCGCAGGCGGGCCTTGGCCCACTGGTCGAGGTTGCCGGGGAACTGCGCGGCGCCGTCGAGTCCGTTGACGCGCTGCGCCTCGGAGTTGCGCAGGAAGAGGTAGTGCTCGCCCATGCTGATGACAAGGATTGAGCCGTCGGCGAGGCCGGACGTCGCGTCCACCTGGCCGGCAAAGCCGCCCTTGCGGAAGATGCCCTGGCCGGCGCCGTACTCGAGCGCCTCCTTGCCGTAGCGCGTGTTGCCGTCCGCGTCGCGGTAGGACATGCCGTTGGCGTTCTCGGCGACGATGATCGTCCAGTGTTTATCGGCGAGGAACGCGGCGAGCGAGCGCTGCGCGCCCTCGTCGAGGCCGGGATTGCCCATGATGATCAGCCGGGTGTTCGGCGTCCACTTGGCGATGGCGTCGTTGATGTCGGTCGCGCGCACGATCGCGCTCTGGGACTGCGAAGCGCCGAGCTGGGCCGTGACGGCGGCGGGATTGAAGTTGGGGAGGACATTGCCGGTCTGCGCGTGGACGGCGGGGGACGCGACGGCCATCGTCAACGCCATGGTCGCGACGGCCGCGGCGGACTTCAGAGCCTTCCAGGCGCTCTTCGTCTTGGGCGCGGCGACGACGGGCGTTTCCGCAGCGCGCTCGCCCAGGGCGGCGAACTCGGCGGCGACGTTCTTGAGCGAAGCGGCGGCCTTGGCCGAGCCGGCGGTTTCGGTGGAGAGCGTCTTTACGGCGGCCTCGAGCCGGACGACGACGTCCTCCCCGAGGGTTTTCACGGCCTCGGCGCGCGCGGCGGGCGACACCGGGGCGGCGATGAGGGCGCGGGCGTAAACGGCGGCGGGAGCGGGGTTCGCGGCCAAGGCGCGGAGGCTTTCCGGCCGGGCGGCGGAGACGGCGAGGAGCGACAGGACGGGGGAGGCCCCGCCGGGAAGCGCGCCGTTCAAACCGGGGGCCGCGTTGGGCAGGCCGGGCAAGGTGCCGTTGACGTTCGGGCCGGAAATCGAGCCGGTCACGCCGCTCGGACCTCCCTTGCCGCCGTTGGCGGCCTCTTGAACCTGGGCGGCCAAGGGGCCGGCGGCCAGGAAGAGGGCAATATAAAGGGAGAGAGCGGTTTTGATCATAGCCCGAAGTATAACCGCAACCGGGGGTCCGACGGATGAGTCCTCGGGGGTAATTTAGGTCAGGTAAGGGGACTAGGAATAATTGGGCCTTTACCCAGAAGAAGGGGGACGAAAGACTAGAGAGAACGGGTCCGTAGGTCCCAGATACGTATTGATTTGTTTGGATAAAATCGACCAATGAAGAAGTTGTGGTGTGTCGCCGTCGCCATGTCCTTGCCGTCGGCGTCGTTCGCTCAGATGAAGGCCGTGCTTCCAGCGAATACTCATCTTTCCGTTATGCCGTTCAATGCCTCCGGTTCCCCGACGAATTCCCCATCCGTTCTGCTCTCCGCTCCGGTTCTCTCGGCCCCCGCGCAGCTCTCCGTACCTTCTATAATGCCCGCGCCGGCCCTCGCCGCCGCGCTGAGACCGGCCGCCGCAACCCCCAACATGAAGAACGACACCAAGGTCTCCGCCGCCAAACCCACCCTCGACGCCCTCACCGCCGGCCTGGCTAAAACGCCCGCCGCCTCCGCGGAAACCCTCGCCCTTCATTTCGACGCGTCCAAGCCCGGTCACGCCTGCGCCGCCTGCGCCGGCGACGAGGTTCCCGCGGGCGCTCCGTCGTCGCAGACGCCGTTGCCGCCGTTGCCGCCGTCGAACGGACGCCTCTCCAAGACCACGACGCCCCGCTCTTACGATCTCAAGCTCGCGCTCAATCCGGAAGGCGCTTTTTTCACTGGCAAGGTTAAGATTTCGATCGACGCGAAGAAGCCGTCGAATCAGCTCGTGCTCCACGCCCTCGACCTCACCTTCACCAAGATCGTCGTCGCCGGCCGCGTCGTCGACGTTTCGCGCGCGATCATCGACCCGAAGGCCGAGACGGTGACGATCCCGCTCGACACGCCGCTGAAGGGCAAGGCGGACGTCGAGATCGAGTACTCGGGCAAGATGAATGAGCTCATGCGCGGCCTCTATAAATCGACCGGCAAGAATGGCGACGCCAAGGAAGCCTGGTCGTTCACCCACCTCGAGCCCACCCACGCCCGCCGCGTGCTCCCGTCCTTCGACGAGCCCGCGTTCAAAGCCACCTTCAAGCTGACGCTCGACGTTCCCGCCGGCCTCACGCCGATCTCGAACATGCCGCAAGCGTCCGAGCGCATCGAGGGCGACCGGAAGATCGTCGAGTTCCAGGAAACGCCCAAGATGTCGTCCTATCTTCTCGCCGTCTTCGCCGCGCGCATCGTGCCCGTCTCCCGCATGGTCGGCAAGACCAAGCTCACCGTCTGGGCCGCGCCCGATCAGATCGCGCAGGCCGGGTTCGCGCTCGACGCGGGGGAGCATGCGCTCAAGTACCTCAACAAGTATTTCGGCATCGGCTACATGCTGCCCAAGCTCGACATGGTCGCCGCTCCCGACTTCGCCTCCGGCGCGATGGAGAACTGGGGCGCGATTTTGTATCGCGACACGTCGCTTCTGATCGATTCCAAGCTGTCCTCCGACGCCGCCAAGCGCCGCGTCGCCGAGGTCGTCAGCCATGAGATCACGCACATGTGGTTCGGCGACCTCGTCACCATGGAGTGGTGGAACGACCTTTGGCTCAACGAGGCCTTCGCGACCTGGGTCGCCTACAAGATCGTCGACTCGTGGAAGCCGGCGTGGAAGGTCTGGGACGAATTCGACCAGGGCAAGCGCTCTCCGCTCTCGATCGACGCGCTCCCCGGCACGCGCCCTGTTCGTTCCGAGGCCTCGACCCCGGCCGAGATTCAGGCTCAGTTCGACCCGATGTCGTACCAGAAGGGCGGCGCTTTGCTGCGTATGATCGAGAACTACGTCGGCGAAGCGGCGTTCCGTAAAGGCATCCAGGCGTACATGAAGAAGTTCGCCTACGGCAACGCCCTCGCCTCCGATCTCGCGCGCGAGCTTGAGCGCGCCTCCGGAAAGCCGGTCAAGAAGATGATGGACGGCTGGCTGTCTCAGGGCGGCGTGCCCGTCGTCGCCGTCTCCGCGAAGGGCCGGACCTTGACCCTCTCTCAGTCGCGCTTCTCCGCGTTCAACCTCAAGAACGACACGAAGTGGTCGATTCCGGTCGTCGTGAAGTACAAGCTCAAAGGCGAGCGTAAGACGCGCGTCGCGTCCGTTCTCCTCGATAAGGCGACGAAGACGGTCACCTTGCCCGGCAAAGGCGAGCTGCTATGGGTTTATCCGAACTCCTCCGAACTCGGCTACTACCGCTTCAGCCTCGATCCGGCGCTTCTCTCCGCCGCGCTCGCGCGCCGCTCCGAGCTGACCGCCGTCGAGCGCGCCGGCCTGCTCAACAACCTCTGGTCGCAAGTCCGGGCGGGGAATCTGCCGGTGGCTTCGTTCCTGGATTCGCTCGCGGCGTTCAAGGGCGACGAGTCGCGCCTCATCATCGAGGACGCCGCCGCCTACCTGAAGACGATCCGCCAGGAGCTCTCTGAAACCGACGCGGAGCGCGACGCTCTCGGCGTCTTTGCCGCTGAGTTCTTCGGTCCTCTCGCCAAGAAGCTGGGTTGGGACAAGAAGCCCGGCGAGAACCAGGAAGCCACGATGACGCGCCCGACCGTGCTCAACGCGCTCGCCTTGCTGGCGCCCAAGTCGCTCGATCAGGACGCGGTTTCGTCGCGGCTGACCAAGTACCAAAATGACCCGGCGGCGATCGACTCCTCCGTCGCCCCGGTGATCCTCACCGCCGCGGCGCGCCGCAACGATCCCGCACTGTTCGCCGACTTCCGCGCGCGCCTCGCCGCGCCGAAGACGCCCGAGCAAAAGAGCCTGATGCTGCGCGCGCTGGCCGAGTTCAGTGAGCCCGCGCTGCTTGATCAGTATCTCACGATGACGCTATCCGACGAGATCCGCGCTCAGGACGCGTGGATGCCTTACGCATGGTTATTGTCCAATCCGGCCACCCGTGAGCGTGCTTGGGCGTTCGTTAAAGAGAATTGGAAGTCGTTGTCATCAAAGGTAGGCCCTCGCGGCGGCACGCGCATCGTCGGTGCGGCGGGCGGTCTGGTCTCGCAGGCGTGGAAAGACGAGGTCGCGCATTTCTTCCGCGACCCGAAAAACGAGATCGAGATGGCCCGCAAAACGCTCGACCAGACGCTGGAGTCCATCGACCTCGGCGTGCGTTTTAAAGACGGGCAGTCGCAATCGTTCTTTGAGTGGTCGGGCCTCACGACCAACGCCGCGCGCCTTTCCGCTCCGGGCTTCAAAGCCTTCGACCGCATGACCGATCAGTGGAAGCTGACCGCCGCCGAACGGCAAGCCGTGCTCGGCGTGGACGCGAAGACGTACGCGAAATACAAAAAAGACCCGTCGTCTCTGAGCCGCGCGGCTCTCGAGCGGATCTCGCTGTGCCTCGGACTCTACCGCCGTCTGAATGAGATCACCGGCCAGCCTCTGGCCGACGAATGGATCAAGCGTCCGAACAAGGCCTTCGACGGCAAACCCGCTCTCGAGCTCATGATGCGCGACGCGGCCGGCATCCGTCAGGTGCGCGATCACCTGTACGGCGTGGGCGGCGGATGGTTCTAAAGACCGCCCTCGCCTTACTGCTCGCCGCTTCGGCGAACGCGCAGGTATTAACGCGCGCTTCGCTGAGCGTCGCGCCGACTCCGACCTTCACCGCGCCTGCTTCGATTGGCGCCGCAGGCTTCCAGGCGCCGTCGCTGGCCCTCTCGGTTCCGACCTTGGCGGCGTCTTTGTCGCCCGTTCCGCTGGCGCCCGCGATCGCGACCCCGGCGCCGCTCGCTGCCGTGCCCGTCGCGCTGCGTCCCGTTCAAGCCGCGGCCGCGACCCCCGAGCGCCCCAATCCGCTCGGCCAGTTGCGCCAGGTCCTCACCGATTGGCTCAAGCCCGGCGTCGCCGGCGAGCCGGATGCGTCCGCGACGGTCTCCGCCTACGTCCTCGATCTCGACGGCAACGCCTTCGGGCCCGGCTTTCCGACGAAAATCATAGTCTTCAAGAAGGGCGGAAACGAAGAGCTCGCCGTGCCGACCGCGCACTTTGCGGTCATCGAAAAAAAGATCGGCCATGATTTCAATTACGGCGGCATCAACCTCAAGGACTACGAACTTCGCGGCGCCGCGTCGTTCCGAGAGTTCATGGGCCCGAAATTCACCCGGGACCTCAAGTACGCGGTCGAGAACCTTCCCGCCAACGAATGGCAGGGCCCGAGCTGGGGCGCCATGGTCCACGCGCTTAACGACGCCCGCATCGCGCCGCACGTGTACGTGCTGACCGCTCGCCAGCACACGTCCGAAGAGCTTCTCGACGGCTTTCGTTACCTGCAGTCCGCGGGCTACATCAAGTTCTTGCCGAAGGTGGAGAACCTGCACGGCGTCGGCGGCACCTACCGAACCGCCGAGCGCAAAGCCGAGCTGATGGCGGATTTCATCGATTCCCTGCAAGCGACGCCCTTCGGCCCCGAGGACGGGCCGCACACGATCGGCTTCTCCGACGACACGTGGGAAAACTACTCGAAGATGCTCGAGGCGCTCACTGCGACGATGCGTCGCGAGCCGGGGCGCTGGAGCCGCGTGAAGGTATTATTGTTCTTTACCGGGCGCAGCGATCTCGCGCATAAGCCGGTGTCTGTGGTGCTCAATCAAGACGGAACCACGCGCCCGTATGTTTCGGGCGAGTCCCGTTAGCTGTTTCAAGGAAACAGCACTGATCTATCCAGATAGATAATTACTCTTCCCGGGACGAGTGATTATCTATTCCCGTAGATCGACGAGATCAGGCTTCGTCGCGCTTGACGGTGTCGGGCGAAAAGGCGGGAACGCAGACCGCGACGTATTCGCACGGTCCGTGCGGCGTGGAGTAACGCACCCACTCGCCTTTCGGCGTGATCACGGCCTGGTTTTCTTTTACAACGAACGTCCGGGATCTCGTTTCGACCTGCAACGACCCCGACAGAACCAAGGTCATCTCGTCGAACTGCGGCGTCTGACCCGGTTCTACCCAGCCGGCGGGCGAGGACATGCGAGCGACACTCGCCTCCTCGGTTTTCGTGTTCACGCGGCCGACGAACTCGCGGATGATCTTGGGTTTGTTGCCCGCCGCCTCGACGATCGCGGGCTTCTCGATCAACGTCGCCATGTTTAAGCCGCCTTCGCCGCCGGGAAGTGCTTGGCGGCGAGAACGTCGTAGCGCGTCGTGACGGCTTTGACGAAGGCGCGCTTCTGCTCGAAGGTGCCGTGGAAGAACGCGCCCTTGAAGCCGGCGACGATCAGCCGCTTGAGCTCCATGCGGGAGACCTTGGCGTGCTCGCACACCAGCTGGACCTCGCGCGACACCGTCGTGTTCGACACGAGGCGGTTGTCGGTGCAGATCGAGACGGACAGGCCGTGGTCGATCATCTGGCGGATCGGGTGCTTGTCGAGCGACTTGAGCGAGGGGATCGTCTGCAGGTTGCTCGTCACGCAGACCTCGACGCCGATGCGCTGGCTGGCGAGATAGTTGGCGAGATCCTCGACGTACTTCTTGCGGTCCTCGATCTTGGGGTCGACGACCATGTCCTGAGCGAACAGGAAGGTGCCGTGGCCGATGCGGTTGGCATGGCACTGCGTGACGGCCTGCCAGATGGACTCGGGGCCGTAGGCCTCGCCCGCGTGGACGGTCTTGCGGATGAAGTGATTATGGGCGTACTGGTAGGCGGCCCAGTGGTCGGCGGGCGGATAGCCGGCTTCCTCGCCCGCGAGGTCGAAGCCGACGACGGGCAGGCCTTCCTGGGCGAGCTCGACGCCCGCGCGCGCGAGCTCGAGCGACGCCGCCGCGTAAATCTCGTCCTTCGGGGCGTGCTCCATGAGGCGGAGCATGTCCGCGAAGTAGGGCGACATGCCCTTCTTGAAGCGGCGCATCGCGCACAGGATCATGCCGAAGTGAAACGGCACGTCTTCTCCCGATTTGACGGCCTTGGAATTATTATGGGCCTTGGCTCCGGCGGCCAACCCCGCGGCGACGGCGCGAACGACGTCGCGCACGCCGGTGGTGCTCGTCACGTGGAGCTGAGGCGCGAAGCGCACCTCGATGTAGCGCACGCCTTCGGCGGCGTTGTCCTCGACGAGCTCCTGGGCGACGCGCGAGAGGTTCTCGAGGTCGGGGAGCACGGCGCAGGTGTACATGAAGCCGTGAAGATAATCCGGCAGATCTTTATAAGTCTCTTTAAAAACGAGCTTGCGCAGGCCGGCCTCGGAGTAGGAGGGCAACTTGACCTTGGCTTCGCGGGCAAGCTCGATCAGCGTTTTCAGGCGCAGAGAGCCGTCGAGGTGAAGGTGCAGGTCGGACTTGGGGATCGCGGCGATGAATTCCGGCGTTATGCGGTCTTTCATGCGCGATAGACTACCAATTTAGAGGGTTTTCTCGATGAGGTCGCAGGCCGTCTTGACCCCGTTCTCGGTCCGGATCGCCTTACCCACCGCAGCCGCCCGGTGGTGGGACTTGCGGTCGGCGATCAGGCGCCGGAGCGCGGATGCGAGACGATTCGCATTTGTGACGTGGCCGCACCCCAGACGTTTCACGCGCGCGGCGTTGTCGAACTGATCGTGCGCGTGGGGCACGACGAGCTGCGGAATGCCGGCGCGCAGGGCCTGGCCCGTCGTGCCGATGCCGCCGGAATGAACGACGGCGGCGCAACGCGGGAACAAGGTGTGATATGGCGCCGAGACGGCGACGAATAGGCCCTCGGACGGGGGGATTTGATCGGCGGCGGGACCCGCGAGCAGAACCGCGCGCACGCCCGCGGCTTTCGCCGCTTCGGCGGCGTGACGGTAGAAGTCTCCCGCGACCATGACGGCGGCCGATCCCAAAGTGAATACGACGGGCGCGGGGCCCGAGTTCAGAAAGCCGCCGAGATCGGGATCGAGCGGCTTGCCGCCGATGTCCTGATCCAGGAAAGGAAAGCCGCAATGCGTCACATGGTCGGGCCAATCAGGCTGGGCGGGGCCGAACAAGGAGGAGTAAAGCGCGAGCGTGCCGTACGGCGAGTACTGACCCTCGAAGATCGGATCGAGGCCCGGGTCCATGCCAAGCTCGGCGCGGAGCTTGCGGGCCTCGTCGCCCCAAGGATAGGAGACTTTCTTCATCAGCGCCAAAAGCGGTTTGTGAAAGAACGGCCCGAGCGGGCGCAAGGCGCCGAGCCACGGGGCGGGCGCCACCACGGGCGGATCGTAATACGAGAAGAAGCCGAGCGGCTGAAGCGAGGTGGAAAGCCACTTGAGCTTTTTCTTCTGCGCGAGTATGGGGGCGGCGTAGGTGAGGACGTGGGAGACGAGCAGGTCGTGCCCGTCGGCGGCTCGCTCGAGGTCCGCGTAGCTCTCGCGGACGTGAGGCATGACGATCTCTCGTACGACGACCTCGGAGCCTTTCGCGGGGTGCATCGCGCGGGCGAACAAGGCGAGATCGGTCTTATCCATGTCAGGACGGACCGGCGCGAAACCCAAGCCCGCGCGCTCGACGTCGGCGCGGTAGCCCTCGGCCGTGGCGATCGTCGCGCCGTGGCCGCGGCGCTTGAGCTCGAGGCCGAGCGCCAGGAAAGGATTTAGGTCCCCGTAGGAGCCGAACGTCGTGAGCAGGACGCGCGCCATGGCGTCAGTGGGCGGCGGCGAGCAGACGCTGGGTCAGGGCGGGATCCGCGGCCTTGCGCGGCGGATCGAGGAAGAACAACGTGAACAGCGCGTAGCCGCCCCAGGAGAGCACGAGCGTGGCCGTCGTCAGCAGGAAGTAGAACTTCTGATAGCCGAAGCTTGCGAACAGGCCGAATTGCATGGTCAGGCTCGACAGCTGGTAGCAGTGCATCATCCCGGAATGGGACATGATGCCCGCGCGGCGCGCCTTGTTGATCGCGGGGATCAGCGGTCCGCCGGAGATCATGCCCTGGATGATGTTGATGAAAATGAGGGCCATGCCGTGCCAGGTGTAGACGAGCGGGTTCATGCCGAGCGGGCCGAGCACGAGGCGGTTGAGGAACTCGAAGAAGCAGAGCTGGAAATAGACGAAGGAGAAGTCGCCGAGCCACAGCGGGCCGACGCGCAGCATCCCGGTCATGCGGCCGAGGAACTTCATGTAGGTCTGGCCGAAAACGGTGAAGATCGTGTCTTGGAGCTGGTACCAGAAAAGGGCGACGGCCGCGCGCGTGAGCGCCATGCCGCCGCTGCGCACGGGCATGATCATGAAGATCACGCGCACAATCAGATTCAAGCCGAAGGTTTTCGTGGCCAGGTACATGTAGTCCTGGCGGTTCGGCACGGTCCACTGTTCGGCCAGAAGCGCCGGAGCGTTCTTGAGCATCGACGGGTGGAATTCGACGAAAGGTCGCGGCCCGGCGGGGCCGTCGTCCTTCGCGCCGTCGGCCAAGGCGCAAGAGGCTTTGTCGCCGTAGCGCGCGACGAGAGCGCGCCAGAAAGCGCGGTCCTCGGGGGAACGCTCGGAGCCGCCGCCGCCCATGCCCTCGGAGTAGGTCTTGGTCGGCGTGAGGATGAAGAGGAGCGAGGCCGCTTCGGGAAGATCGGCGGCAGAGGAGACGCGCTTGGGCGCGGCGTCGCCGGCGAAGGCGAAGTAGGCGCGCACGGGGGCGCCGTTTTCATCGAGATCGCGCGCGAGGACGACGAGTTCGCCTTGGCTCATAGATCGAGGAGCATATGATCGTATATTTTGGGAGCGTCGAGCGGGCCGCCATCGGCGACGGAGAAGGCCCAGTCCTCGGGCGCGGCGGACAGCGCGCGCAGCTCGCCCAGGTAGCCGTCGAAGGTGGTGATCAGAACTTTGGCGCCGGCGTAGCTCTTAAGCTTCCCGAAGCAGCGTTCCGAGAAAAGGAAGTTGACCGTGCGGCGGGCGGGGTTGGCGCCTTGCTTGACCTCGCCGGGTAGGGGCGGGCCGTAGGTGTCGGGGCCGGAGCCTTTCGCCGAGAATGACCGAGAGCCCCAGCCGTAGAGCAGGAAGCCCGCGTCCCAGCGGAAGCCGGGGACCTTCGCGCCCATCTTGGGGAGCACGTCGAGGCCGTGGCGGCCGGGGAACTGGAAGAACACGCCGAAGTAGACGTGGTCGTAGCCCTCGGGCGGATTCCAGGAATCGGTGACGCGGCTCATCAACAGCTCCATCTTCAGGTCGCGACCGCGGGCGCAGACGCGGGCGCGTTCGAGGGAGAGTTGGCCGTCGTAGCTGGCTTCAGTCGGGGCGCGCAGGCGACGGCCGCCGAAGCCGCCTTTGTTGGCGGGGGGGACGCCGCGTTCTACGAGTAATCGGTCGCAGCAACGGAGGTCGACGTTAACGGCAGAGGAGAGGGAGCGCTTGCCGTTAGGGGCCGTCGAAAGAAGCCTGAGCGTTCGTTTTCCGCCGCCGAGGATTTCGGGGTCGGCGGTGACGAGCCCGGTCTTAATATCTTTCACGATGCGGCGGCGGTCGAGATCGTCGTCGCACAACAACTCGAGCTTGGCGGGTTTCGGACCTTTCGGAAGAGTGAACTTAACCGGGAACGGTTCTTTGAACGGACCCGGGCCTTTGACGGAGAGCTTGGGAACGGCAACGGAATTTATTTTCACGGAAGCACGGCTTTCATCCAAAATGAGAAACGATTCGGGGGGGAGGGAAAGGACCGACGACAACGGAATGGAATCCGATGAGAGCAGGACTTTTACGCCCTTCCCGGAGTTGGCCAGCGAATACGCACGGCGTTCGGGGGCGGTGTTGAAGATGATGCGATAACGATCTTTGCCGTTAACAACGACGTACGTTAATATCCCGCACGACGCCCCGGAATTCTCCACGGACGCCTCGCCTACGGCGAGGCTTGCATGTTCTTTGCGCAGGGAAATCAAACGGCGGAGAAATTTATTTTCCGGACGCTTTGCGTCCGTTAACGACTCGTCGAACATATTTTCGCGAGCGCCGGTGAGGCCGGCCTCGGTGCCGTAGTAAATGCACGGCAAGCCCGGTAAGGTGAACAAAGCGGCTAAACATTGCCGCGCTGCGCGCGGCGTGCCTCTTGCGTAGACTCTTTCTACGTCATGATTGTCGGCGAAGGTGACCCAGAGTTCGGGGTTGAGCTTCGCGGCGGCCAGGGGGGCCTTCATGTGGTCGGTCGCGGCCTTACGGAAGAAAACCTGGTTGAGCGCCTCGTTTAACGGCAAATCGACGGCGGAGTCGAGGCGCGGACCCTTGGGGCCCTCTAAGTATTTCCCGATGGCCTTGTAGTCGTAGGACCAGACCTCGCCGAAGACCAGGAACTCGGGGTTGCCGCCTGCGGCGGCGAACGGCTTGAGACCTTTATCGTTGGAATCTTTTTTGTGGAGAAATTCGTCGTAGAACCCTTCCGGCGTGTAATAGACCGTGTCGACGCGCATACCATCGACGCCGACCTGCTCGATCCAGAAGCGGTAGATCTCACGCATGCGGCGTGCGGCCACCGCGTTGTCGAGATTGATGTCGTCGAGATCGCCCATGGCGTGCGTCAACGTCTGGCGTCGATCGCGATAATCGTCGATGTTCGGCGTGAAATTGTAGACGCCGGCTTTACGGTGCGCGGGATCACGCGCGTCGTTCATCTTGAAGACCGGATCGTTCGGCGCCTTCGCCTCGCCGTCCGGCGGATAGGTGCCGGGCAGGGCACGCCAGTTGCGTTCGGGGTGCTTGGGGTCGTAGCCTTCGCTTGTGACGGTGAAGTAATTGGCAGTGTGGTTGACGACGATGTCCTGGATCACCTTGATGCCCAGAGCGTGCGCGTCGGCCACCATGCGGCGGTAGTCCTCGAGCGTACCGAAATGGGGGTCCACGGCGGTGAAGTCGTAAGGCCAGTAGCCGTGATAGCCGCGCGTGGCGATCGCCGGATTAACCCATTGGCCGTGCGTGGGAGGGGTCAGCCAGACGGCGTCGATGCCTAGGCGCTTGAGAGCCGGAAGGCGGCGGCGCAGGCCTTCGAGGTCGCCGCCCTGGAATTTCTCGGGGTCGGTCGGGGAGTATTCATCGCGGCCGAAGTCATTGCGCGACGGATCGCCGTCGGCGAAGCGGTCCAGCATGACGAGGTAGAGGACCTTCCCTGCCCAAGAGGGCAGGGAATTCTTACTTCGCGTCACGCACCAGCACGCGCACGCTCATCGGCGGCACGGAGACGGAGAGTTGGGAGCCCACGCCGGAAACCATACCATTCGGCGAGAAGGCGGTCGCGGCGTAGGACGCGTCGAGCGCGTCGATGAGCTTGGTCCCGTCCGGCGTGATCTTGGCGTCGACCCACATCGTCGCGTCCTTGGCGTCGCGGGAGAGGTTCATCGCCACGACGATCTCCTTGCCGTCGTGGATGCGGGAGAAGGCGAAGATTCCGGCGCCCTTCGAGTCGGACCAGCGAACCCACTGCTCGCCGCGGCGCAGGGCTTCGTACTCCTTGCGCACGCCGGCGAGCTTGGCCAGCCACTGATAGATCGCGTTTTCCGCGTCGAACTTGTCGCCCTTCGAGCTGTCGGACTTGAATTGCCCTTCCGCGAACTGGTCCTCGCGGTTGCGCGGGTCGGCGGGGTGCTCCGGGCCTTCCGGGTCGAGACGGTCGGTGTCCTGGCGGAAGCCCTGTTCGGTGCCGTAATAAGTCATCGGGATGCCGATAGAGAAGAGCAAGTAGGCGAGCGCCACCTTGAGCTGAGCCTCGGGTTCGCCCAGGCGCAGGAAGCGGTACACGTCGTGGTTGTCGATGAAGCGCAGGAGCTTGCTCGCCAACGGGCCGAGGGCCTGGTTCGTGCGGTGCATGCTGTCCTCGAGGGCCTTCGTCGGCGCCTTGCCGTGCAGCGCGTAGGTCTCGCGGCGGTAAGCGGGGTACCCGAACGCGCTGTCGAGGCCGTCGGTGGTCACGTGCGGGATCAGATCGGCGTCGATGCCCGTCGAGTTTTCGCCGACGAGGAAGAAGTTCTTCTTGCCGAGGGAGGCCGCGTACTCCTTGATCGCCTTGGAGAACACGGGCACGAAGCCGGGGGCGATGTGGCGCACGGCGTCGACGCGGAAGCCGTCGATGTCCGTCTCTTGAATCCACCACTTGGCGATGTGGATCAGGGCGTCGGCGGTCTCCTTCTTGTCGGAGGCGTAGTGGCGGTAATTCGGGGGGAAGTCGCCGTTGACGGCCTGCTTGCCGTCGGCCCAGTTGTCGATCACGCCGCGGCGGGTGAAGTGCTTCGGATCCTTCAGGTCGCTGGGCAGGAGCGACTCAGTCCACTCGCCGATTTCTTTGGGTTGTCCCTCGAGGCCGCGCCACTGGGAGCCCTCTTTGTACTCGAACACGGGGCCGCTGTGGTTGAGCACCCAGTCGAGGACGACGTACATGCCCCGTTTGTGGGCTTCGGCGACGAGTTCCTTGAAATCAGCCATCGTGCCCATGTGCGGGTCGATCGCGAGCATGTGCACGGGGGCGTAGCCGTGGTACGACTGGGCCTGGTTTTGATTGACGGGGGAGAGCAGCAAGGTCGTGACGCCGGAACCCTTCAGATAGTCGAGCTTCTCGATGACGCCGCGCAGGTTTCCGCCGTGGCGGGAGTCGCCCTTGGTCAGTTCGCCGTGCGTGCGGACCTTGCCGCCGCGGGCGAAGCGGTCGAGGAGCATGAAGTGGAGGATCTGGTCGCGCCAATCGGCGGGCGAGGCGGTGTACTCGCGGCCGGGGACGGCGGCGATGGGCGCGTCGGCCAAGGTCTCGGGGGCGCCGGGGACGGGTTCGACGAGGGCGTAGGCGGACTGCCAGGCGGAGCGAAGCGCCGCGATCTCGCTGGCGGTGTGGCCTTCCTCGGCCGCAGGAGCGGGGAGAGCTGAGGCCGTGAGAGCGGCGGGAGCCTTGGCCGTGACCGGCGTGATCGCCTGAGCGGGGACGACGGGCTTGGCGGCGGCGGCCTGCGCGGACTGGGCCAAGGCGGGAGCGGGCGTGAGATTGGGCGCGAGCGCGAGAGACGGGACGATCGTGCCACCGAGCGACGGCGACGCGAGCGGAAACGACGGAAGCGACAGCGAAGGGCCGGAGACGGCGCCGAAGGAGCCGGTGACTCGGGGAACGGCGGCGTTGGCGGCTTCGCCGATGACCTGCGCGTAGGACGGCGCGCTCGAGAGCGAGAGGGCCAGAGCGAGCGTGCCGGCGATCATCCGGCGAATCACTTTTTACCTCCGCGGACGGCCTTCCACAGAGCGCGGGCGGGCCACGTCATCAGGCGGACGAGAGGGTTGTCGAAGACGGCGTTGACGGCCTGCTTCAGGGGCGGCTCGATGACGACG
>CALRXP010000015.1:0-21709 GCA_943372155.1 Candidatus Endomicrobiellum trichonymphae | reverse complement strand
CTCGGTCGGCGTGGTCACCGGCGAGACCACGGCGAGCGCGGAGCACTTCGCCGACGCGGCGCGCGCGCGCCTGATGCCCGGCGACGCGGCCCAGCTCGTGCACGTCGCCTCCGACGGCGAGTTTTACGGCCACCATCACCCCGGCGCCGAGCGCGTGCTCGCGCGTACCTTAGATCTGCTCGAGGCCGACGGGATTGCGGCCACCGACCCGGGGCGCTTCCTGGCGCTGTTCCCCCCGCCTCACGAGGTGAGCATTCGCGAGAACACCGCCTGGAGCTGCGAGCACGGCCTGGGGCGCTGGGAAAAGGATTGCGGCTGCCGCTCCGCTCATCTGGCCGACTGGAACCAGAACTGGCGCGCGGGGATGCGGGACGCCTTCGTGAAGCTCGCGCATCGCCTCGACGCGTTTTACGAGGACGACGCCTCCCGCTTTTTCGCCGATCCGTGGAAGGTCCGCGACGAGTCCGTCGTCCTGTGGCTCATGCCCGGCGATGAGAACGCCTCGGCGTTCCTGAAGGCCCACGCCAAGCGGCCCTTGCTTGCCGAGGAGGAGAAGCGTGCCCTCGAGCTGCTGATGATGCAGCGCGAGCGCCTGGCGATGTTCACCAGCTGCGGCTGGTTCTTCGACGACATCTCCGGCGTGGAGGCGGTGCTGTGCCTCACGCGCGCCGCGCGCGCTCTGGACCTCGCCAAGTTGCTCGGCGAGGACGCCGAGGACGGGTTCGTCGAGCGGCTGAGCGCCTGCCGCTCCAATCTGCCCCGCTTCGAGAACGGCGCCAAGGTCTGGCGCACGCTCGTCGCCTCGGCCCGCGTCGGCCTCGCTCGCGCGGCGGTGCACGCCGCCGTCCTCGATCACCTTCGACTTCCGGCGCCGGAGCCTCGTTTGTTGCGCTGGAAGGCCGGGCCCGCGTTCCGTTCCTCCAAAGCGGGACTGGCCGGCCGCGAGCGCAGCCTCTCCATCCGGGCCGTCGCCGCCTCGCGACTGGAAACGCGGGAGCACGCCGAGTTCCATGTGATCGTGCATCGCGCCGATCGCCTGGATTTCGCCTGCTGGCTCGCGCCGCGCCGGGAGACCGTCGATCCCGTCCTGGTCGGAGACCAGTTCATCCGTCTGAGCGACGACGAGTTCCGCGCCGCGATGGACGAGCGTTTCGGCGCCTCGGTGTACGGTCTCGACGCCGTGCTCAACGACGAGCGGTCCGAGGTGGTCAAGGCGCTGGCGACCGAAGGCGCCCTCGGCGCCTCCCGCGCCGCCTATCTCAAGCGCTGGGTCGAAGTCGTCTCCGCCCTGCGCTCCGGCGGCAAAGAAGACGACGCCGTCCTCCAGCTTCTGTCCGAGTCCGCGGTCCACGCCTTCAACGCCGCCGAGCTCCCCTGGGCCTCGGAGCTCGAGGATCGCCTTCACGCACACTTGGAAGCCGTCGTTGACGCCCCGACCGACACCGCCCGGGTCTCGAGCGCCCTGCGCTGGCTCGACGCCCTGTGGGACGCGGGCCTGCTCGCCGGAACCTGGCGTCTGCGCGACGCCCAAGGCCGCTGGGCCGCCGCGCTCGAAGGCCGCGGCCCGTCCGCCGCGCTCGACGCCTGCCGCGCCGTGGGCGCGCGCCTGGGCCTCGCGGAGACCAACGCTTTATGACCACGAAACTCATCCGGCTGAACGATCAAGCGGAGACCGTGCGCCTGCTCGGAGAACAAGACGCGCGCCTGCGTGAATTAGAAAGGGATTTCGGCGTCGAGATTTTCCTTCGCCAGGACGCCGAGAGCGGCGACCTGTCCTTGACCGTCAAAGGCAGCGCCCAGCGAGTCGAGAAGGCCGCCAAGCGCCTGCGCGCCGAGATCGAGGCCCTACGCCGCCGGGCCGCGCCCGTCGATCCGCGCGGCTTCGAGCCGATCAACCTCGACGCGCCGTCCTTGCCCTCGGACGGGCTCTACCGCGCCCACAACGGTAAGGTTCTGCGCGCGCGCACGCCCAACCAGCAGAAGTACTGCGACACGATCACCGACCACGACCTGACCTTCGGCATCGGTCCGGCCGGCACCGGCAAGACCTTCCTCGCCGTCGCGTGCGCGTTGCGCGCGCTCGAGCAGCGGACCGTAACGAAGATCATCCTCTCGCGGCCCGTCGTCGAAGCGGGCGAGAAGCTCGGCTTCTTGCCGGGAGATCTCATGGAGAAGGTCAACCCGTACCTGCGGCCCCTTTACGACGCGTTCATCGCCTTGCTCGGCGGGGAGCGCTTCCGCACCTGGCGCGACAACGACGTCATCGAGATCGTGCCGCTCGCGTACATGCGCGGCCGCACCTTCGAGGACGCCTTCATGATTCTCGACGAGGCGCAGAACACCACGCCCGAGCAGATGAAGATGTTCCTCACCCGCATGGGCACGGGCTCGAAGGCCGTCGTCACCGGCGACACCACCCAGAACGACCTCGGCTCGCACGCGACCTCCGGGCTCGTGCGCGTGCTCGAGATCCTGAAAGGCCTCGAGGGCTCCGCCGTCGTGCGCATGAGCGAGTCCGACGTGTCGCGCCACCCTATCGTCAAGCGTATCATCCGCGCCTACGACAAGTGGGACGAGAAAACATCTTAAGAAGGTAAATGAGAATGAAGATCATCATCTCCGGGATGGCCTCCCTGCCCGCCTCCGCCCGTCGCGGTGCGCTCTATCAGAAGGCCGTGCGCCTGGCCTTCGCCTCGTCGAAGAAATCCGCCCGCCTGCGCGGCGAGCTCAACGTCGTCTTCCTCGAGCGCGGGGCGATGCGGCGCATGAACCGGCACTACCTCGGCCACGACTACGACACCGACGTCATTACCTTCGAGCACGAGGCCGTTCCCGGCCTCACCGGCGACGAGACGCCGATCGGCGACATCTTCATTTCTTCTTGGATGACGCGTATGCAGGCCAAGGAAATCGGCCACTCGGTCGCGACCGAGGCCGCGACCTTGGCCGCGCACGGCGCCCTGCATCTTCTCGGACACGACGACCACCGGCCGGCTGGCCGGGCGAGGATGTTCAAGCTCCAGGACCTGATCGTCGCGGCGCTGCGTGTCTAAGCCCCGGCTCGCGGCCCCCGCCCCGCCGCCGGAGCTCATCCTCCCCGCGCTGTGGGCGCTCGGCGCCGCGGCCTTCTGGCTCGTTCCCGATCAAAAGCTCATCCGTGCGAAGCTGTTGGCCGTTCAGGCCGTCGTCCTGCTCGTGGGCGGACGCCTCGCCTGGCGCACGGCGACGGGGTCTGAAACGGGACGCCGCTCGGCGCTCGACCTGCCCGTGGCCGCGCTCGCCGCGTCGGGACTCCTGTTCTGGGCGTTATCGCCGGACCTCGCGGTCTCCGCGTCCGAGGCCGCTCGCCTTTTGTTCTGCGGGCTCGCGTTCTGGGCCGCGGGACGCGCGTTCGCGACGACAGGCAGCGGGACGTTTCTGACGTCCTGGAGCGCCGGCGCCACCGTCGCCGCCGTGTGGGCGCTCGCCGAAGCGGCCGGCGGCGAACCCCGGCCTTTTGCGAGCTTCGGAAATCCCATTTTTCTGGGCACGGCGTTGGCATCCTCCTTGCCCGTGGCGCTGTCCCGCGCGTATTCCTCCGAGGGACGCGTGAGCGCGGTCTGGGGCGCCTCCGTCGCCCTCCAGGCGGCGGCGTTAGCGTTGACGCACTCGCGCTCGGCGGTGCTCGGTCTTCTTGTCGGGCTCGCGCTGTGCGCGCTGGCGCGTATTGACGGCCGCCGGCTCATCGCCGCTCTCGTATCCGCCGCGGGCATCGTCGCCGCCGCCGCGTGGATGTTCCGCGGCCGGGAGTGGACGCACGGCCTGATCTGGCGCGACGCCCTCGCGTTGTGGCGCGCTCACCCCCTGCTCGGTTGCGGCCTCGGCCGTTTCCACCTCGAATTTCCCGCCTTCGCTTCGGAGGCCCTCAAGGCACGTTGGCCCGAAGGCCGCGTCATCGTCAACTTCGCCCACAACGAATATCTTCAGACCTTGGTCGAGACGGGACCCCTGGGCCTCGCGGCCCTTCTGGCGGTGCCCGTCTGCGCATGGCTCGCCATGCGCCGCGACCCGTCGGCTGAACATCTTTTCGACCGGTGCGCAGCGGCCTCCGGGGCTTTGGCGCTTTTCGCCTCCGCGTTCGTTTCGCCGGATCTGCGCTTCGGCGCCTCGGCGTTCGCGGCCTTCGCGCTTCTCGGCGCGGCCTCTCCCGCGATGCCGCGCGGCGAGACCCTTCCTTTCATCGTCCCCGCCAGCGTGCTTCTCGTTTTCTTCGGCCTCGCCGTCCAGGCCCCGCTCGCCGTGCGCCGCAACGCGATGGAGGCGCCCTTCGTCGACGGCTCGGTCGCCGGAGCCGACATCCGCGCGCTGGAAGGCCGGGTGACGGAATCCCCTAAGGACGCCGACGCGGCCGAGCAACTGGGCTTTCTTAAGGCGAAAGCCGCCGACTACGACGGCGCCGCGGCCGCGTTCCGCCGCGCCGCGGAGCTGGCGCCGTCGCGCCCCGGCCCGCTCAACAACCTCGGCAATCTCGCCTACCTGAAACGCGACTTCGACGGCGCCATCGTCTGGTGGAGCAAGTCCCTTGTCGCCGCGCCCGACCAGATCGACGCCCGCCTCAATCTGGCCAAGCTCCTGTGCGAGCGCGGGCGCCTGAAGGAATGCTCCGGTCACCTCGACGAAGTGCTGCGCCGCGACCCGTCGAACGCGAAGGCCCGGGTGTTGTATAAGAAGATGGTCGAATGATCACCGCCGCCCTCGCCCTGCTCGTTTCGTTCGCCGCTCCCTCCCGGGCGGCGACGCCGCGCCCCGACCCGACGCTCACGGTCGAGGGCCGCGCGTTCAAGCCCGGCGAACTGCTCCTCGTGACCGTTTCTGGCCAGGACGCGAAGAAGCCCCCGGAGGCGTCGCTGCACGGCCGCGCGCTCGATTTCTTCCCCGGGGCGTCCACCGGAACCTGGCTCGCCTTCATCGGCCTCGACGTCGATTTCTCAACGGGCTCCGCCGCGCTCAAGGCCGTGTTGCGCGCTCCCGGCGGCAAGCCGGTGCGCAAGACCGAGACCTTAGAGATCACCGACGCCGGTTTTCCCATCTCGGAGCTGAAGGTCGAGCAGAAGTTCGTCACGCCCGACAAGAACGACGCCGAACGCGCCGAGGCCGAGTCCGCCAAGCTCCACAAGCTTTTCGCCAAGACCGAAGAGAAGCGTCTGTTCGAAGGCCGGTTCGATTCGCCGATCCCGGGCGCCGCCACCGCGCGCTTCGGCGAGCGGCGCGTCTTCAACGGTCAGGCGCGCGCGCCTCACTCCGGCATGGATCTGCGCGCCCCGCTCGGCAAGCCCGTGCGCGCGCCCGCCGCCGGCAAGGTCCTGCTCGCCGACTCGCTCTTTTTCGCCGGCAACACCATCATCCTCGACCACGGCCTGGGCCTGACGACGCAGTACGCCCACCTCTCCAAGTTCCTGGTCAAACCCGGCGACGTCGTGAAGAAGGGTCAGATCATCGGCAAGGTCGGCGCGACGGGCCGCGTCACGGGTCCGCATCTGCACTGGGCCCTGAAGTACCGCAACTCCCGCATCGACCCCTATTCGCTCGTCTTCCTCGACTTCGACGCCAAGCTCAAGGCCCGGCCTGAGGATCCGTTGATCCGCTCATCGTTGTGCGAGGCGCCCGATCTTCCGGCTGCGACGCCCTGGAGCAAGGCGTCCGCCGGTCTGCGTGCGCGCTCGCGCCCAGGCAAGGCCGCTTACGCGCCCGGCGAGCGCGTGTCGTTGCTGGTCGAGATCCAGAACTCGGGCAAGAAGCCCGCCTTCGTGGACTTCGTGCGCGACGTCTCCATGCGGCCACTCGTGCTGGGCGTCGGCGAGAGCCCTCGCGCTTACGAAGAACTCGCGTCCTCGAAAACGGTCTCGGGCTCGTTGACCGAGCAGATCAAGATTCCCAAGGGGAAGATCCTCTGCTTCGAGCAGGACCGCGGCTCCGCGGGCCCGTTACTCGCCCTGGAAACTACGAGCTACGCTCTCGCCTACGGCACCGAGTTCCTTTATCCCTCGACCTCGACCGTGCGCGCCGGGCTGTGGCGCGGCAGGCTCGCCTTGCCGCCTACGACCGTGATCGTCTCCACCGCGCCTGCCGCGCCTTAACGGCGTCGGCTATTTCTCGCGGCAGGTCCGGGCCTCGGCCGTGAGCCAGGTCAGGTTGTCGATGTAACCGTCGGGTAAAGCGCGCGCGGCGCTCGCGGCGTACGCCTGCACCGTGGATATCTGATGGTCGTTCCCGAGTGCGCTGGTGAGGATCGCGCGCATGATCATGAAATCGTACCGGAGATCGGCGTACAGCGCGAGCATCTTGAGCGCCGTCTCGCGTGATTTTCCGCGGTAGGAGGAGTCCTGGCTCGAAGAGGCCGCCATCATCTCATCGGCGACGACTTTCAATGCGATCTGATTGGCGCTCTCGACGCCGTTGACGTAGGTCTCTTCGCTCATGATCAGACCCCGGGCGCCGAATCCCTCCGAAGAAATCTTGTCGAGGAGCTCGAGGTTCTTTCGGCGGTCGTACGTTTTCCGGGTGATCTCGGAATAATCCCTCGCCGCCGCGGCGACGCCGTCGTCGAAACCGGGCTGCTTTCGGAGGTCGGCGAGCCCGGTCTTGATCGCCGCGAGCCGAGGCTCGACGGTCGGCCGGATCTCGTCCTGCGCCGACTCAGCCTGAGTCATCAGGCCTTTCTGCAGCGCATCGGCCTTATACTGGTTGCAGACGGCCTTCGGGGCCGCCGCAGCGATCGAGGCCACGCCGATCAGGAGTCCCGCCGCGAAAATCATGTTCGTTTTCATGTTCTCTCCGAAGTCTTAAATTCCGGCGACGACGACCGGTTAGCGCGTCCGATCGACCGAGGCCAGGGCCGGGGTCGAACGGGGCGTCTTGAGCATTTTCACGCCCGGATCGATGAAGTGCTTGAGGGACGAGCCCAGCGAGATCAACAGGATCGCGACCGCGGCGACCATGGCCTCACCCGTCAGGAACGAGGCCATGGGCAGGGACCAGAGGAACGCCCCGCCCACGATCAGAGCCGCGGCCATGAAAGCCGGCCCGATGACGGGAATCCGCAAACCGGAGCGGCTCGCGTCGTAGGACTTGGCGCTCGTGCTGAACGGATCGATGACGATCGCGAGCGCGGCCAGCGCCGCGACCAAAGAACCAGCCGCCCACAGCATGCCTGCCATCACGGCCGCGACGGCCAGACCGCCGAGCACCGCGCCGGAGGCCAGCAATAGCGTCCAGCCCATATCCTCGGCCTTATGCGACCGGGCCGTGATCCCGGTCTTGGGCGCCGGCATCACCTCGGGGAGGATGGCCGCGATGGCGGCAAGAGACAACATGGCCGCAAGCGACCAGGCGGAGAACGGCGCGAACACGCCGACCAAAATGCCGGTCACGCCGAAGGCCATGGGAGCCAGCGTCATCAACTGAGCTTTCAGACCGTTTCCGGCGAAGGCGTGAGCGCCAAAGCCGCGGGCGATGTCGCCGAGGACGACTTCTCCTCCGGCGGTTTCCTGCGCCACGCTCACGGCGTTCTCGTGATGGCCGACGGACTCCTTCCAGGCGTCGCGGATGAAGCCGATCAAGCGCTTCCAGCGGGAGCCCTCCACCTTATTGGGACCGAAGTAGCGGTCGTACACCTTCGAGCCGTTGGCGTGCTTGTACACGCCGGTGACGATGAAGTAGGTCAGGCCCACGATCTCGGCGAACTCCTTGGCGCCCTCGACGCCGAGGAAGTGCAGGGCGAACAAGGTCCCGAACCCGAGGGCCGCGGTCGTCCCGGCCAGCTTGATCAGGTCGACCACCGCGGTGCGCAGCCAGTGCTCGTCGAGCTCGCGCCGCAGGGACTCCGCGGTCGCGCCGTCCACGGCGTCACCCGCGAAGACCTGGGCGACGGTTCGCTTCCAGCTGGTCGCGACGGCGCCGAAGCGGCTACGGGCGCTGAAGATGAGATTGTCGTCGCCGCCGATCTCGCGCATGCGGCCGAGCAAGGCGCCGTCCTGGGCCCGGATCTCGGAGGGCAGCTCGCGGTCGGTCATCACCAGCACCTTAAACTCCTCGACGCGGCGCGTCAGAAACGCCCCGAGGAAGCCGCGCAGGAAGCCGTAGGACTTATCGTGGCGGACGCTGGCGTCGATCGTCTTGACGACTCCGGGGATCAAGGACAGCTCCTCGCGGGGCAGCAGGACCTCGCGGCGGGAGCTCAAGATCGGGGCGCGCTTGGCGAGCCACGGGCGGAGTATGGTCTGGTCGATCGTGGTCTGGAGCTTCAGGAAGAAGGCGAGCTTGACCGGGATGAGCACGAGAAACGCCGCGTAGAACGAGGCCACGAGGGCGCTCACCTTGCTCAGCAGGGCCACCTTGCTTCCCATCAGGCCGATCTTGATGCCGTAGTGCGCGTTGTGGCCGACCGTGCCGATCTCATGATCGCGCACCGTCTCGTATACGTAGTAGCGGGAGCCTTCGACGGCCGGCGCGGTCTTGTCCGCCCTCGCCGCCGCGGCGCGCTCGAGTCCGGGCACGCCCATGGCCCGCGTGGCGTCCTCGCCCGCCGGAGCGACGGGACCGGCGTCCTTGCGGGAGGCGCCGTCGCCGTCGAAGTCGATCTTGGCCTGCGCCTTAGGCACGCGCGCCAGGGCTTCCATGAGGCTGCCCTTGGCGGGAACCGCCTTCGCGAGCCGCTCCATTAAGGAGCCACGAGCCGGCGCCGCCAGGACGGGCGCGGCGGCCGCACTGAGGGCGGGCGCCGCCGACTGAGGAGCAAGCTCCCGGCTCACGGGCGCCTGAGGAAGCTGAACCGGAAGGCTCACGGCCGGCTGCGCGACGTTCACGCGAGAGAGCGCCGCGGCCGCGCCGAGCGACGGGGCCGCGATGGACGGAGTTAAACCGGTATTGAGCGAGCCGATCGCCAGGGGCGCGATCCCGCCGGGAGCTCCCGGCTGGATCGTCGCGGCGGCGCCGAGGCCGCCGACGGTCGCGCCGGCTCCCTGCGCGCGGATGACCTGCGCCGCCGCCTCATAAGGGAAAAGGCCGGGGGAAGCGATCACGAGAGAGGCGGCGAGCAATCGGCACGTGAAGCGGCGGGCGGTTTGTTTCATACCTTCAGGATACCGCGTCACCCGCGTTTGCACATGAGGTGTTCGACCCCCGCCCGCCCGGCGAAGGGCCCGTTACCTCAAGTACACTAAAACCGCGTCGTTCTTTCGGCCCGACGCGCCAACTTGCGCGCCATGCCCGCGAAGATGACCGCATGCACCGGAACCAGCGCATACCAGTACAACAGGCCGCCCAGCCCCAGCGGCTCGAAAACCGCCGTCTGTTTCAGCCGCGAACCGCCGGGACGAGCCTCGAACTCAAACTCGAGCCATGCCCGCCCGGGAAGACGCATTTCGGCCTGGAGGCGCAAACGACGGCCCGGTTCCATCAGCTCGACACGCCAGAAATCGAGCGCGTCGCCCACGCGCAAGGCCCGTCCCTGCGGGCGCCCGCGTCTCATCCCGACACCGCCCGCGAGCTGGTCAAGGACCCCGCGCAAAACCCACAGCCACTGGTAAGGCCAGCCGTTGACGCCGCCGAGGGCGGCGACCTCTTCATATAAACGCTGAGGCGCCGCGCTCGAATCGGCCGCACGCGCGTCGACCAGCCGCGCCGACGCTCCGGGGAACTTCTTGAGCCGCCCCTTCGAGGACAAGGCATCGAACCACCGGCTTTGCGCGTACTCGCGGTCCTCATTGACCAGAGCGCGCGCGATCGCCTCACGCAGACCGCGCGGCTTGACGGAGAAATCCCGCGTCGCGGCGTCATCTCGCACCACGGTTTCATGCCGCAGGCTCGTAAAAAGACGCCGTCCGATCCGGGCGTAAATAGGTGTTACGAACGCCAGCCACAGGCTCGACAGCCAGGGCGTGAGCAACGCCACCGGAATCATCACCCGCTTGAGCCCGCGCTGGCGCGCGTACTCCCGCATGATCTGCTCATAGGACACCCGGTCCTTCCCTCCGATCTCATAGACGACGCTTTCGGAGGATTTCAGATCAAGCGCGGCGACGAGATAGGCCAGCAAGTCCTCGACGGCGATGGGCTGCGCCTGCACGCGCACCCAAGACGGAGTGGTCATCACGGGCAGCCGCTCGACGAGCGCGCGAACCATTTCATACGAAATGCTTCCCGAACCGATCACGATGGACGCGCGGAACTCGACGACTTGCGCGCCGGACTCCTTCAAGATGCCGCCGACCTCTTGCCGGCTCGCGAGGTGCTTGGATAACTCTCCCTCTCCCAGCCCGCCGAGGTAGATCACGCGATTGACGCCCGCCGCCTTGGCCGCCGCGGCGAAGTGGCGCGCCGCGGCGCGGTCCTCCTCCTCGAAGTCCTGCTGGGAGCCCATCGAGTGGACCAAGTAGTAGGCGGTCTTAATTCCCGAGAAAGCCGACGCCAGCGTCTCCGGGGAAAGCACGTCGCCCTCGACGACCTCGGTGCGCGATCCAACTCGCGGACGCAGCATGTCGGGCCTTCGGGCCATACAGCGCACGGCCTCACCGCGCTTTTCGAGCAGCGGCAGCAGCCGCCCGCCCACGTAGCCGGTGGCTCCCGTGAGCAGTATCATCTGGCGGGTTGGGGAAACTTGCGCAGGCGCGTCGTATCATAGCCCCACTCTTTGAGCAGGGCGACAAGACGGGCATACTCCGCGTCGGGAATCGAAGGCGACCGCGCCATGATCCACACATAGTCGCGTTTGCTGCGCGCGATGATGGTCACGGAATAATCCTCGCTCAGATACGAGATCAGGTACTCGGCCTTGAACGGCCAGAGAAAGCGCATACCCCAGGTCGAGTTATCGACCCGATCGACGACAAAACCGCGGGGCGTGTAGCGTTTCTTCTTCCCGTCGAAGCTCCCCTCGCGAAACGTGTAGGTCGTGGCGATCGAGCCGTCGGGGTTCATGGCGTAGGATTCGACCGCGTCGTAGGCGTTCTTCTCGATGGACGCCGGAATCGCCGCGATGACCCGCCACGGGCCCATGAAGCGCGGGAGGTCCACCTTTCGCGCCAAGGGAAGCGGCTCACGCGCGGGAGCGCCGGCACAGGAGGTCAAAATCAAAGCCAACAGGGCGGCCGCGCCGCTAAGACGGGTGTGCAATATCATCGAGTTCTCCACCGTTCGGCTCAAGCGTATCCTATTTACCCGGTCATCGACGGAAGTCATATCAGCTGTCAAAGCCTCGGGATGGCCGCCCCGTCACGACGGTGCGCACAAGCTTGCCCGTGTCGAAGCCTTTGGCGCGGGCCCGGCTCAGGATCTCCTCGTACAACGCCGGATCTAAGACGGGGTCGCGGCTGATCACCCACAGCTGATCCCGCTTCGGAGTGCCGACCAAGGCCCAGCGATAATCGGAATCGACGTCGACGATCCAGTAGTCGGCTTTGAAAAACCAGAGGATTTTGATCTGAAAGCGCTCGCCCGTCCCCGCCGGCGTCGCTTTGCCCCGGAAGGGCTTGTAGGCGTCCCCCTTCCAGCAGGCGTTGACCAGATCGAAGCCGCCGGATCCTCGAAGGCGATAATGCACGGCCGTATCGGTGCAGCCCTTCTGGGCGAAGTTGGGGATGTAAGCGATCTCATGCCAGGTGCCCATATAGCGGGGCAGATCGATGCCGCCGGCGCGGGCCGGCGGCGCGGCGAACAGAGCGATCATCAGCAGCAGGGCTTTCACATCGATACGTGCGGGCCGGAGGCCTCTCATTACAGGTAAAAGCTATAATCTCCGCGTGAAGACCGAACATATCCCCTTCGCCGAAATCGAGAAGAAGTGGCAGGACAAGTGGGAGGCCGAAGGGGCATTCCGCGCGCCGCAAGCTCCGCGTCTTGGCAAAAAATTCTACTGCCTCGACATGTTCCCCTATCCCTCCGCCGCCGGCCTTCACGTCGGCCATCCCGAAGGCTACACCGCCACCGACATTCTCTGCCGCTATAAGCGCATGAAGGACTTCGACGTCCTGCACCCGATGGGCTGGGACGCCTTCGGCTTGCCCGCCGAGAACTTCGCCATCGCCACCGGCACGCACCCGGCGAAAGTCACCAAAGAGAACGTCGATAATTTCCGCCGTCAGATCAAATCCCTGGGCTTCTCCTACGATTGGAGCCGCGAGGTCGACACCACCGATCCCGAGTACTACCGCTGGACGCAGTGGATCTTCCTGCAGCTCTACAAAAAGGGCCTCGCCTACGAGAGCACCGCGCCGATCAACTGGTGCCCCAAGGACCAGACCGGCCTGGCCAACGAAGAGGTCTTCAACGGCGCCTGCGAACGCTGCGGAACCAAGGTCGAGCGCAAGAACATCCGCCAGTGGGTCCTGAAGATCACGGCGTACGCCGACCGGCTCGAGTCCGACCTCGCCGGCCTCGACTGGCCCGAGTCCACGATCTCGATGCAGAAGCACTGGGTCGGGCGCTCCGAAGGCGCCGAGGTTTCGTTCAAGACCGAGGCGGGCGATGAGCTCAAGGTCTTCACGACCCGCCCCGACACCCTCTTCGGCGCGACCTATATGGTCCTCGCTCCCGAGCATGCCCTCGTCGCCAAGCTGACGAGCCCCGCGCAGAAGGCCGCGGTCACGGCCTACGCCGCGGCGGCGGGCAACAAGTCCGATCTCGAGCGCACGGAGCTGCAGAAGGAAAAGACCGGCGTGCCGACGGGCGGATTCGCGATTAACCCGGTCAACGGCGCGAAGATTCCGGTGTACGTCGCGGACTACGTGCTCGGCTCCTACGGCACGGGCGCGATCATGGCGGTGCCCGCGCACGACGAGCGGGATCATGAATTCGCGGTCAAATACGGCATTGAGATTAAGAACGTCGTCGACGGCAAGGCGGAAGAAGGGAAGCCGTTTACCGGCGAAGGCACGGCAACGAATTCAGATTTCCTGAACGGGCTCCCTACGGCCAAGGCTAAGGCCGAGATGATCGCTTGGCTTGAAAAGAAGGGTCTCGGAGCCAAGCGGGTTAACTACAAACTCCGGGATTGGCTTTTTTCACGGCAACGGTACTGGGGAGAGCCCATCCCGGTTGTGCACTGCGCCAAATGCGGCATAGTGCCTGTACCTGAATCGCAGCTACCGCTGCGATTACCGGAAACGGCGGATTTCAAACCCACGGGAACCGGTGAATCGCCTTTGGCGAACATCACCGACTGGGTCAACACCACGTGTCCCTCCTGCTCGGGACCGGCCAAACGTGAAACCAACACCATGCCCCAGTGGGCCGGCTCCTGCTGGTACTACCTTCGCTACATCGATCCGAAGAACAAGACCGCGGCCTGGGACAAAGATCTCGAAAAGTCGTGGGGCCCCGTTGATTGTTACGTCGGCGGCGCCGAACACGCGGTGCTCCACCTGCTCTACGCCCGCTTCTGGCACAAGGTTTTGTTCGACCTGGGCTTCGTCTCGACGAAGGAACCCTTCCAGAAGCTCCGTCATCAGGGCATGATTCTTTCCTACTCGAACCGCGATTCCAAGGGGAACTATCACGTCTACGAGGACGTCGAATACGACGACCAGAACCGGGCGAAGCTGATCGCCACCGGCGAGATTCTGACCTCGCAGGTCGAGAAGATGTCCAAGTCGAAGAAGAACGTCGTCAACCCCGACACCGTGCTCAAGCGCTACGGCGCGGACGCGTTCCGGCTCTATGAGATGTTCATGGGCCCCTTCGAGCAGGCCAAGCCGTGGGACATGCGCTCGATCGAGGGCGTTTACCGATTCCTGAAGCGCGGTTATGTCCTCATCAACGACCTCGAAGGCGCCGGCGCCCCCGGCGACGGCCTCGTCGCCTTGCGCCATCGCACGATCAAGAAAGTCGGCGAGGATATCGAAGCGTTCGGATTCAACACCGCGATTTCGGCGCTCATGATCTACCTCAACGCGATGCAGGACGAGAAGGCGCTCGCCAAGATCGACATCGAGACCTTCCTGGTCCTGCTCAGCCCCTTCGCCCCGCATCTCGCGGAGGAGCTGTGGGAAAAGACGGGGCACAAGGATCTGCTCTGCCGTCAGACCTGGCCGGCGTGGGACGCCAAGCATCTCATCGACACGACGATCGAATACCCCGTGCAGGTCAACGGCAAGCTCCGCGCCACCTTCACCATCGCCGCCGACGCGACGGACGACGTCGTGAAGGCGACGGCGCTGGCGCAGGACAAGGTGAAGGCGGCCGTGGACGGCAAACAGATCGTGAAGGTCATTCTCATCCCCAAAAAGCTCGTCAACCTGGTGATCAAATGAATAAGAGACTCCTTCCCCTTCTTCTCCTTGCGCTGTCCGCCGCGTGCGGCACCGACGTCGCCTACAAGCCCACGCCTCAGCTCATCCCTCAGCACGTCCAGCGCCTGGCCCTAACCCCCATCGTCAACAAGTCCCAGCAGTTCGGCCTTGAGGACAAGCTCATGCTGCGCGTGCGCGACGAGTTCCTGCGCGACGGCCGCTACCCTCTCGTGCCCGAGCCGGAGTCGCAGGGCGTCGTCGGAATCACGATCTCGCGCTACATCCTGACCGCGGTGCAATACGACGCGACGCAGGCCGCGACCGCCTACAAGCTGCGCATCCTCGTGGACCTGCAGTTCGTGGACAAGAGCTCGAACCAGATCCTTTGGGAGGAGAAGAACCTCGAGGGAATTCTATCCTTCCCCGCGCAGACGCTTCGCGGCGGCCTGACCGAAGAGCAGGCGCGCGAGCAGATCTGGGACATCCTGGCGCGCAACATCGTCAAGCGCGTCGTGTACGGCTTCGGATCCATCACCGGAACCTCCGAGCGCCGGATCACCGGCGAGGCCCCGTCGACGCAGCCCGCCGCCAAGCCCGAAGAGCCGCTCAAGCCCGTCATCTCCAACCCTTACTGAGGCGATGGAGCTCAAGCCGAACGACCTCGCCGCGGAGTGGAAGGCCGGAAAATTCCGGCCCGTCTACTACCTGTTCGGCGAGGAATCGGCGTCCAAGGCCGACGCGGTCCTCAAGCTCAAGGCCCTGTTCAAGCCCGACGATTTCAATCTGTGCGAGTTCTCCGGCGACCCTAACTCCGAGCATCCGACGATTATCAGCGAGGCGCTGACCTTGCCCGTGTTCGCCGATAAGCGCCTGGTGATCGTGCGCAACCCGAAGATCCCCGCCGAGGCCCGCGCCGCCTTCACCGAGTACCTCCGCTCTCCCTCCCCGACGACGACCCTCGTTCTGCTTTCAGAGGACCGCCGGCCGGACAAGAAGGACGCTCTCGCCGCCGCCGTCGCGGAGAAGGGCGCCGTCTGCGTCTTCTCCCCGCTCACCGAAGAAGAGGCGGTCGAGCGGCTTCTCGCTGAAGCCAAGAAGGCGGGAAAGAACCTCGATCCCGACGCCGCCGCGGCGCTGACTGAGCAGGCCGGAACGGACTGGGGCATTTTGTCCGGCGAGCTCGAGAAGGCCCTGCTCTTCGCGGGCAAGGCCACCGACATCGGCATGGAGGCCGTCTCGGCCAGCATGGGCTTTCGCAAGGCGACCGATCCGTGGGCCTTCGAGCGCCTGGTGTCTTCCCGAGACCTCAAGGCCTGCCTGAGCTACCTGCGCGAGGCCTTCGCCGACGCCAAGCCCGACGAGATCGTCTTCCGCTCGCTCGCCCAGGCGCGCGCCGCCTATCTCAAGCAGCTCAAGGCCAAGCGCATGCTGGCCGCTGGTCTCGCCCCGCGGGACATCGAGATGAAGCTGCGCATCTTCTACGACCGAGACTTCTTCCAACGCGCCCAGCGCGTCACCGAGCAGCGCCTGCGTCGCGACCTGCGCCGTCTGCTCGAGGTCGAGACCGACCTCAAGTCCAAGGCCTGGCTCGACGCCAAGGTCGAGTTCGAGTCCGTCGTCGTCGAGCTCTGCACGCCGACCGCCAAGCTTTAGCCCTCACCCCAAAGCAGAGCGCCCGTCCCTTGCGGGACAGGCGCTCGTTTTTATGCCGGGAAAAGTCTTACTTCGCGGCGGTCAGCTTGTTGACCTGGGCGGCCAGGCGCGACTTCTTGCGCGCGGCGGCCTTCCAGTGGATCGTACCGTTCTTCGCGGCCTTGTCGAGCGCGGCCGAGGCCTTGCCCGTCAACTCCGAAAGAGACTTGATGTCCTTGGTCTTCGCGGCGTCCATAACGGCGCGGACGGCGAGGCGGACGGACTTCTTGATGCCCGCGTTGTGGATCGCGTGCTTCAGGGACTGGCGGTGAGCCTTGAGTCCCGACTTGTGACGCATCTGCTTCTTCTTGGCCATAGAACGCATTATGGCTTTTTCGCCCCCGCGCCGTCAATGAGCCTCCGTCGGACCCGCTAGCGGGAGCGAGCGATCAAGGTGAAACCCCAGACCAGGGACCGGTAGACGGTCCGATAGGAGCCTCCGGGAAGCGCCTGGCGGTAGTCGGAGGAGGTGCTCCAGACCTCATCGCGCAGAGCCACGCTGGGGCCGAAGGAGACGTCTGGAGAGGCGTGCCACAGGCCCGCCAGATACCACCAGCGCTCATAGTAGGACGCCTCCCCGAAATTGAGCGGAAGGTAGGTCTCGTGACGCACGAAAATCGTGGCCCGCGGCTCGAGGCCGTCCATCAAAAACCACGCCAGCTCGGGCTCAAGCTTGAGCGTGCGCTGACCGTTGTAGAAGTTGTGCTCGTAGCGCATCTTGAACGAGCCGGTCCAGCGCCCGCCCGGCAGAAAGGCCAACCGGGCCCGCGGCGTTGCGTCGAGGACCAGCACATGCTCGGAGCGGTTCGTCGTGTTGCGCCAGGTCCACAGACCGGGCCCCGGATTGATCCAATCGTCATCGTGCCGGACGCCGCTTTGCACGCGGTAGAACAGGCCGATCTTGAGGTTCGGATGCACCCTCCCATAGCCGCCCAACGTCAGAGCGCGGAAGGGGCGCAGGCCCTCGTACTGCCAGCGCGCCGTCAGGTCCGCAAGCGGCTCAAGCGCGCCCGCGCGACCGATCACGCGCGCCGACGTCTCGTATTCGGGCCGGCGTCCGCCGGGCGACTCGGGAGCGATCGCCGCAGCGGAGGCCGCTCGGGGCAGGAGCAGGGCGAGAAGGAACGCGGCGCTAGCGATAATCTTGATCAAGAAGGTCCGCGTAGGCGCCGTCCAGGTTCGTCTTATCTTCGATCGTCCCCGCGGGATCCATGTTCCAGTTCAAGGTCTTCGTCCAGTCGTAGGCTTGAGGCTTGGTCAGGTCGAGGCCGGACTTGATGAGAACGCCCTTGCCGGCGGGCACGAGCAGGTCCTTCTTAGAACTGTCCGTCTTGATCTCGACGGCGCCCTCGTTGACGCACACCCACAGGTCACGGTTCTTGCCGCGCGGCCGGCCGTACGCGGTGAAAAACTCGGTTCCGCGCACCGCGGCCACCGCCGACGGCGTGCGCACGTGGAACTCCTGGCCGGCGATGCGCTTGGTCACCTTGGCGAAGGCGCTGCCGAACGACAGGAACGCCTCGGTCAATTGGGATTTCCCGGAAGGCAAGGTCACCGCGATCTTGCTCGACTCGCGTAGCTTGAGCCGGGAGCCGTCGGGAAGCTCGAGCACCGCGGTCGCGCCCTCGGCCGTCGTCACGGCCTCGCCCGGCGCTAGGACCGCGCCCTTCTTGCCGATGCGTCCTCCATCGTTGGCCTGGATCGTCACGTCGCCGGAGACCGCGAGCAGGCGAGCGCCCGCGACTTTCAGGTCGGCGGCGAAGGCCGGACCGGCAAGTAGCGCGACGAGGATGAAAGTTCTCATCCGCTGATTGTAGCACCTCGACGAGCCGCGCCCGGGCGCAATCCGGTCACTTGGTATACTGTCGCCATGGAGTCCCCGGACCGCCGCCACCTCCCCCACAAGACGGGCGTCTACATCATGCGCGACGCCGCCGGGGAGATTCTTTATATCGGCAAGGCCATCGACCTCGCCAAGCGGGTGGCGCAGTACTTCAACCCCAACAAGGATGACGTGAAGGTCCAGGCCCTGGCCCCCCTGATTCGGAGCATCGACTACATCCTGTGCGAGTCCGAGCGCGAGTCCCTGCTCCTTGAGCGCCGTCTCATCAACGAAAACCAGCCCTTCTTCAACGCGATGTGGAAGGACGGCAAGACCTACCCCTACCTGAAGATATCGATGGGCGAGGACTTCCCCCGCATGTTCACCACGCGGCGCAAGATCCGGGACGGCGCCTTGTACTTCGGCCCCTACCCCAAGGTCGGCCCGATCCGGGCGCTGCTGCGCTACCTTTGGAAGCAGCGCTTGTTCCCCCTGCGCCCGTGCCGGTGGGAGTTCTCCGAGGCGAAGCCGCTCGATAAGAAGAAGATCACCGCCTGCCTGTACTACCACACCAAGGAGTGCCCGGCGCCGTGCGCCGGGAAGATATCCAAGGGAGACTACCGGGAGATCGCCGACCGCGCCGCGCTGTTCTTTAAAGGCAATTACGGCGATCTGCGGGAGGTCTTCGAGCGCAAGATGAAGGCCGCCTCGAAAGAGCTCGACTACGAGACCGCCCTTCAGATGCGCGACAACGCCGCCGCCCTGTCGCAGATGGGCGAGCGCCTTCGCGTGCGCGCCGTCGAGGCCGACGCCGTCGGCGGCCACGTGATGGGCACCCGCATGGTCACAGATCTGCAAAAGGCCCTGCTCCTGCCCAAGCCGCCCGTGCACATCGAGTGCTTCGACATCTCCCACTTCCAGGGCCACCAGACCGTCGCGTCCATGACCTGCTTCAAGGGCGGCAAGCCGCACCGCGACCACTACCGGAAATTCAAGATCCGCGACGTCGCGGGGATCGACGACTTCAAGTCCATGCGCGAGGCCGTGTTCCGCCGCTACAAGCGGTTGCAATCCGAAGGCCAGGAAATGCCCGACCTCATCCTCATCGACGGCGGTAAGGGCCAGCTCGGGGCCGCCCAGGAGGCGCTCAAGGACCTCAAGCTGCGCATCCCCATGGCCTCGCTCGCCAAGCGCATCGAGGAGGTCTTCCTCCCCGGCCGCGCGGAGTCCATCGTGCTGAAGTTCGAAGACCCAGCCCTACGCTTGCTCCAACAGCTGCGCGACGAGGCGCACCGCTTCGGTGTGGCGTATCACCGCCTCCTGCGCGACAAGCACATGTTCGAGGAGTAGCCCTCTTCGTTCGATGACCCCAAAGACATAGGGACTCGCACCGGTGCGAGTCCCTATGAACTTTACGACATCAAGCGCTTTAGCCCTGCTTGCCGGCCAGCTCGCCGAGGCCGAACATGGGCATGAACATCGCGATGACGATCGTGCCGATGACCACACCCATGACGACGATGACGATGGGCTCGATGAGCGAGGTCAGGCCTTTGACCGCGGTGTCGACTTCCTGGTCGTAGAAGTCGGCGATCTTGGTGAGCATGATGTCGAGGGCGCCGGTCTCTTCACCGACCGAGATCATCGACGTCACCATGTTCGGGAAGATTCCGGACTTCTTCAGCGGATCGGACAAGTGGCCGCCTTCGCGGATGGACTCGCGCGTAAGGTTGACCGCGTCGGAAATGACGACGTTGCCGGCCGTCGAAGCGACGGTCTCGAGCGCCTGCATGATCGGCACGCCGGACTTGATGAGCGTGCCGAGCGTGCGAGTGAAGCGGGCGACGGCGACTTTTTTAAGAATCGGCCCGAAGATCGGCACCTGGAGAGATTTGCCGTCCACCCACTTGTGGCCGTACGGCGTGGCATAGAATTTTTCGAAGGCCTTCCAGGACACGAACGGGAACGCGACGATCAGGTACCACTTCGACTTCATGGCGTCGGAGAGATCGATGAGCATCTGCGTCGGCAAAGGCAGCTCGGCGCCGAAGCTCGCGAAGATGTTCTTGAAGGTCGGGATGACGAAGATCATCAGGAAGACGGTGACGATCGAGCAGATGGAGAGCACGATCGCGGGATACATCATGGCGCCCTTCACCTTGGCCTTGAGGGCCTCGGAGCTTTCGAGGTAGGCGGTCAGACGCTCGAGGATGGTGTCCAAGATACCGCCGAGCTCACCGGCCTTGACCATCGAGCAGTACAGGTCGGGGAAGGCGTTCGGGTGCTTCTTGAGCGCATCGGAAATGGAGAGACCGGCTTCGATGTCGGTCTTGACCGCGCCCAGGACTTCCTTGAAGTCGGGGTTTTCGGCCTGGGTCTCAAGGATGCCGAGGCTTTGCACGATCGGCACGCCGGCGCCGACCAAGGTCGAGAGCTGGCGGGAGAAAAGCGAGAGGTCCTTCGAAGGGATGTCCTTCTTGCCCTTCTTCCAGCCGACGAGGGCCTTGAGCTTATCGAGGGGCGGAACCGCCTTCTCGGCGATCTCGAGCACCACCATCTTCTGGTTGCGGAGCTTCTCGACGGCGCCGCGCTGTTCTTCGGCGTCGATGACTCCTTCCATGACGAGGCCGGCGGAGGTCTTGGCTTTATAGCTGTATGTGGGCATAAGGGTTCCCTATTCTACGATTGCGCGGGCGTCATGTGTCGTTGCATCAGGCGGCGAAGGTCTTCGGGATCCAGAGAATGGGACATCGCCTCTTGGAAAGTGATCTTCTGTTTGAAGTAAAGCTCGGCCAGCGATTGGTTCATGGTCTGCATGCCGATCTTGCCGCCGGTCTGGATCGCGACTTGGATCTGCTCGACCTTTTGCTCGCGGATGAGGTTGCGGATCGCGGAATTGACGATCAGGGTCTCGCAAGCGAGCACGCGTCCGGCGCCGGTGGCATGGGTCAGAAGCTGCTGACAGAGAACGGCCTGGAGGACGAAGGAGAGCTGGACGCGCACTTGCTCGAGTTGATGCTGCGGGAAGACGTCGATGATTCGGTTGATGGTCTGAGCGCAGTCCGTCGTGTGGAGGGTCGCCAGCACCATATGGCCGGTCTCGGCGATGTTGAGGGCGGCCTGGATCGTCTCGAGGTCCCGCAGCTCGCCGATGAGGATGACGTTGGGGTCCTGGCGCAGGATATGGCGCAGGGCCGCGCCGAAGGTGACCGTGTCCGAGCCGACTTCGCGCTGGTTGATCACGGATTTCTTATGGGTGTGCACGAACTCGATCGGATCTTCGATGGTCACGATGTGCGCCGCGCGCGTCTCGTTGATGAAATCGATCATGCTCGCGAGCGTCGTGGACTTGCCCGAGCCCGTCGGGCCGGTGACGAGGATCAAACCCTTGGGCAGCTTCATGATGTCGAGGATCGACTTCGGCACGCCGATCTCGTCGAAGGTCTTAAAGGAGTTCGGAATCGCCCGGATCGCCGCGCCGACCGAACCGGTCTGACGGTACACGTTCATGCGCACGCGGCCGATGCCGCGCAGATTGAACGCCAGGTCGAGCTCGTTGCTGGCCTCGAAACGCTGGCGTTGCTGGTCGTTGAGCAAAGAATAGATCAAGGTCTGGGAGGTTTCGCTATTGAGCTTCTCGAACGGGGTCGGCAGGAGCGACCCGTCGATGCGCAGGATGGGCGGAGCCCCCACCGTGAGATGAAGGTCCGACGCGCCGCGCTCGTGCATCAGCAAAAACAATTCGCCCATCGAGACCATGCCTTTTCTCCTAGCTGTCGCCGTCGGCCGCCGTCACGCGCATCATCTCTTCGGCTGTCGTCGCGCCGGAGAGCAGCTTACGCACGGCGCACATGCGCAAGGTCAGCATACCCTGCTTCATGGATTGCGTCTTGATCATCTTGGCCGACGCCCGATCCAGAATGAGCTGGCG
>CALRXP010000014.1:0-23179 GCA_943372155.1 Candidatus Endomicrobiellum trichonymphae | reverse complement strand
AAAAATGAAGCTGACACTTCTTAACCTGCTGGCTTGCCCGGTCTGCGGCGGCGATCTTAAATTCGCCGTGCTCGACGCCTACCCCCGGCACGACGCCGAGGTCGAAGAGGCGACGCTCGCCTGCAAGGAGTGCGCCCGCGAATATCCGGTGACCAACGGGATTCCGCGTCTGCGTCCGCCGGACCCGGTCGCCCGAGCGACGTCGAAGACGCGGGACGCGTTCGGCTGGGAGTGGCTGCGCTATCCCGGCTCGTTACCGGGCGATAAAGAAACCTATCTCGAAGAGACCATGCTCCCGCCGCAGGAGTTCGCGGGCAAGCTCGTCCTCGACGCGGGCTGCGGCATGGGCCGCTACAGCGCCGTCGCGCTCTCCTTGGGCGCCGAGGTCGTAGCCGTCGACATGTCGGAGAGTCTCATCCGCGTCGCCGAGCTCGCGCGCAATCAGCCGAAGCTTCATCCTGTCGAAGCCGATCTTCTTCATCCTCCCTTCAAGAAAGGCGTGTTCGACATCGCCTACAGTCAGGGCGTCCTTCACCATACCGCCGACACGCACGCCGCCTTCAAAGCCGTGGCCGCCCTGGTCAAATCCCGTGGGCTCCTGTCCGTTTGGCTGTACGGCCGCGCCGGTCGCTTCGCCGATTTCGAGTCGAATCCGCTCAGGCCGGGGCGCGACTGGATCGCCCGTCACCGGCGCCTCGCGTGGTGGATCGTGCTCGTACGCCACATCATCAGCGATTTCGTGCGCGTATTCACGACGCGCCTGCCCGTGACCGTCGTCTACGCGTTGTGCTACCCGTTGACCTGGCTCGGCGTCGTCCCGGGCCTGAAGTGGTTCACCTATTCCGTGGACCCGCGCTTTCAGGTCCGGCTCATCGAGAACTTCGACTGGATCTCGCCTCCTTACCAGTGGCATCACACGAAGGAGGAGCTGACGAAGTGGTACGGCGAAGAAGGCTTCACCGTTCTCGCCGTCCTGCCGCACGGCCTGGTGCCCAAGCCCGGGGCCATCGGCCGCAAGGGCTGATATGACCGAGCGCGCTCCCGCGCCGCGCGTCGTCATGGTCAGCGCCGGCTTCTGGCCCGCGCTCGGCGGCGCGGAGCGCCAGGCTCTCACCCTGTCCCGCGAGCTGCGCGCGCGCGGCGCGTCCGTGACGGTGCTCACCCGCCTTGTCGGGTGCACCTCGCCGCGCGAGGAGATCCAGGGCGTGCGAGTACGGCGCCTGCGGGTGTTTGGGACCGGCACGCTCGATTCGCTGTCTTTTCTCTTCGGCGCTCTCGGCTGGCTGCTCAAGCACGGCGGGGAATACGACGCGATCCACGCGCATCTCGCGGGCTCTCCGGCGCTCGCGGCGGCGTTTGCGGGCCGGTGGCTCGGCAAGCCGGTGCTCGTCAAGCTCGGCGGCGGCCGCGGCATCGGTGAGCTGGCCGTTTCCTCGCGCACGGGCCTCGGCCGGCTGAAGCTGCGCTTGCTGGCGTTTCTGCGACCCCGATTTTTGGCCGTCGTACCTGACCTCGCCGCCGAGGCGCGCCAGTATCTTGGCGGCGCCGACATCGAGGTCTTGCCGAACGGCGTGGAGACCAAACGCTATAAGCCGGTTTCGGCCGACGAGAAGAAAGCCTTGCGCGCGCGTCTCGGTTGGAGCGGCGTCGTGTTTCTGTACACCGGACGCCTTTCCTGGGAAAAGCGCCTGCCGTGGTTCTCGGCGCTGTGGGAAAGCGCGACGCGGGGGCATGACGCGACCTTGATCCTCGTCGGAGAAGGAGCGGAGGTCATCCCGCAAAGCGCCCGCGTGCGCGTGCTGTCGTCGGTCGAGGACGCGGCCGACTTGTACGCGGCGGCGGACGCATTCGTTTTGCCCTCGGAATCAGAAGGGTTGTCGAACTCCTTGCTCGAGGCGATGTCGTCAGGACTCGCTGTCGTCGCCAGCGCGGTCGGAGGCACGGCGGAGACCATCGAAAACGGGAAAACGGGTCTCTTATTCGATAAAGACGACGAGAAAGCGGCGACGGAACATATTAAACGGATTATTAACGACAACGGATTGAGAAACCTTCTGGGAACCGCCGCGCGTCACGAAGTTGAGCGACGGTATTCGATCGCGCGGGTCGTGGAACGGCTATTAGAACTTTATGGAGCCGGCCAGTGAATCGCGGCGAGCGCTTCGCGCGGAACGTCGGTTGGGGCCTCGCGGGCCAGGGCGCGGTCGCGGCCATCAACCTGCTGGTCATACCCCGACTTGTGCACGGATTCGGAGTCGAGGCGTATGGTTTGTATCTTCTCATGCAATCCGCGGCGGGCTGGATCGGAGCGCTGCACTTCGGCGCGGGCGCCGGAATGGTTCGCTACGCCGCGCAGTCCCACGCGGAAGGCAAACGCGGCGCGCTCGACGACTCATTGCGGCACGGCGCGTGGCTCATCATCGGCGGCGCGGCGGCGGGCGCTCTCGTTCTGTGGATTTCGGCGCCGATGCTCGTCGGCCGCGTCTTCACCGTGCCCGGTTACTACCAGAGCCACGGCGCGTGGATGATCCGAGCGGCGGCGCTCGGCGCGGTGTTCGCGGCCGTGACCGCGTGGGCGGGTGCCGCGTTTCAGGGCCTGCACCGCTTTCAGTGGCAATCCGCGGCGGCGGTCCTGCAGGGTATCCTGATTCCGTTCGGCGTGCTGAGCGCGTTGGCCGTCGGACGCGGCCTGGGCGCGGCGGCGAGCGCCTTCGTCGCCGTGCACGCCCTCGTCGCTCTCTTCTGCCTTTACGGCGTGACGCGCGCGCGCCGCGAGGTGCCGGAGCATGGCGGACATCTTCCCTTCCAAACCTTCTGGCGCTATTCGATCGGCTTCTGGCCCGCGTCCCTGGCGCAGATGGTCAGCGGACAGCTCGACCGCGCCTTCGTCGCCGGCCTGCGCTCGATGTCGGAGTTCACCTTGTACGCGGTGCCCGCAGGCGTGCTCTCGCGCGTGCAAACCTTGCCCGCGACGGCCTCCGCCGCGCTGATCCCGGTGATGGGCGGCTTGGCCGCGCACGAGGGGCCCGAGACTCCGGCCCGTCTGTACCTGCGCGCCTCCCGGACCTTGATCGGCTTGATCGTCCCCGCCTACGCCCTGCTGTTCTGCCTCATGCCCCAGTTCCTCTCGTTGTGGCTCGGCGGCCGCTTCGGCGACACCAGCGTCTGGCCCGCGCGCCTGCTCGTCGGCACGCAGGCCGCGGCCTTGTTCTCCTTTCTGCCCACGTCGGTGGCGGCGGGGCGCAAGGACGGCTGGTGGCCTTCGGCGGCGGCCTGGCTCCAGGCGCTCGTCTGCCTCGCGCTGTGGCCGTGGATGATCCCGCGCTGGGGCCTGTTCGGCGCGGCGCTCGGCGGCCTGATCGCGCAGGCGCTGTCCACCGTCGTGTTCGTCAGCGTCGTGCACTCCCGCTTGCTACACCTGACCTGGGGACGTTTCGCGCGCGAGACCATGATCCCGACCTCGGCCGGCCTGGCCGTCCTGCTGGCGCTCGTCTGGCCGTTGCGCGTGCGGGTGACCGGCTGGGTGTCCTTCTTCGCCTTGTGCGGGTTGGCAGGGGCCTGTTACACTATCACCTTCTGGCGCCTGCTTCCCAAGGAAGACCGTCATTTCCTGAGATCGCGGCTCCCGATCTAAATCATGTGCGGCATCTGCGGCGTCGTTTACGGCGACGGACGGGTCCCCGATAAGGGGATCCTGAAACGCGCCAACGACGAGATCGCCCACCGCGGCCCCGACGACGAAGGCTTCCACCTCGACGGCCCCGCCGGCATCGCCATGCGCCGCCTGGCCATCATCGATTTGAACACGGGCCATCAACCGCTTTCGTATGCCGACGAGCGCCTGTGGATCGTCTTCAACGGCGAGGTGTACAACTACCTCGAGCTGCGCGCCGAGCTCGAGGCCAAGGGCCACGTCTTCAAGACCAAGTCCGACACCGAGGTCGTCCTCGCGCTGTACAAGGACCTGGGCCCGAAATGCGTCTCGAAGCTGCGCGGCATGTTCGCCTTCGCGGTGTGGGATCGCTCCACGAAGACCTTGTTCATCGCGCGCGACCGCATCGGCAAGAAGCCGCTGTGCTACGCCGTTCGTCCCGACGGAACCTTGCTGTTCGGCTCGGAGCTGCGTTGCCTGTTCGCGCTCGACCCCGCGCTGTCTCGCGAGATCGATCCGGTCGCCGTCGACATGTTTCTCACGCTCCAGTACATTCCCTCGCCGCGCACGATTTACGCCTCCGCCCGCAAGCTTCCGCCCGCCCACTGGATGACCTGGAAGGACGGCAAGATCACGATCGAGCGCTACTGGGACCTCCCGCTCGGTGAGAAGCCGGTCACCGGCGACTTCGAAGAATCCAAGACGCTCCTGCGCGACACGCTGACCGAAGCTACGCGCCTGCGCATGATCTCCGACGTGCCGCTGGGCGCGTTCCTGTCCGGCGGCGTGGACTCCTCGATCATCGTGGCCTTGATGGCCGGGCTGTCGGCCAAGCCCGTGAAAACTTTCTCGATCGGCTTCGAAGAAGAGCGCTTTTCCGAGCTCAAGTACGCCAAGCTCGTGGCCGACCGTTACAAGACCGACCATACCGAGTTCGTCGTCAAGACCGAGATGGCCGACATCCTGCCCAAGCTCGCTTGGCATTACGGCGAGCCCTACGCCGACGCCTCGGCTCTGCCCAGCTACTACGTCGCCCGCGAGACGCGTAAGTTCGTCACCGTCGCGCTCAACGGCGACGGCGGCGATGAGAACTTCGCCGGCTACATCCGCTACTTCGCCATGAAGGCCGCGCGTATCACCGACGCGCTTCCCGGCCCCGTGCTGTCGGCCCTGCGCGCGAGCGCGGAGCTGCTCCCCGAGCACGACGCGCCGCTCGGCAACGTCTGGCGCGCCAAGCGCTTCCTGCGCTCGATCCTGTCGGCCGATCTTCCGGGCCGCCACCTCAAGATGGTCGGCTTCTTCTCCGAGGACGACAAGCCCGCGTTGTACAGCGAAGCCTTCAAGAAGCGCCTGGGCTCGTCGATCGGCGAGGCCCTGCGCTACATCCGCGCCGCCTTCGACGCGACGACCGGCGAGGATTTCGTCAACCGCATGCTCGCCGTCGACTTCAAAACCTACCTGCCCGAATGCCTGATGGCGAAGGTGGATATCGCCACGATGGCCTGCTCGCTCGAGGGCCGCTCGCCCCTACTCGACCACGTCTTCGTTGAGACCGCCTTCCGCATGCCCGGCGACTGGAAGCTCAAGGGCCTGCGCGGCCACAAGTTCATCATGAAAGAGGCCTTCAAGGATCTGCTTCCCGACGAGATTCTCGACCGGCCCAAGATGGGCTTCGGCATTCCGCTCGGAGCGTGGTTCCGCGGCGGGCTCAAGAACTTCTGGGAAGAGAACGTGCTCTCCAAGAAGGCTCTCGACCGAGGCTACTTCAACGAGAAGACTCTCCGCGGCCTCTGGGCCGAGCACCAAAGCGGCAAGCGCGACCACGGCTACCGTCTCTGGGCGCTGCTGATGCTTGAGCTGTTTCACCGCCACGCCGATGAAGCCCTCCCCGTCCCCGTCCCCGTCTCGACCCGATAATTGGTGTCAGGCCTCCCACTTTTCACTTTCGGGAACTCTCCCCGGGGAGAGTCATTATTATCAGTAGTAATCGATCGCGCTTCGATTTGTTTGATTTGACTCCGGACAAGGAACCCGTGGAGGGGGAAAAGTTAAAATAGATTCGTGCTCGAGTACGCATTCCTGACGTTCGGATCCCTCTTCGCGATTGTAGACCCCTTCGCGGCGGTGCCTCCTTTCCTCGCGATGACGGCCCGCGAAAGCTCGGTGGCGCGCCGGCGCATCGCCCGCACCGCCTGCATGACCTGCGCCGGCGTGATGGGCCTGTTCGCGGCGCTCGGCCCGACGATCTTCAAGCTGTTCGGCATCACCTTGCCCGCTTTCCAGATCGCGGGCGGACTCGTGCTCCTGCTGTCCTCGCTCGACATGATCCGGGCCCAGAAGTCCCCGATGAAGGAGACCCCGGAGGAGTTCGCCGAGGGCATGAGCAAGGACGACATCGCGATCACGCCGTTGGCGGTGCCCCTGTTGGCGGGACCTGGCGCTATTACGACCTCGATCGTGCTCTCCGGGCGCGCCGCGAATTATGAGCAGAAGGCGATCTTCTACGTCCTGATCGCGCTCGTGGCCTTCATCAGCTACTGGACGCTCATATTGGCGGCCGACAGCGCCAAGAAGCTCTCCCCAACGATTCTCAATATCATCACCCGCCTGATGGGTCTCTTGCTCGCCGCGATCGGCGTGCAGTTGATCCTCTCCGCGCTTAAGCTCGGATAAGCCTTAAATTTTCTACAATTAGCCCCAATGGACCGAGAAATCGGCGTCGGCGGCTTTGCCGTCAGCCCCTTGGCGCGCCGCTACGTCAACGAGGTGCTGGACTCCAACCGTCTGTCCTACGGCCCCTTCCACCGCCGCTTCGAGTCCGCCTTCGCCGCCGAGCACGATTCCAAGCACTCGGTGTTCTGCAACTCCGGCACGAGCGCGCTGCAGATCGCCCTTCAGGCTCTCAAAGAGAAGCACGGCTGGAAGGACGGCGACGAGGTGATCGTCCCGTCGGTCACCTTCATCGCGACGTCGAACATCGTCCTGCACAATCGCATGGTGCCCGTGTTCGCCGACGTCGATCCCCTGACCTACACCCTCGATCCCAAGAAATTCGAAGCGGCCATCACGCCCAAGACGCGCGCCGTGATCCCGGTCCACCTGCTCGGCCTGCCCGCCGACATGGACCCGATCAACGCCATCGCCAAGAAGAAGGGCCTGTCCGTCATCGAGGACTCCGCGGAGACCATGTTCGCCCGCTACAAGGGCCGCAAGGTGGGCTCCCTCGGCGACATCGGCTGCTTCTCGACGTACATCGCGCATTACATCGTGACCGGCGCGGGCGGCCTGGCCACGACCAACGACCCGGACCTTGCGATCCGCCTGCGCAGCCTGATGAACCACGGCCGCGACTCCATTTATCTCTCCATCGACGACGACAAGGGCGCCACCGGCGCCAAGCTTCACGAGATCGTGGCCAAGCGCTTTCAGTTCGTCTCCGTCGGCCACAGCTACCGCGCCACCGAGCTCGAGGCGGCCTTGGGCCTGGCCCAGCTCGAGGAGAAGGACGGCATCTACGCCGCGCGCACCGGCATGGCCGCGCGTCTGACCGCCGGCCTCAAGGAGTTCGAGGACAAGCTCCAGCTCCCTTACGGCCGCGAAGGCAGCGACCACTCCTACATGCTGTACGGCCTCGTCCTGCGCGGACAGGATAAGACCGCGCTCGTCAATTTCCTCGAGGACCGCGGCGTCGAGACGCGCGACATGCTGCCCCTGCTCAACCAGCCGATCTATAAAAAGCTGTTCGGCGACATCGAGTCGAAGTTCCCGGTCGCCCAGAGCCTCAATCGCTCCGCGTTCTACATCGGCTGCCATCAGTATATGACGCCGGACGACGCCGACTACGTAATCGCTCAGTTCCGCGCCTTTTTCCGGTCGCGTTGAGCATGGCCTTGAAGCTCTCGGTCGTCATCGACAATTATAATTACGGGCGCTTTCTCGAGGAGACGCTCGATTCGATCCTCGCCCAGGACGTCCCGGCCGAAATCATCGTGGCCGACGACGGCTCGACCGACGAGTCCCGGGATATTTTGAAGGCGTACGCTTCGCGCGGCGTTATCGCGCTTCTCCAGGAAAATCAGGGCCAGGCGACCGCGTTCAACAACGGTTTGGCGGCGGCGACGGGCGACATCGTCTGCCTTCTCGACTCCGACGACGTGTTCCTTCCCGGAAAGCTCAAGGCCGTGCTCGCCGCCTTCGAGGATCCCAAGGTCGTTTGCGCCCAGCACTTCCTGCACGACACGGACGCCAAGTTGGTCCCTCAGCCGCGCCGGTTTCCGAAGTGGCCCGCGCGCTACACACTCGACGACTACGTCGCCGGCCGCACCGAGTTCACCGCGACCTCGGGCCTGGCCTTCCGGCGCGAGACGCTCAAGAAGCTTCTGCCGATTCCGAAGGATCTGTTCTACTATCTCGACGATTTCCTGACCGCGCACTCCCTGTTCTTCGGCGAAATCGCCAACATCCCCGAGGTTCTGGGTCTGCACCGTATGCACGGGGACAATTGGTGCGCGGGGGGCCTCGAGAATCCAGCGAAGATCGAGCGGGATTTCCTCGACCGAGCCAACTACGGCGCCCACCGCGACCGCTGGCTCGCCGGCAAGGGTTTGACGCGCACCGATGACGCGGTGGAGGCGGAGCGCCTGGAGCTGTGGCGCCGGGAGGTGCTGCTCGCGTCTTTGCGCGCCCACCCGCTCGAGGCGGCGCGCGCGTGGCGAGAGGGCCTGCGCGGCCTGCCCAACACCCGTCAGGCGCGCTTTCGCGCCGCGACGACCGCGCTTGCCGTGCTGTCGCCGAGCCTGTATCTCAAACTCTACGAGCTGTACTCGGAGCGCCCGTGAGCTTCGATCTCACCGTCGTGCTTCCCACGCTCAACGAAGAGGGGGCCTTGGCCCAAGTCTTGCCGCGTCTCAAGGCGACCTTTACGCGCCTCGGCCTGAGCGGCGAGATTCTCGTCGTCGACGGCCGATCCACGGATAAGACCGTGGAGGTGGCGAAGGCGGGCGGCGCCCGCGTGCTGATCCAGCAAGGGCGCGGCCTTGGCGGGGCGTTGCGCGAAGGCCTGTGCTCGGCGGATTCCCCCTGGGTGGCGGTCGTCGACGCTGACGGCTCCCATCCGCCGGAGATTCTCGCAGACATGTGGTCCGGACGCGGGGGGGCCGATCTCGTCATCGCCTCGCGCTATGTCCCGGGCGGCTCCGCGGTGATGGACCCGCTGCGCCAGGTGCTGAGCCGTTCCCTCAACCTCGTCGCGCGACTCGTCCTTCGCCTGCCCGTGAAGGATTCCTCCGGCGGCTTCCGCCTATACAGGGCGGAAACGGTGCGCGCCGCGTGCGGAGATTCGACCGCCAACGATTTTACCGTCCAGCAGGAGCTTCTCGTCGGTATTTTGTCCCGCGGCGGCAAGGTCATCGAGATTCCGTTCCGATACGAGCCGCGCATCGACGGAGCCTCCAAGGCCTCGGCGCTTCGTCTGGCCCCGGCCTATGTTCGGATGCTCCTCAAACTTCGGGGCTGGAAGCCATGACCACCATGACGCGTCTCGAGACTCTGTCCGCCGCGGACCGCTTCAACGACGAGGTGTGGAAGAAGGTCGAACGCTTCGTCGGGAAAGAAATCCTCGAGGTCGGCATCGGCATCGGCATCTTCACCGACAAGCTTCTCACCCGCGGCAAGGTGTTCGGCGTGGACATCGTTGCGGAATTCGTCGATGCGGCGCGCAAGCGCCACGGCACGCGCCCCGATTTGGAGTACCTCGTCGCGGACATGGGCGCCGGGACCCCGGATTCCCTCAAGGGACGGGCCTTTGATACGATCGTGTGTATGAATGTGTTGGAACACATTAAGGATGATAAGGGCACCCTGGCACGGTTCTTTTCGTATTTGAAGCCGGGCGGAAAATTAGTGCTCGTCGTGCCGGGTCACCAATTTCTTTTCAATCCGTTGGATTCCAACGACGGCCACTTCCGCCGTTACGCCGAAGGCGAGCTGAAAGAAAAATTGGCCGAAGCCGGGTTCTCCGTCGTCGCCCAGTCGCAGTTCAATTTCTTCGGAATTTTCGGCTGGTTCGTGAACGGCTCCATCCTTCGCCGTAAAGATCTCCCGACGGGTCAGATGGGCCTTTTCAACAAGGTCGCTCCGTTTCTTTTCTGGTTCGAGAACCTGATCGGCCCGCCCGTCGGACTGTCGCTGCTGGCCGTCGGAGTGAAGCCGTGAACGAAAAACTCTCCATCGTCATCCCGGCCTACAACGAAGAGGACTCGGTCGACGCCATTTTGAAGAGCTGCCTCGACGCTCGCGCCACGTTGATCAAGAACTGCGGACTTTCCGGCGTGGAGGTCGTTATTGTCGACGACGGCTCCAAAGACAAGACCCTCGAGAAGGCCCGCCGCTGGACCGAGGCGAAGGTCGTCGTGCACGAGAAGAACAAGGGCTACGGCGCCGCTTTGATGACCGGCTTCCGGGCCTCTTCCGGCGATCTTCTCTCCTTCCTCGACGCCGACGGCACGTGTGATCCGCTCGCCTTCGAGGGCCTGATCAAGTCGATGCGCGAGGCCAAGGCCGATATGGCCGTCGGCGGCCGCCTGCACGCGGGCTCCGAAATGCCGTTCGTGCGCACCGTCGGCAACCGCCTTTACGCCGCCCTCATCCGCGGCCTGACGGGCGTCAAGCTGACCGATACCGCGAGCGGCATGCGCGTGTTCAAGCGCGCTCTCCTGCCGCGCCTAGCGCCCTTGCCCACCGGCCTGCACTTCACGCCCGCGATGACCGCGCGCGTCGCCTGCATGGGCGGCGTCTTCGTCGAGCATCCGATCCCTTATTCCGAGCGCGTCGGTGAGTCCAAGCTCTCCGTGATCCGCGACGGCGTGCGCTTCCTTCGCGTCATCCTCGGCACCGTGTTCGCCTATTTCCCGCTGCGCGTGTTCGGCCCGCTCTCCGCCGCGTGCCTTCTGCTGGCCGCCGGCCTCGGGCTGATGCCCGTGCGGACCTACCTCGGCGGGACCGGGATCGAGGAGTGGATGATCTACCGTCTGCTCACCGTGCTGACGTTGTCCGCGTGCGCGACCGTTTTCGCCGCCATCGGCCTGCTCGCGCAGAAGGCCTCGAACGCCGCCCTCGGGCGCCCCGCCTCCTGGATCGATCGCATCGCCATCCGCGAGACCGCGGGCCTGCTCGGCGCGGCCCTGGGCCTCTTCGGCGTCGGCGTCAACTGGCCCACCGTCGTCGAGTACGCGACGACGGGCCACATCACCCGGCACTGGGGCTGGGTCCTGCTCGGCGCGCTCGCCGTGATCTGCGCCGCGGTTCTCGTTTCCCTCGCCATCGCCTTGGGCGCGTTCGCTCACCTGCCCTCCCGGGAGGAAAACGCGTGAGCTACTGGGACGGCAAGAGGGTCCTCGTCACCGGCGGCTCCGGCTTCATCGGCAGCCACGTCGTCGAACGCCTTCTGCGCGGCCATCGCCCCAAGATGGTGACCGTGGCCGGACGCATGAGCTCCGAAGGCAAGCGCAACCTCTCCGAGGTCTCGCGCCATCCCGCTTTGCGCCTCATCAAGGGCGACCTTCGCGACCCGCGCTTCTGCCGCAAGGCGTGCAAGGGCCAGGACGTGGTCCTCAACCTCGCCGGCGTCGTCGGCGGCGTGGGCTGGAACTCCGTCCACCCCGCCAGCCTGTTCCGCGACAACATGACGCTCCAGATCAACGTGCTCGAGGCGGCGCGCCTGGAAGGCGTCGCGCGCTACCTCGTCGTCAGCACCGCGTGCGTGTACCCGCGCGACTGCGTCATTCCCACGCCCGAGAGCGAAGGCTTCCGCGACGAGCCGGAGCTGACCAACCGCGGCTACGGTTGGTCCAAACGGATGGGGGAATATCTGGGCCGCGCTTACGCCGAAGAATACGGCATGAGCATCGCGATCGTTCGCCCGTACAACGCCTACGGCCCGCGCGACCACTACGATCCGGCGAAGTCCCACGTCATCGCGGCCTTGGTCAAGCGCGTGTGCGAGGGGGAGAGCCCCCTCAAGGTGTGGGGCGACGGCAAGTCGACGCGAGCCTTCCTGTTCGTCGACGATTTCGCGAGAGGAATTCTGGACGTGGCCGAGAAATATCCGAACGCCGATCCAGTGAATATCGGCTCGGCGCAAGAGGTCTCGATCAAAGACCTGGCCAAAGCGGTTTTGCGTGCCGCCGGGGCGGAGAAAACCAAACTGATTTTCGATCCGTCGAAGCCCTCGGGACAGCCCCGCCGGGCCTGCGACACGACGAAGTCCCGCAAGGTGCTCGGCTTCAAAGCCGAGATCGGGCTCGATGAAGGACTGCGCCGCACGATCGCGTGGTACCGGGAGAATCTGCAGTGAGAGGTAAGCGGCTATTAGTCCTTCTGACGTTCAACGAGATCGAGGCGCTCCCTAAGATCTTCGACCGCCTGCCGCTGAGCGCGGCCGACGAGGTTCTCGCCGTCGATGGCGGCTCCAAGGACGGCACGGTCGAATTCCTGCAGTCCAAGGGCGTGAAGGTCGTTTCCCAGCCGCGCCGCGGGCGCGGCGTCGCTTTCCGTCTCGTGCTCGAGCTGACCGACGCCGAGACCATCTGCTACTACAGCCCCGACGGCAACGAGGATCCCGAGGACATCCCCAAGATCTTCGAGAAGATCGAGTCCGAGGGCCAGGACCTCGTCGTGGCCTCGCGCATGATGAAAGGCGCCTACAACGAGGAGGACGTCCACTGGTGGCGCCCCCGCAAATGGGTCAATCAACTCTTCACCTTGGCCGCCAATCTGATCTGGAACCGCGGGCCCTACGTCGAGGACACCATCAACGGCTTCCGCGTGGTCCGCGCCGACTCCTTGCGCCGCTGCGCCTGCGACGCCGACGGCTTCCCCATCGAATATCAGATGTCGATCCGCATGATGAAGCTGGGCCTCGTCATCGGCGAGATGCCCACGCACGAGTACCCGCGCCTCGGCGGCCAGAGCACGGCTCATTCCTGGCCCACCGGCGTGGTCTTCGTCAAAACCCTCCTGCGCGAGCTGCGCATGGGCCGCGGCGTGACCGTCTCCAATTCTGAAAAGGTAGAATTGTCCGCCCATGGCTGATACACAACAGCGAGCCGACGCGGAGACCTACGCCCACAAGGCGATCGTCGCCTGGCTGCCGCTCCTCTACCTGTTCATCTCCTCGTTGTTCTTCCTGCGCACGTACGATTCCGCGCAGGTGAAGATCTCCATGATGCAAATGGGCGGCTTGGGCCTGCTCACGATGTGGCTGGTGCGCCTGGCCGTCGCCGGCCGCCACGCCTTCAACAAAGAGGACCTGGTCTGCCTGTCCCCGTTCCTCGCCTACCTGTTCTGGGGCGTCTTCTCCTACATCAAATCGCCCTATCACATGGCGTCCACCGACTTCTTCCTGCGCCACATGTTCTACATGAGCGTGGCGCTCATCACCATCTACGAGTTCGACGAGGCCGCCGTCGCGCGCCTGTTCAAGATCCTGATCTGGACCGCCTGGATCGCGATCGGCTACGGCGCCCTTCAGTTCGTGGACAACTCGATGTTCCCGCCCGGCCCCGGCAAGGGCATCGATCCGTTCGTCTGGCGCGGCGCATTCAGCGACCGCGTGTTCTCGACCTACGGCAACCCCAACTTCTACGGCGACTTCCTCGTGATCATGTTCCCGATCTTGGTCACACAGTGGTTCAAGACCCGGCGCTGGAGCCTGGTGGCGCTCATCGGCCTGCTCCTGCTCAGCCTCGTCAAGACGGGCACCAAGGGCGCCTGGCTCGGTTTCGCCCTCGTCTGCTTCATCTTCGGCGTCATCGCCTTCGTCTTCTTCAAGGATCAGACCAAAAACTACCGCAAGCAGGTCTTCGGCGTCATCGGCGGCCTCATGCTCGCCTTCCTCGGCTACACCGCCAAGGACCTGGCCGGACGCGTCGTTTCGATCAACTTCCGCCTCTTCACCTGGGAGGCCACGTGGGAGATGATCCGCACCCAGCCGTGGACCGGCACGGGCATCGGCTCCTTCCCGCCGATTTATCCCGCCTTCCGCCGCCCCGCGATCTTCCACATCGAGGGCAAGCACAATACCGAGACCGACCACGCCGAGAACGAATACCTCGAGCAGTTCTTCGATAACGGCATCTTGGGCTTCGGCCTCTTCATCTGGCTCATCCTCAGCACGCTCGTCGTCGGCTTCCGCTCCCTTGGTCAGCTGACGACCACCGCCATGCTCAAGGACGGCCGCCCTCCGCCCCGCGCCTTCGACCTCATCGGCGTGATCGTCTCCTTCATGGGCATGCTCGGGCACAACTGCTTCGACGTCAGCCTGCGCTTCGTCTCCTCGGGCGTCTACTTGGGCCTGCTGTCGGGGCTCATCGTCAACGTCGCCCGCGGCAAGGCCCTCTTCGAGCTCCACGCCCGCGAGGCCGACCAGCCCGTGATCCCCGGCGAGACCTCCTGGTGGAAGACGTTCTCGGAAATGCTGATCTGGCCCCTGCGCCTGGCCGCCGTCGCCGGCGTGATCTACCTCGCTTTCTTCAAGGGTTGGGCCCAGTTCAAGGTCGTCCCGTTCGGCGGCATGTTCGGCGAGTTCTGCATGCTCCAGGGCCCGCTGTCGCGCGTTCCCAACGGCGGCGAGCTCCTGCAGTGGTGGCTCGCCTGGAGCGTCTTTGCCGGCTGCATGCTGTGGCTGGGCTGGAAGATGATCCGCCTGTGCCTGCTCTCGGACAACCCCGTCGTTCCTCTGCTGGTCCTCGCCATGCTCCAGCCGCTGTACCTGTTCTGGGGCTACTTCCGCGCCGACATCCACCACAACGTCGCCATCTACTTCTCCAAGGAGCGGCAGTGGGAGCCGGCCGTCGCCAACTATCTCATCGTCAACAAGCTCAACCCCGACTTCGTCATGTCGAAGTACTTCCTCGGCAACGTCTTCAACGACCGCTTCAACATGACCAAGGCCTACTTGCCCAATTGGGGCGACATGGACGGCCAGCCGCACGACGACTACGAGCGCGCGATGTACTGGTACGACGAGGTCCGCAAGCTCGCGCCGAACTACGTCCAGATGCATCACCAGATCGGCAACCTTCATCTGCGTCGCGCCGAGTGGGCGCAGAACAACGGTCATCCCGAAGAGTCGGCGAAGTACCTCGAGATGGCGCTGACCCGCTTCAAGCTCTACTACCAGGTGGACCCCGTGTTCGCGCCTAATTTCTACCGCATGGCGCAGGTCTACATGATCCGCAAGCAGTTCGATCTCGCGGCGAAGGCCTACCAGGCCTACATCGACGCGGACCGCTGCAGCGCGGAATCCTCCTTGCTCGAGAAGCCTTGGCTGCGCAACACCATCCTCGCCTATCAGCCTTACGCGCAGATCGACGGGAAGTGGGCGCACCGGCACGTCGGCTCCTACAAGCCGCGCGAATCAGCCGAAGCCTATACGAGCATGGCCAACGCCCTGTTCATGGGCAACAACTTCGAGGCCGCCGAGCAGGCCTACCGCACCGCGCTCTCCTACGACGGCAACTTCGAGATGGCCAAGAAGAATCTCGAGGTCACCTACCGCCGCGCGCAGGCCGACGGCCGGCTCAAGAAGGTGGCTGTGGAGCCCGGCGTGAAGATCGTTCCCGGCATGCCCGTGCCGACCGGCTGGATCGTCGGGCCGAAGAAGTAGGGCGCGTTACGCGCGAGGCGGGCGAGCCCGCACGCGCTCGTTCTCGGCGCGAATCAACGGGTTGATCAGGTCGTACACCGCGCGTTCCTCGGCGGTGGCGAGCGACGGATGATGCCGCAGCTCGAGCCACGTCTTGCGCGCTTCCTTGGCGACCGACAGGACGGGCGCGGGCAGCAAGGTCGCCTTGTACACGGGCATGGACTTCGCCTCGTCGCCCAGCTCCTTGAGCATGAACTCGCGCGCCTTGGCGGGCTGGAGGTTCTTGATCAGGTAGGACGCGATCTCGCGCACGATTTTGCGCTTCTCGGCCTCGAGAATGTCGGGCGGCGTGCCGCCGGCCACCAGCGCGGCCATGCCCTCGGGATACTCCTCGAGCCACTTGTGCGTGACCTGGCCCTCGTGGATGCGGCGGATGGCCAGGCGCTCGTAGATCACGCCGACCTCGACGCCGTCGGCGAGCATGCGCGCGTAGAGCTCGTTGTCGAGAATGATCATGTCCGACCGGTAATGACCGTACTTCTTGTACAGCGCGCGCGGAATGGCGAGATTGGTGGTCAGGTACGGCAGGAATTCTTCGCCGACGGCGAAGTGGCCGGGGACCTTGCCCTCTTGAATCTTCATCCCGGGAGGGAAGGCGGTGCCGATGAGGCGGTCGTAGCGGTGCAGCCAGCCGTCGGAGAAGACAAAACCGGCAGAAGGCCGAGCCTTAAAGAAATCGGCGAATTTCTGCAAACGATCGTAGGTCCAGAAATCATCTGAATCAATATTTGTGATCCACGTTCCCGTCGCCATCTCGAGCGCCATGTTGCGGCAGGCCATGTTCCCGATGTTCTTGGGGACGCGGGTGTATTTGAAGCGGGGATCCTTCGTCCACTCCTTGATCATCTCCGGAGTGTTGTCCACCGAGCCGTCGTCGACGATCAGGACCTCGTAGTCCTTGAAGGTCTGGCCGACGACGGTGGCCAAGGCCCCGGGCAGCATGTGCGCCCGGTTGTAGGTGGGAAGAACGATCGAGAAAAGCGGCTCGCTCACTGGGCCAGCAACGCCTCGATCTTACCGGTGATCTCTTTGCCGACGGGGTTCGCGTCGGGGCCGAAGCGGGCGACGACCTGGCCGTTCTTGTCCACGAGGAACTTGGAGAAATTCCAAGGAATGTCGCCGTTGAAGCCGGCCTCCGTCGTCAGGTACTTGTACAAGGGATGAATGGACGGACCCTTAACGGCGATCTTCGAGTACAGGTCGAAGGAGAGCGCGTACTTCGTCAGGCAGAAGCTCTTGATCTCGGCGTCGGAGCCAGGCTCCTGCGCGCCGAACTCATTGGCGGGGAAGGCGGCGATGCGCAGTCCCTTATCCTTGTACTTCTGGTAGAGGTCCTCGAGATCCTTGTATTGCGGGGTGAAGCCGCAAAGGGAAGCCGTGTTGACGATGAGCAGAGGGTGCCCCTTGTACACGGCGAGTTTCTGCATCTTGCCGTCGCCGGTGCCCATTTCGAACTCGTACACGCGTCCCTTCGTCTTTTCGGCTTGCATCAGGTTCACCTCGGGTTTACCGGATAGAAGGGCGCCTACGGCGAAAATCGTTTCGACGAAGCCCAGCCGCGCCTTTTGAATGAAATCGGCCATGACGGATTCTACCTATTCGGCGCGGCGTCGGCGAATCCGTCGTCGGTCGGCGGCTCGCCGTTGCGCTCCTCGAGCCACGGGTCGGCGCGGTTGTGGTAGCCGCGCGTCTCCCAGAAACCGGGCTTGTCGCGCGTCGTGAACTCGAGCCCGCGCAGGAACTTCCCGGACTTCCAGGCGTAAAGAGTCGGGATCACCATGCGCATCGGGCCGCCGTGCTCGAGCGTCAGGGGTGCGCCGTCGAGCTCATAGGCCAGAATCGCGTCCGGGGTGGACGCTTCGAGTAAAGACGTGTTCGTCGTGTACTGCTCGGCGCAATGCTGGATGACGAAATTGGCCGTCGTCTTCGGGCGGACGAGCTTGAGCAGGTCGGTCATCGCGACGCCGCCCCACCGGGCGTCCATTTTCGACCACGTGGTCACGCAGTGGAAGTCGCTGACGCTGTCGGTCTTGGGAAGCGCCAGGAACTGCTTCCAGTCGAGCGAAATCGGGTTCTCGACCTCGCCCCAGACCTTGAAATTCCACTCCTTCTCATCGAAAGGGGGGTGGACGCCGAGGTCGAGAACGGGAAAGCCCTTGCTCCAGGTCTGCCCCGGGGGCAGGCGGCGCTTCTCCTGGTTGATCGCGCGCGCGGCCTTGTCCTTCTTGAACCGCTCGAGCATCTTCGCCTTGGCGGCGAGCATCTTCTCGTTGTACTTCGGCGCTTCGGACATAAGGAGAGTATAGCGCGAGTCCATTGGCCCTTAAAACGGGGACATTGGACCCTTCTTCGCCGACGGGGCCTCCTTTATACTTCCTAGGTGAAGTTCTGGCTCGTTCTGCTTTTGTGCGCCGGGCCCGCCGCCGCGGCCGTGGTTGAGGCCCCTGTTCGCGCAGGCCCCGCCGCGCTGGCCGGGGCCGCGTCCATGGGCGCCGCCGCGATCTCCTTCGACGGTGCGGGTCCGCTCAAGCCTTGGCTCGAGGTCCCTGGGACCCCATTCGTGCGCCTAGGCGTCAGTCTCGTGGACACTCGCGCCCCGGGAGCGATGCAGGTGCTCCGCGCCGTCTCTTATCCCGACGGTCGTCCGGTCATTGGGATTTTCGAGACCGCCACCGCGCGCGTGCTCAATTCTTTCGCCCTTGGCTCGTACGGCGTGCGCGGTCACTCCGACGCCTTGCCGCCGACCTTGGACCGGAAGACGCTCGGCGGCTACTCCGTTCAGGTCAGGCCGGAGGGACCGGCGTTCGCCGGCTCCGGTTCAGTGCCGGCGCCGATCACGCCCGCCGTGCAGCGTGCGGTCTTGCGTCATCTGGGCGTGACCCCGGCGCAGATGACGGCGCGGCAACGGCTTAAAGCGCTATGGCTGCGCGCGCTCGATTGGGCCGCGGCCTTAGGCCGCTAAGATCCAGCGGGCCGCCGAAAGCAGATCGCGGCGAATCGCGACGGGTTTGGCTTTGTATTCCTTGTCGCGTCCGCCCTTGCCCGTGAGGACCAGGATCCCGGCGCAACCGGCCCGGCGCGCGCACTCGATGTCGGAGGTCTTGTCGCCCACGAGGTAGGAGGACTTCAAATCCAATTTGAATTTCTTCTTCGCGGCGAGGAGCATGCCCGTGCCGGGCTTGCGCCAGGAGTGCTTGCTCCCGGGGCCGTGGGGCGACACGTAGATCGCGTCCCAGCGCGCCCCGGCCTTGGTAAGTCGGCGTTTCAGCTCAGCGTGAATCTTTTTGACCGCGGCCATGGTGAAGTAGCCGCGCGCTACGCCCGACTGATTGGTGACAATCACGATTTTGAAGCCGGCTTCGCGAAGAAGCGCGAGGGCCCGGGGCGCGCCCTTCAGGACGTGGAGGCCGGACACGGAGGAGAGGTAATCGGCGTCGCGGATGAGGACGCCGTCGCGGTCCACGAATACGGCGCGCGCGCGCTTGTTCACGTTCAAATTTTAGCTTATTGACCGCTTCACGCCCTGAAGCAGGTTGCGGCCGAGGCTGAAGGTCATGCGGAACTTCTCGAAGGAATCCCGGTCGTCGGTTCCGAAGCGGAGCATCTCGTAGGGATCGGAGCCGGTTTTGACGAAGCCGGCGACCGTGGTGAGGCCGCACTTGAAGCCGAGCTTTTTGAGACGCGCGCCGGTGGCGGCGGAAAAATCGTCGTAGTCACCGTTGGGATAGCAGAACAGGTCGCAGGGCTTGGCGAGGTTCTGCTCGACGATGCGCTTGGACAAAGCGAGCTCGCGTTCGCCCTCCTCGCCTTCTTGCAGCGTGGCGATGGTGTGCGTGTGCGTGTGGCTGCCGATGTCCATGAGGCCGGAGTCCGCCATTTCGCGGCACTGCGCCCAGGTGAGAGCGCGGTAATTCTCCGGCGCGGACGAGTCGAGGATCAGCTTGCGGCCGAGCTCTTTCTCGATCGGGGCGATGAGCGCCTCGCGCTCACCGGGGAGGAGGTTCTTGGCGGCGGCCTGAAGCGTTTTCAGGCGCGCGCGGCGTGCGGTGGCGTCGCCCGGCGCGCCGGCGAAGGCGTACTCGAGGCGGTCGGGCCACAGCGGCACGCGTTCGTCGACGAACTGGGTGGCCGTGAACAAAGTCGAGTGAGCCTTCGCCTCGCGCAAGACGGGGAATCCGAGCGTGTAGACCGATTCGTATCCGTCGTCGATCGTGAGCGCGACGGCGTAGTCGGGCAGAGGCTTGCCGCCGGAGAGTGATTCCGCCACCTGGCGCAGGCTGACGATGTGGGCGTTCTCCTTGAGAAACGCCAGCTGGCGGCGGAAGGCGGATTGCTGAAGGCGGTTGCCTTGATAGTTGACGACGCCGTCGGAGGGGCGGTCGGTAAAGCCGTGATACATCAGGACGACGGCCTCGCGCCGTCTCAGCCAGCGCAGAGGCCGGTCGAGGCCGAGGGCGAAGGCGGCTTTGAGGACGGTGGTCTTCACGGGAACATGAGGTCGTGATCGCTGTCGATGCCCTGGGTGGGCAGGGGGCCGGCGAACGCGGCGGAGACGGCGGCGTCGTCGCTGTGCCAGGCGAAGCGCAGGGCGCGGCGGCGGCTGAACGAGGCGGAGGAGGCCGACAGCAGGGCGGGCTCGCTCGTCGCCGCCCAGGCGGCGTCGGCGTTCTGCTCGACCGCCCACAGCAAAAAGGCCTTCACCATGCCGGCGCGGGCTTCGGCGGCGCCGGGGCCGATGTGGAGCAGGTGCGCGCGGCGGCGGCCCAGGCTCGTGAACAGCCGGAAGACGGCGTGCACGCCGCCCGCCTTGGCCAGGCGTAGCTCGTCGTGGCGGGGGTTCTCGATTAAGCGCCAGCGGAACCAGTCGGCGTCGCGGACGATGAAGGTCCCCTTGGCCGCGGGATCGCCGAGGTAGTCGGCCAGGCGTCCGGCCTCCTGAGGAAGGGACGTGATCTCGAGCGCGGGCGCGCCTGAGGCGCGCGCTCGCCGGAAGGCGCGCCAAGGGGCGTTGAGCGCGCGGCCCGCGATCGCGCCGGGGGCGCCGAAGCGGGACAGCGGGGCGGAGAGCTCGAGGGGCGTGGTCAGAACCTCGGCGTCGAAGCGTTCCTGCCAGCCGAACTTACGGAACACCTCGATCGAGCGGTCGTTGCAGAAGGTGATGCGGTCCGGGCACATCTCCATCCAGGCCTTGGTCAGCTCCTTGCCGTAGCCCTTGCCCTGGTACTCGGGCAATATCGAGAAGTCCACGAACCAGATCGCGGTCGCCTCTACGCCGAGACGGGATACTTTTTGCGGGATGACGCCCGCTTGGCCCACCACGCGCTCGCCGTCGACGAGAACGAGCGCCTCGATGCCGGGGAAGGTCCGGTAACGGTAAAGCCAGCGGAAGTGTTTGGAGAGGAACGCCGCCCGGTCCGGGAAGGCGGCGGTGTAGAAGAGGCTCATCGCCTCGTCCGTGATCACCGACGCCTTCCGGATCTCGGGCATGCTTTAGGTCAGTGGCCGACGGGGGCCGAGCCGTCCTCGATGTACTCGCGGACCTTGTAGTGGTACGCGGTGTAGATGAAGATTCCGGACACGCCGCCCATCAGGGCCGCGAAGAACCAGTAGAAGGACGCGCCCTGGAACTTGTTGATCTCGGCGACGTACGCGGTCAGCATGTTGCCCGCGAAGATCGTCAAGAAGAAGAAGCTCATGATCGTGCTCTTCATCGCGCGCGGTGCCTGCGTGTACGCGAATTCCAGCCCGGTGATCGAGATCATGATCTCCGCGATCGTGATCATCAGGTAGGAGATGAACTGCCAGGCGACCGACGGATGCCCGCCGTTGTCGATCGCGATTTGGATCAGGGCCGCGGAGATGAACGAGGTCGCGGCGACGACCATGCCGCCCGACATCCGGCGCAGGGGGGTCATCTTGAACTTGAAGGCCTTCTCGATCCAAGGGTACACCCACTGGGCGAACACCGGGATCAAGACCATGACCATGATCGGGTTCAGGGCCGAGATCTGCGAAGCCTCGAAGTGCATGCCGAGGAGGTCGAGGTTCATTTGTTCGGCCTGAAGCACCCAGGACGAGCCGTGCTGGTCGAACAGCGCCCAGAACACGGACACCGTCGCGAAGACCTTGCAGACGTCCTTGACCGCGCGAGCGCCTTCGACGTCGTCGGCCCCGTACTTCGACAGCGCCGCGGAGAAGAAGTCGCCGCCCGCTTTGCGCTTGCCGGTGAGCGCCGCCCAGAGGATCGCGAGGAAGCCCGGCTTGCCGGTCTTGCCCGTCGGAGGGACGTTCACGTACTGCGGATGGCCGTACCAGAACACGACGGTCGCGATCGCCATGAGGATGCCGGGGATGCCGAACGCCCAGCTGGGGCCGTACCAGACCAGCATCTTCGGAATCAGCAAGGTCGAGAAGAACGAGCCGAAATTGATCGCGAAGTAGAAGATGTCGTAGATCTTCTGGATCAGGTGCTTGTTCTTCTCGGTAAACTGATCGCCGACGTGCGTGGACACGCAGGGCTTAATGCCGCCGGAGCCGAGGGCGATGAGGCCCAAGCCCCAGTACAGCGCCGTCTTGCCTTCGAACATGGCGAGCACGCCGTGGCCCAAGCAGTACACGATCGACAGCGTCATGATCGTCTTGTACTTGCCCCAGTAGCGGTCGGCGATGTACGCGCCGATCAGCGGGGTGAAATAGCAGGCCGAGACGAAGAGATGGTAGGCGGCGGTCGCCTCGTGCTTGGCCATTCCGATGTTGGAGACCATGAAAACGGTCAGGATCGCGCGCATGCCGTAGAAGCTGAAGCGCTCGCAGGCCTCGTTGCCGACGATGTACTTGATCTGCGGGGGGAACTTGTCCGACGTGGCTTTGGTCGTCATATCAGTCCGAACTCCTTGAGCGCTTTCTTCAGCGCGGGTCGATTGTCCGCAGTCAGAGGGGTGAGGGGCAGGCGCGGCTCGGGGCGGCAGAGGCCCATCAGGGCGAGGGCGGCCTTCACGGGAATCGGGTTGGTCTCGACGAACATCGCCTTCACGAGCGGGAGCATCTTGAGGTGAAGAGCGGCGGCCTTCTTGTAGTCGCCCTTGAGCGCGGCCTCGCACAGCGCTTGGGTCTGCTTGGGCGCGACGTTGGCCACGACGGAGACGACGCCTTTGGCGCCGACCGACATCATCGGCACGGTGAGGGAGTCGTCGCCCGACAGGACGGTGAAGGAGGATTTGGTCAGCGACAAAATCTCGGAGACCTGATCGAGGGAGCCCGCGGCTTCCTTGACGGCGACGACCGTGGGAAGATCCTTGGCGATGCGCGCCATCGTCTTGGGCGCGATGTTCACGCCCGTGCGTCCGGGGATGTTGTAGGCGATGATGGGCAGGCGCGATTCGTGCGCCACGGCCTTGAAGTGCTGGTAAATCCCTTCCTGCGTCGGCTTGTTGTAGTAGGGCGCGAGCACGAGCAAAGCATCGGCGCCCAGGCTCTCGGCCTCGCGCGCGGACTCGACGGCCTTCCACGTCGCGTTGGTGCCCACGCCGGCGATCACGGGAACGTCGCCGCGGGACTCGTCGCAGGCGATCTCGATGGCGCGGCGGTATTCTTCGTGCATCAGCGTCGCCGCTTCTCCGGTGGAGCCGCAGGGCACGAGGCCGCGCGTGCCGCCTTTGAGCTGGAGGCGGATCAGATGGCGGTAGGCGTCCTCATCAAGACGGCCTTCCCGGTCGAAAGGAGTGACGAGCGCGACGTAAGATCCTTCAAACTTCATAGAGAGACCTCTCCGGTGAAAGTGATCGCGACGGGACCTTCAAGACGAGCTTTGCGGTCGAAGGAGA
>CALRXP010000013.1:0-24459 GCA_943372155.1 Candidatus Endomicrobiellum trichonymphae | reverse complement strand
GATTCGTTCCCTCACGTAAGAGATCTTGAGCCCGAGCCGGGAGCCGGTGCCGAACGCGCGGCGGAACGCGTCGGCGCGATAGGACGTGCACAGCACGACCTCCTTGACTCCGTGCCGGCTCAGGACCTGGAACTGATATTCAAGGAACGGGCGATTGAGCACGGGCAATAGAGGCTTGGGCGTCGCCAAGGTGAAAGGGCGCAACCGGGTGCCCATGCCGCCGATAAGGATGACCGCTCGCATGAGGCCGGATTCTACAAAAATAGACGGTAAAAGGGGCCGAAGGGCGTTTAATTTATTATGATGGGCGCGTTCCCATGGCCGCGAACCTTTACGTCCCGCCGACCCAGTCGTCGAACCGCAAGGCGCTCGTCCTGAGCCTGCTGGGCCTCGTGCTCTTTCTCGCGTCCGAAGCGGTCCTCCTGCGCTCCTACAACCGGACCGACACTCGTCCGCCCTCCTGGGACCAGTCGATCCACATGGAGATCGCCCTCGATTACCGGGAGGCGCTCAAGGCCGGACGCCCGTCCGACGCGTGGTATCTCGCGCCCAAACCCGGGATGCCGCCGTTTCCTCCGGCCTATCATCTCCTTCTGACCCGGGCCTATGACTCCACGGACCCGGCTCACGCCGCCCTGTGGGTCAACTGGTTCTACCTGGCCCTGCTGTCGGTCTCGATCTTCGGCATCGCCTGGCGATTCCGTCCGGATGAGACGGCGCTGGCGGCCGTCGTGCTTTTCGTCGCCTGTCCGGCCGTCCAGGATCTTCTGACCACCCAGCTCGTCGACCTGCCCGTCGTCGCGCTCGCCGCCGCCTCCTATTGGGCGTTGCTCGCCTCCGATGAGTTCATGAACTGGCTGCCGGCGCTCGCCTTCGGCGTCCTTCACGCCGCCGGCATGCTGCACAAGTGGTCTTTCTTCAGCTACATGTTCCCGGCGTACTGGATCGCGCTGACGGCGTTCAAGGACAAGCGCTCCGCGCTGATCATGATCCTGGCGGCCGCGTTGTCGGCGGGACTGATCGTCCCGTGGTATTCGGCTCATCTGGCTCTTCTTCCCTCCCGCCTCGTCCAGGCGTCCTCGGATTTCGCGATCTCCGCGTGGACGCCGGGCGCGTGGATGACGTACTTCAGGCAGGCCTCCGACTCGATCGGACCCTTGGTGTGGATTCTGGGCGTGATCGGCCTTCTCGCCCCGCAGTACAAGCGTCACCGGGAGCAGTCGTGGGTGCTTCTCGGCTGGGTCGTCACGAGCTACATCTTCTGGACCATCGTCCCGAACCGCCAGTTGCGTTTCCTGATGCCCGGCCTCGTGCCGATCGGCGTCGCTTTCTGCTCGACGTGGCCGCGGGCGCTGACCTGGGGCATGGTCGCCCTGCAGCTTTTCTCCATGGCGAATTTCTTCGGCGGCTGGGTGGGCCCGGTGAAGCTCGACACGCCCTACTTCGCTCTCCAGTTCTTCGAGAACCGGCCTCCGGCCAAAGAGGATTGGAAGACCGAGGAAATCCTGCGCAAGATCGAGGCCTCCCGGGACCCGTCCTCGCCCATCAGCAACGTCACCCTCGTCGCCAACGACACCTACTTCAACGCGCCGACGTTCCATTGGATGCAGCGCCGCCTCGGCCTTGAGCACGCGCGCATGCGCGGCGTCAACCGCCGGCTCTCGGAGCTGTCCGATTTCGTCCTGCTCAAAGACCCCAAGGTCGGCCCGGCCACCGTCGTTTCGGGCCTGCCCGAGGCCGCGGAGGAGATTCGCGATCCGAAGGGATGGTTCGGCAAGGCGTACGAGGAGATCGCCCGCTGGCCGCTTCCCGACGGCAACAACGCGATCCTCTACCGTCAACGCCGCGGGCTGAAGATGCCGTACAAAGGCAAGTTCCTCGTCTATCAGCACTACTCCGCGGGCAAGGTAAACATCAAGGACCTTAAAGCGAACTTCGGGCCGTGGGATCCGGCGAAGTCTGTGTACACGACTATGAGCCTCAACGTCGGCCAGCTCGACGTCCGCGGCCTCATTCTCACCGGCACGAGCCTTGATCTGGTCAACGCCGGCTTCATGCCGATCCAGAAGAAGGACCGCGAGGACGACTGGGTGGACATCCGGATGCTCCGCCTGGAGCGCCTGCGTATCAACTCCCTCGACGTCGGCGCCGAAGAGCTGAAGGCGTTCCTGTCCCAGCGCGTGAAGGGGCTGACCGTCAACGAGCTCGCGCTCGACAAGACCGTTCGCATCACCGGGACCTACAACGGCAAGCCGGCGGCGGCCGAGGCCGCCGTGCAGCTGCTCGATCAGCCTCGGCGTCTGAAGATCGATCTGCTGTCGGCGCAGATCGCGGGGATCAATGTGCCGCTCTCGATGTTCCGCGAGATCAAGGAGCTCACGATCCCGTTATACCCGAATCCCGAGACGCCCTTCGCGATCGAACTGCCCGGGCTGACCATCGCCAACGGGCGCCTGACGATTCCCTAACGAAGGGGAAAGATCACGAGCTTGCCGTCGTCCCAGACCGGCTTGCCGCGCGCGCGGAAACGTTTCCACATGGCGCCGTCGGGCTCGGCGAACAGACCGCGCTTTTCTGAGGCGAGAAAGCGGGCGCCTTTAGCGATATGCTCGTCGACGATCTTGTCGGCGATGGACGCCTGCATGTCGAGCTCGTCGGACCAGCCGCGGCGGTCGAGGTAATACAGGAGCACGGACGGCGCCTGGCAGTTGGTCAGGAATAGATCGCTCTTCGCGCTGACGGCGTCGGCGGCTTTCGCGGCGCCCTCGGTGAAGGCGAAGCCCTGCTTGTACCAGTGGCCGATGCGCAGGGCCGAGTGCGCGGGCACGGCCACGAGAAGGAAGATCAGGCCGGCGTAGGCGAGCGCGCGGTTCTTCTTGGGTGCGGCGGCGGCCTTCTCGCGCAGGCGCGCGACGCCGGCGCCGAGGAGGCCGGCGACGACAGGGGCCAAAGGCAGGGCCGTGTATTCGTGATAGTGGGAGTACCCCGACATCACGAACAGGTGGAAGACCACGCCGAAGAACCAGGACAGCCAGAACGCGTCGCGCTTCTCCCAGAGAACCTTGCGCGCGCCCACGGCGAAGAAGATCAGGCCGGCGTAGGTCATCACGAGCTCGGGATAGCGTGAGAAGATCTGAAACTGCATGAAGTAAAGCAGGCGCGAATAGGCGAGGAGATTGCCGTATTCGTTCGCATGGGTGGGCACGACGTACACGCCGTCCCGCGCGTGCAGGTACCAGGCGATGACCCCGCCCATCGAGACGAGGCCCGCCGCGTACATGCGCCAATCGGAGAACGCCTTGCGGCCGAGCTTACGCCAGGTCAGCCCGGCGAGCGGCGCGAGAAGATGCGCGTACGGGAGCTTCAGCCCGACCGCGATGAAGGCGCAGAACACCGCCGCGGCCCAGGGGCCCCACGGACGCCCGGCCTCGAGGGAGCGGCGCCAGAAGAACAGGGAGCCGAGCAGGGCGAGAAGGGCCGTGGCTTCAGGCTGGACGGTTCGACCGAAGTAAATCTCGACGGGCAGCAAAGAAAACAAGGACGCGCCCCAGAGCGCCGCTTCGCGGCCGAACTCGGCCTCGAAGAAGAAAAAGAGCAGGAGCGCCGACAGCAACGAGGCGCCGGCGGAGATGAGCCGGCCCCACTTCTCGCCGAGGCCGCCGACGGGCCACAGCTTGCCGTAGGCCCACATATAGACGGGCAGCTCCGTGGCGGCGAGGCGGTCTTCTTGACCGTTCCAGTCGATGCGCGGCTCGAACATCGGGCGCGCGTCGCGCCAGTAGCCGCGCGCGATCGAGGCGGTATTCACCTGACGGTGGAAGTGATAGTCGAGCAACGGCGCGGTGAGGCCCTTCGCGTGGACCAGGATCGAAAGAAGGGCGACGACGGCTAGGCAGGCGCCGCGGCCGGGCTTCATTCCTTGAACGCGTACATCTCGAAGGTCCCGCCTGACTTGAACAGGGTTTCGAGGGCCGTCGCGATCGCGACGAAGGGGGCGAACAGGGGCAACAGCAGGATGTGGGCGAGAGTCTGGAACGGATAGCGCAGAGCGGTGTCGGTCCGCGCCGTCGAATTCTTCAACAAGGAGTAAAGGAGATTGAAGCGGAAGCCCAAGGCGTTGAAGATGGACTGGAGCAGGCCGTAGGGATTCTGCTCAAAGCTGAAGTAATCGAGCTGGACGACCCGGAAGCGGTGGCGGTGGAGGATCGCGTCGAGAGCCTTCACGGTAAAGTGGAAGTAGTGACGCGGGGCGTCCACGTGGAACCAGTAGCGGCCGAACAACCGGGCCTGCCAGCTGCCGTAGTTGGGCACCGCGATCCAGAGCACGCCGCCCGGCTTGAGCAGCTCGTAGGCGCGGGCGACGGCGGCCACGGGGTTGGCGAAATGCTCGAGCGTGTGGCAGAAGATCACCGCGTTGTAGCGGTTTTTCTCGTGAGGGGAGGTCAGGAAGTCTCCGGTGACCACGTCGAGCTTGAGAATGTGGCGCGCGTGATGGGCGGCGGTCTCGCTGAGCTCGAGGCCGTGGGCCTCGTAGCCGAGGTCGCGCATGTAGGAGAGCATCATGCCGCGGCCGCAGCCGACGTCGAGGACGGGGCCGCGCGGCACGCGGTTATAGAGAACTTCCGCGCGGCGCTTGCGGAACCAGCGCACCATGCGCTCGAAAAGCGGGTTGAAGCGGACGTTCTCCTTGCCGTAGTACTGCTCCGGGTACCACTTGCCGATCTCTTCGCCGGGAACGGGCGGCCACGTGCGGCCGAAGCCGCAGTCGGGGCACGTGAGGAGCTCGAAGCCGGGCTCCGCCGCGGGGATGGCGGCCTCGGGGCCGTCGAAGCCGCACGCCGGGCAGCGCGTAGGGCGCTTGTCCTGGTCGGAGAGCTCGGGCTGGAAGCGGGGGGCGGAAATCGTCACGAGGCTTAATTATATAAAATCCTGCCATGACGATCCGACTCCTGACGGTCGCTTTATCCCTGGCGCTGTCCTCGACCGCCTTTGCGCTCCTTCCCGATGAAGAGAACACCATCAAGGTTTTCAAAGAGGCCTCCGCCTCCGTCGTCTACATCACCAACGTCGCGATCACCCAAAGCCCTTATATGGACGAGCAGGCCATCCCCCAGGGAACGGGGTCCGGCTTCGTTTGGGACCGCCAGGGTCACATCGTCACCAATTTCCACGTCGTCCAGGGCGGCAACGCCTTCCTCGTGACGTTGGCCGACCAGACCCAGCTCGAGGCCCGGATCGTCGGGACCGATCCCACCAAGGACATCGCGGTCCTCATCGTGGACAAAAGCCGCGAGAAGCTCCATCCGGTCCGCGTCGGCGATCTTTCCGCGCTACAGGTCGGCCAGAAGACGATCGCCATCGGCAATCCTTTCGGCTTGGACCACACGCTGACGACGGGCGTGATCTCGGCCCTCGGCCGGGAGGTCCAAGGCGTGAGTGGCATCACGATCCGGGACATGATCCAGACCGACGCGGCGATCAATCCGGGCAACTCCGGCGGCCCGCTGCTCGATTCGAGCGGCAACTTCATCGGCATGAACACGATGATCTACAGCCGCTCCGGCGGCAGCGCGGGGATCGGCTTCGCCGTGCCGGTGTCGTTCATCAGCCGCATCGTGCCGGAGCTGATCAAGTACGGCAAGGTCGTGCGCCCGGGAATGGGCATCACCATTCTCAGCACGGGGCAGAAGTACTATCTCATCGGCGATAAGCCCGGCGTCGTCGTCAACGAGGTCGCGGCGAACGGCCCGGCCGCGAAGGCCGGCCTGCGCGGACTGCGGCGCCTCCCCGGAGGGCGCGTCGCGCCCGGAGACATCATTATCGGGGTGAACGCCTATCCGGTGCGCGACTTCGATGATCTCTACAACGCCTTCGACCGCTTCAGGCCCGGCGACACCGTGAGCCTGAAGGTCGAACGTGCGGGCAAGCCGCTCACGTTGAGCGTGGCGCTGACGAAGCTCCAGTAGCGCCGGCGCCGTTTTTCACGAAGCCCAACTGCGTGAAGCGGTCGAGAAAGCAACTCTTCGCCTCGGCGTAAGGCGAAAATCCCCGGCTCGCGAACAGACGGATCATCTCGTCCTTGCGCACGCCTTCCCGCCCGGAGTCGACCGTCGCGAGCCCTCCGGTCCTCAGCACACGGGACACCTCACGGGCCAGGGAGTCGATCGCCGCCGCGTCGAAGTGGATTCCGAGCGCCCCGCAGGAATTGACGACGTCGGTCCCGCCGTTTTCGAGGGCGCGTCCTCGCGCGTCCCGGAACGTCTCAAGGACGGATTGCGCGCGAAAGGTGACGCGGGCGTTGCGTCCGTCGGCGTCGCGGTATTCGCGTCGAGCGGCGCGTTCGACGAAAAGCGAGTTGAACTCGAGCCCCAGGATTTCCGAGCCGGGGGGCAGGCAATAGGCGAGGACCTCCGTCGAATGGCCGGTTCCGGAGCAGAGGTCCACGGCCCGGCAAGGCCGCGCCGGAAGCCGGCCTTCGAGCGTGCGTGGAATGGTCCGCCAGTTGGCCCATTTTTGCCGCGCGTTGATCCCGTCGAATTCGGCCTCCGTCATCGCGCAATAGGCGCGCACGGCCGCGTCGTTACGGGCGTCCCGGAACGAGAGCCGGGTGCGGCCGGCGATCTTGGCCTCGGCCCAGGCTTGCTTGAAGAACAGGCTCACGATGCCTTCTCCGAGCCGCTCCCTCGCCACGCGTCCTATGGCCGTATTCATCAGTCATAGGATGCCCTTAAGCCGCGCCGGAAGCCATGGACGCCGCGTTATTTTTCGATGACGAGCAGAAGGTTGCTCGGAAGGCCGAAGAAGCGCTGGCAGGAGAGCCGGACGCTCTTGAGACCGGGCGGGAGAAGGTCGCGCAGGGCGCTCGCCGTCAGAAGGTTGAGATTTTCCTCGCTCGCGTAGAACTCGAGACCGAGGACGGACAGGATTCCGGAAAAAAGCGGGCGGGGCAGCCAGTGTATGAACGGAAGTCGGGTGTGGAGCTCGACGGGGAACCAGCGGTTGGGGGTCGTGACGAAGCACCGGCGCGAGACGCGGATTAATTCGCGGAGAAAGAAGGCTTGGCTCTCGCGTGAGCCGGCGTGCTCGATGACCGCGTTGCAGAAGCCGATGTTGAACGTGTTATCGGCGAACGGCAACGGCTTTCCGGCCTGGAGGCGCACGAACTTCAAGCCCGGGTATTTCGTTTCGAGGAAACCACAGTCTTCGGTGCCGGCGGCCGTGATGCGGGCCGGGTACGGATAATACAGCTCGAACATGTTTTCCTGCGGATCGGGCAGGCTTGTTGTTCCGAGGTCCAGCACGGCGTCGTTCTCCGTCGGGCGCAGTTCGCGCATGAAATAATCGAACATCGCGCGGCGAGGCGCGTGCGACAGGCGATAGACGAAATCCAAATTAAGGAACCGCCGGTAATAGCGCTCGTCGCCGCGCGGGTCGCTCATCGGACGAGCTTGAGCGCGAGGGCGTCGGCCGCCTCGGCTCCCATGCGCATGGCGACGTGGGTATTCACGTACTGAAAGCGCCCTTGGCGGCCGGCCGTCTCGGCGTTCTCGAGACGCGAAAAAGTGTTCAGCAGGGCCTCGAGGGCTTTTTCATAACCCAAGGTGTACATCGGATAGGCGTGCCGCGCGCGGAACACGTACGACGCCATGATCTCGTCCTTCGTCACGATGCCTTCGCGGATTAGATCGTCGGTGACGGCCGCGACCGCGGCTTTCTCATCGGCCCAGAGCGCGTCCTTGGGGTCGCAGGCGATCTCGGCGGTGAGCAAGGTGGTCCCGGGCGGGTTCATATGAAAGCCGAAATGCGCGAGGTCGGTGATGCGGTTGAAGGAGTGCTCGCGAAAGTACATGAACGAAGCGCGCAGGACCTTGGGGCGCCTGATCTTGAGGCCGACGAAGACCACGGCGCGAAAGCGCAGGGCCGCGGCGGCGTCGAGCGCGGCTTGGTCGAGGGCGGGAGAGAACATGCGCGCGGCGTCGCCGATGGCGAGGGTATTCACGATCCCCGAGCAGGAAAGCGTCTCCTTCGTACCGGCGGATTCGAGTTCGACGGCGACGACTTTGCCGCCCGCGCGCTTCACGGAGAGGGCGCGGGTGGAGAGCCTCAGCTCTCCGCCCTTCTTCGCGTAATCTTCGGCCATACGCTCGCAGATCAGCGAGAAGCCGCGCTTGGTCGTCCATAGATCGCCTTCGACCTTCTCGACGTAGCCCGCGGTTTTGCGAGAGGTCGCCTTGTCGAGAAATTCCAAAATATTAAATCGCGGAATGCGCTCGCGCGCGAACGACGGGGAGAACTGCGCCGGGGAGATGCCCCAGACACGCTGGATATAATCCTTGAAAAAAATTCGGTACAGGACATCGCCGTAATAGCGCCGCAAAAGTGTTTCTGAGTTCTCGACATCCGGTTTAACGAAAAGACCAAGCGTGAAGTGATAAGCGAAGCTTAATCCGGCGTGAATCACCGTCGTGATCGGCAGCTTGCCCAGCACGTCGGGGATCGAGAGGGGGAATTTAAAGTAGTTCCCCAAAAATTTGATTTGTATGGTTCGCTGATAGGGCAGAAGCTCGCTTCCCATCAGCTCCTTGACGTCGGCCATGACCCGGGCGTCGGTCGTATGAAAGATGTGCGGGCCGTACTCATAGACGTCGCCGCCGAAACGCACCCCTCCCGCCAGTCCGCCGACATGATCTTCCGCTTCGATCAGGATCGTGGGAATTCCCTTCTCGCGCAGGCGCCGCGCGGCAGACAGCCCCGCGCAACCCGCGCCGAGGACGACGACGGGTGCTGCGCTCACGCCTTCCAGGCCCGGACGGTCGAGATGACCTTCGTGACGTCTTCGACGCTCAAGCCGGGGTGAAGAGGCAGGCTTAAGGCCTCCTCGTTGAGGCGCTCGCAGTTAGGTAGCTTCGACTTCGAGCCGTAGATCGCGTTGAGGTGGAGTGGGTGATAGCGCAAAGTGGTGTAGATGCCTTTGTCGTACAGATACTTGGCGAAGGCGTCGCGCTTCTTGCCGGGCACGCTCACGCAGTACGTAAAGTAGGAGTGCCGAGCGTCCTTGGGCGCGTCCTGCGGGCGGCTCAACCACCTGAGCGACGCGAATTCGGTCTGGTAGGCCTCCCATATCGCCTTGCGCCGGCCCTGCATCTTATCGAGCTTGCGCAGCTGAGCGAGGCCGATCGAGGCGGCGATGTCGCTCGGGAGCATCTTCGGGAAAAAGTCGGTGACCGAGTACTCCCACCAGCGGTCCTTGGAGGCGGAGGCCTCGAAGCCCGACTTGCCGATGCCGCAGTAGCGCAGCTGCTTGGCCCGCGCCACTCGCTTAGGGTCCTTCGCGGTCAGGCCGCCGCCCTCGCCCATGGCGAGGTTCTTGACCGCGTCGAAGCTGTAGATGCCGACGTCGCCGAGGCCGCCGCAGGCCTTGCCCTTGAGGCGGGAGTCCACGGCGTGAGCGGCGTCCTCGATGATGGGTAAACCGAGCTTCGCGATCTCATCGACGCGCGCGGGCAGGCCGGCGTAGTGAACGACCATGATCGCGCGCGTCTTCTTCGTCATCGCGGCTTCGACTGTCTTCTTCGTGGCGTTGTGCGTGAGCGGATCTACGTCGCAGAACACGGGCTTATGGCCGCACAGCACCACGGCGTGCGCGCAGGAGATCCAGGTGAAAGAGGGGACGATCACTTCGGAGCCGGGAGGCAGGTCGAGGAGCTTCACCGCCATCTGCAGGGCGTTGGAGCCGGAGTCGAGCAGGACGAAGCCGGGCAGGCCCAGGCGCTCGGCGAAGTTCTTCTCAAACAGCGCCGTCTTCGGGCCGATGCCGATCCACTGAGCTTCGAGGCTGGTGCGGATCTCCTCGAGTTCCTCGGGGCCCATCAGCGAGCCGAAGACGTTTATCATTAGAACGAGTATCTTAGCCCGAAACGATGGGCTTGTCCTAGGTCGCCCGAGGGCGTGACTGCATAGTCGAAGGACAGCGCGTCCTTCGAGATCCCCACGCCGAAGCTCAAGCCCCGCATCGCGTCGAAGGCCGAGCCCCCGTCGATTCGCCCCGCCGTCGTGTAGCCCGCGCGGAAGGCGAAGTTCTTGAGCGCCTTAAACTCACCGCCGAAGGCGGCGTCGGTGCCCGAGCCGTTGGGTCCGTTCATCAGGTCAAAGCTCAACGCCCCGCGCTCATGCGCCCACGCCCCGCCCGCGACGATCTGCAGCGGCAGGTCCGTGCGCTGGCCCGAGTACTTGAGCCCGGGCCCGACGTTGAGATTGCGCACGGCGCCGGCGGCGAAGACCTTGCCGCCCTTGAACTCGGAGACCTGCCGCTTCACGCCGAAGTCGAGCGCCGCCGTTTGGGCTTCGGCTTCGGCAATATGACTGCTAATCAACTTGACCGACACTCCGTAATCCGCGAGTTCGTTTTTATTGGCGTACGCGACAGACAACGCGGCATCAGACGCCGTCACCTTGCCTGTCGGCCGCCCCAACGCGTCGCGGCCATCGATATTTCCATGGCTGAGATACAAAAGCCCCGCAGCGAAGGTCCCCCTCTCCGTCGGCTGCGCGTAGGCCGCGAAGTCAAAGCGCGTGCGCTCCACGAGCTCCGCGTGCGCCCCGACGAATTCCCGCTTCTCGAGCCGCGCCAGCCCCGCCGGGTTCCACCCGATCGACGACGCGTCGTCGCCCAAAGCCGTGTAGGCCCCGCCTAAGGCGGTCGCGCGGGCGCCGGTGCCCAGTTTCAAGAACGCGGCGCCTTCATCGGCCCGCAGCGGCGCGGCCAGAAGAGCGAGGCTCAGCAGAGCGATCATTTTCATCTGATCACCCCCACTTTGCCGCTCTTCGTGATTGGCTTCTGACCACGCTGGCTGGCTTTTATCACGTAGGTGTACACGCCCGACCCCACGCCGTTGACGCTCCACGCGTGGTCGTACGTGTTCTGCGCGCCCTTGCCGTTGCCGTCGTCCACCGCGCCGAGGAAGGTAAAGTCCGAGGAAGAATGCACTTTCCGGCCGGAGAGATCATAGACGCGGACCTCGACCGTCTCCGCGAGCCCGGGCTGGATCCTGAACGTTATGAGCGAACCGCCGCGCGACGGATTGGGGAAGGCGTACTGATCGCGGAAGTAGAACTCATCGTGGGCCACCGTCGTCGGCGCCAGGCCCATCGGCTGATAGATCGAGAAGTGATCGGTCTTTGCCTTCACCACGTGCCGTGCGCGGTCCACCTCGCTCGGCAGCTCTTCCCAGGCGCGGGTCAGCGGGTTGAAGTAGTGAATCGCGAGCTTGGTCTCATCGGCGGTCAGCGCCGGGTCATAAGGCAGCTCGATGGTCACCGGGGTCGCGAACCGCGTCCCCTCGGGCCCGAACTCGATAGGCTCGCCCGCCGCGCGCTTCTTGATATCCTCCGCGGCCCGCACGCGCAGGCCGTCGCCGTGGGCGCGCTTGAGCGTGATCTCGGTGTCGGCCTCCATCGCGTTCGGCGGAATCTCGACCGCGGCCTTCGCCGGCGTGTCGATGCGTCCGCCCGTCGTCGACGACAGGCTCAGGTCGCCCTCGAAGTGGCTGTCGGGCTTGGCCGCGAGCGACTGCACGGCGGCAAATCCAAATGACGCCCCGCCAAAGCCCGTGCCGACCGTGAACGTCGCCGACGCGCTGTCGACCGTCCCGCCCGCGGGCGCGCGCTCGACGATCACAGGATAATCCCCGTCGGCCAACGACGCGGGCACGGTCCAGCGGATCGTCGCGTCGTTCCACACGGACAGCGGCACCGTCGCCCCGCCGACGAGCACCTTGGTCAAAGTCCCCGCATAAGGCCCGAAGCCGTGGCCCGTCATCGTCACCACCGTCCCCGCGGGACCGAACGCCGGCGAAATCGTCGAGATCACGGGCAGCAGCACGCTAAACGCCTGAGTGGCGCTCGCCGTCAACCCCGCCCCCGCCACGCGCTCGACGACCAGCTCGACTGCGCCGGGAGACAACGAGCCGGGCACGGTGCCGGAAATCTGCGTGTCGTTCCACACCGACAGCGGCGCGGCGACGCCGCCGATCTTCACCCGCGTGTTCGTTCCCGCGTACGGCCCGAAATTCGAGCCGGTGATCGTAAACGGCGCCCCGATCGGCGCCGACGACGGCGTCAGCGTCGCCACGGCGGGCACGGTCACGTTGAAATAAGATGTGGCGCTCGAGGTCACGCCCGTTCCGGCCGACCGCTCAAGCCACACCGGCTGAGATCCCGGCGCCAGATTCGGGATCGTCCCGGAGATCGTGGTGTCGTTCCACATCGACAGGGCCGCGCTCACGCCGCCGATGAGCGCGCGCGTATTGGCCCCCGCGTACGGCCCGAAGCCGGAACCCTTGATCGTAAACGGCACGCCGATCGGCCCTTCAGACGGCGTCATGCTCGAGACGGTCAGGCCGAGTATGGTGAACGACGAGATATTGCTCATCGACACGTTCGAACCTTGCTGGCGTTCGACAACCACGTCCACGGCCCCCGTGGGCAGCGCGGGGATCGTGCCGGTGATCGTGGAGTCGTTCCACACGGACAGGGCCGCGCTCACGCCGCCGAATTTAACGCGCGTGTTCGCGCCGCCGTACACCCCGAACTGGGAGCCCGTGATCGTAAACGGCGACCCGATCGGCCCCGAGGAAGGCGTAATCGTCGCGAGCGTCATGCCCGTGACCTCGAAGCTCGCCGCTTCCGACGAGCTCACGCCCGCGCCGGAGAAGCGCCGCACCACGACCGTCTTAACACCCGCGGGGATCGAACCCGGAATCGTGCCGACGATCTTCGCGTCGTTCCACACGGACAGCGCGGCCGTAGCACCATCGATCAAAACGACGCTGAGCGATCCGGCGTACGGGCCGAAGCCGGGGCCGAGCAACGTGAAGACCGTGCCGATGGGGCCGGAGGAGGGGGAAATCGACGCGATGGCGAGCGCCGTCGCGGTGAACGTCCCGGCCGACACGCTCGAGACGTCGGAACCTTGCTGGCGCTCGACCGTCACGGTCCAGGCGCCGGTGTCGAGCGCGGGGATGGTGCCCGTGATCGTCGTATCGTTCCACACGGAGAGGGCGGCGAGCGTCGCGCCGAATTTGACGCGGGTGTTGGCCCCGGCATAGGCGCCGAAGCCTTCGCCGTTGATCGTAAACGGCACGCCGATGGGGCCGGACGACGGCGTGACGGCATTCGCGATCAGGCCGAGGACTTGGAAGTACGCGGTGTTCGCCTGGGACAGGCCCCCGTCGCTCGTCCGGCGTTCAACGATCAGGGGGTAGACGCCGGGGGCGAGAGAGCCCGGCACCGTTCCGGCGATTTGCGCGTCGTTCCAGACCGAGAGCGGCGCGGTGGCGCCGCCGATGAGGACCTGGGTCAGCGTTCCGGCGTAGGGGCCGAAGGATTGGCCGGATAATGTGAAGGCGGAGCCGATGGGGCCGGAGGACGGGGTTACGCTTGCGACGGCGGGAACGGTCACCGTGAAGGAGCCGGCGGAGGTGATGGTGACGCTCGAAGCGTTCTGGCGCTCGATGGTCACGGCGTACGCGCCGGAGGAGAGGCCGGGGACCGTGCCGGAGATCGTGGTGTCGTTCCAGACCGAGAGCGGGGCCGCGGTCGCGCCGAACTTCACCCGGGTGTTGGCGCCGGCGTAGGGGCCGAAGCCGGTGCCGGAGATCGTGAAGGGAATTCCGATAGGGCCGGTGGAAGGCGCAAGCGCGGCACCGGGAGCCGCAGGCGTGCTGATATCGATGATCGCACCCGGGGCAGCGGCCTCCGCCTGCACGAGATAAGGAGACGAAGAGCCGTCCACCGACAACCATATCTGCGTGCCGCGCAATACCGCGCTCCGCGCGCCGCCCGCATCGACGGTCGTGGCGCTTATAAAGGAGCCGTCAAAGCCAAAGCGCCAAAGTGCCGCGTCAGCAAAGTTGGAGCCGATTCCGCCCGCGACCAGAAGCCCTGAAGCATCAGGCAGGATGGCGACAGGATAAGACGAGGCCCCGTCACCCGAGCGCCAAATTTTCTCGACGTTTGCGACGCCCGTCGCCTTGTCGAACTTGATGAAAGCCATGTCCGTGCCGCCGGTGGCCTTGATCCTCGGAGCGGCCACATAAACGGCCGCGGCAGAGACGTAAGCCTTCGCTGTGATCGACTCGTTTACGTCGCTCAGGTATCCCGGCAATAGAAACGGTCCGCCAAGCAACGTGTGGCCATCGGACGCGTAATGCCGAAGCGACAAGTCAAAGCCGCCGACTGCCGACGCGTCAGGCCGCAAAGAGTAGCCGATGATCCAAAGACTGCCGTCGGTGTCGACGGCGACGCCTGAACCCAAGTCAAAGCCCGCCCGTCCCGTGATCGTCGAGAGGCTGACCGAGCCAAGCGCGGAATCAAATTTCCAAAGCGCCAAGGAGAAACTACGCTCACCTTCCGCCTCCGGGTCGGTCGGCCCGGAGGTTTGCGCGGCGCCCACTATCCAGCCCGGGGCTTTCGCGTCAAAGATCAGGTCGTTATTGGCGTAGCCGCTGTCGAACAACGCGCGGGACTCAACCGCGTCACCGGCAGAATTGGCTTTATAGATCGCGAGGTCGAGGGCCTGACCCGCGGCGTCGCCCACAGCATAGGCGCGGCCTGAGGGATCAAAGAAAACGGACCAGGGAACGCCGAAGTTGATCGCGTCGGCCAAGGTCGTCGAGGAAATGAGTGAGCCAGACGAGTTTGAATGAACGAAAGAGATGAATTCATTTTCAGAGTTGACGCTCCAGAACGCGTCAAAGATATCCCGGCCGATGCCAAGGCCGCCCACAGAAGGCCCGGAACCTGAGGTCGCCACGTTTGGATGCGCGGTCTGAAGAGCCTCGACATTGCCGGCGCCGTCGTACGACTGAAAGGAGATTGTGTGATTGCCGTTCGTCAGCGTAAACGGGCCGCCATACCAGGGATTTTGGCAAGTCCCTCTCGGTGAGCCGGTGTCCTCAGGGATGCCATCACAGGAAGAAGGATTATTGATTTCAAGTAGGTAGTGGATCTTCTTCACGCCGGAGGCGCCGCCTGCGTTGGCAGGGTCGACGGCGCTCAAGCTAAAGGTGGCGCCATCTTGGATAAGCTGGGTGACGGGCGGGGTTTGATCTGAGAATACGCTCTTCTGGATGGGTGTCTCGGTATTCCCGACCAAGTCGACGCTGTAGAAAGAGAGCGCGTGCAGACCTTCGGCGGCAATTGTGAAGCTCGATGTGTAACGCGTGTAGGAACCTGAGTCGACCGCATAAAAGGTCTGCGTGGTCCCGACGCCGAGTCCGTCATCGGCGACGAGTCGGTCATCCTGGGTGGACAAGACAAATCTCGTGGCGCCATTAACGTAGGACGTCCCTTCTGCCGACGTCGAGGAGATCGCAAGCTGAAGAGCGGTTCTGGGAGCCTTTACATCGGTGGCGCCAGGGTAAGTGACGTAAAAGGAGGTTTGAGAGGTGAGCTCCGTATTTCCCGCTCGGTCGATGCTGAAGTATGCGAGCGTGTGGGATCCGACCGGAAGGGAGAAGGGCTGCCCGTACGGGGTCGGCGGGATTTCGGACTGATTTACGTATGTTTGATCCAGAAGAAAGTACGTCGTCGCGACACCCGAGACCAGATCAAGCGCGAACGGCGGATCGACTGAGGAGAACCCGACCAAGGTCGAGGTCGTGGCATAAACCGGGGAGGCGGGAGAGGTGCTGACAGAGCCTGTAAAGACGATGTCTGTGATCGGCGGCGTTACGTCTTGAACGACCACGCCCCCTGAGGGCGGCGAGAAGGCGCCGAACACCGAGCTCGTAACGCCCAGGAGCGCTTCCGCGGTCAATGGTGCGCCGCGCCGAACGGTGGTAAGGGCGATCGTCCGGCCGGTCTCAGGGGAAAGTTCGTAGAGCGTTTGATCGCTTGCCGATGCGTTCTTCGCAGCCAAGTCTTCTGGTGAAACCGCGATCCGAATGACGGCGGGCGGGTTAAATACCAAGCCATGTGGCAGCTGATACAGTCCGCCAAAGGATTCCTGGCCGCTCGCGCGGACACCGACGATCATGGAATGGAGCGACGGCTCGGCAGTGTTAGCGGCTGACCCTGTCACAACCGTCGATGCGTCATGCATGATCGTCATCGCGCCGAAAGTGTCTTCGACAGGCTCGGGATAGACCGGCGACATGATCATAAAGCGCCCAAAGCTCGTAAGGTGGAGCGAGACATGATCGGAGTTAAAAGAGTAAGTGCCCACAGGGAGGTCGACCGTGTTGCCGTCGCCTTGAATGCGCACGACCTTGAGCTTGGCTAGCTGCCCGCCTGTTAGGCCCGTGGGATCAAAGGGAAGATTCAGCGTGAATCCGCCATCGCCCATGCCGGCCGGTGCCGAAATATCGAATGCGGCATTTGCAGGGATTCCTTTGTATCCAAGGTCAGGAATCTTTCCGCCCAACGTCACGAATATCGCCCCCGGGACCGTTCGCAGGCCCTCGACCGAGGCGCCAAAGCCGAGTTCCGCGGAAACACCCGTCTCTGGCTCGCTAAATAATGTCCCTGCCTGTGGCCCCGCGAACACCTCAAGATTTAATCCGGCCAAGGGCTGCCCCGCGCCAGAAATCGAGGGAACTAAGATGTCGCCGTCCGTGCAGTTGTTGCCCGTCTGCGCTCGGCAGTTGCCACTTAAGATTGACCCTTGCGGGTCCGTGTGCAACAGAACCTTGACCTGATAAGAGCCTTTGACGTGGGCCTGCGTAGGCTCAAGAACCGGAAGGTTCAGGACGCCGGCCGTCGAGTAGGTGATATCGCCGCTGTAAACCGTGGTCTCGCCGCCTTCGGTGAGAACACTGACCTCAACGCTGCCCAAGGTCAGTCCGGCGGTAGCAATTGGAAGCGGTAGACCGGAAGGAGCGGCGGTCGTCGCACCAATGAGAACCGGTGGATTATTCGTATTGCCAAAAGCGCCGACCGGCATGAAGGGGCTAAAAAGAGCAGTTGAGACGCTGACTTCGGGTGAAATGTAGGTCCCATTGCCAGTCAGGCCAGCGGGAAGCCCGCGATAGCGTGCGATCGACAGACCACTGACGGTGCCGCTTCCGGGCTCAGGAGGAAGCGGAAAAAGACCTTGGGTTCCACCGGTGACCGGCGAGTATGGCGCAGCCTTGGCGCTGAGCGATGAGAGATAACTGTTGCCGTCTTTATCGACGGCGACGAGCGTCAGCGAACGGCCGCTTCCCCCATCATTAGGGATGACAAGGTCGACGGTGCCACAGTGATTCGAGCTCGACGAAGGCCCGCTTGAGATCGCGAGTTCGACTCGGTCAAGACCTTTCTCGGCGGTGCAGGCGAACGCCAGCGATGCGGTGTACAGATTGGTGCCTTGGTCAAAGGTCGCGTTGGAACTGCCCAGCAGATTGATGCCGAGATTTACGGCGTCGACGCTGCCCGAGGTAATGGCGTCGTCTTGGGTCGTGGCAGTGATGGTATAGCGGCCAAGGGTGACGGGGTGGAACACCCCGGAGACGTGCCTCACGTCAGAAGAAATGCTGGCCGGATTCGCTAGTGGTGGGGTGTATGTAATGGGGACGGTCCCTCCGTTAGGCATCGTGACAGAAATGGACTTGAGCCCCGCCGGGCTGTCAAAAGTAAATTGCATGGTGTTAGTCGACAACGAGGAGAGCTGAGTCGTGCGAATCAGTGTTTGGATGCCGAATACATTTTGAAAGGAATTACTGAAGCCGTCGCTCAGGGAGAAAAGGGGAGGACCTTTAAACGATAACGATTCGACTGATGTTCCGTTGATGTTTCCTTCCTGGTCTACGACCGCTAACGTAAGCGTGTGCGGTTGGGCCGGGTTGAGGCCAGTAATATCCAGGCTGGCATCCTGCAACTCATTTGTCCCTATAAAATTAACATCTGAATCGTCCCACTGATCAATTGGCTTGTCAAACGCAAAGATATAGAAAAGGTCGGCTGTCGCTGTCGAATCATCGGATGCCGTCCATTTCACATCAAGGGTCTGCCCGCCGGGCTGCACGGTGGCCGTCATCCCCCCGATGCTTGGCGGCGTCGTATCTTCGACGATCGTCGGCACCGCCTGATCGAGGTCGCTCGTCGCTACGGCTTGTCCACCGGCGGTGCAAGTCGTGTAATTGCCGGACTGGTCGACAATCCGACTAAAAAGATTCGTGGTTGGGGCAATGGTCGAGATGATTGAGTAGGTGTTAGAGGCGGGCTGACCAGCGTCTGTATTCGAATCGTGATCATCTTTGCCGATGAGTGCGCCGTTTGTTTCAGGCTGTCCGTTATAGAATTCGACGCGGTCAATCCCGGATCCGTCGGCTACGTAATCGTTAACTGTGGTCATCGATAAGCCCATCTGCGTTCGGATTGTCGGCCTGCAAGGTGGATTTAGGGCAGATATTCTGAGGGATAGCTGATCTCGCTGCGTTCGTGGAAGGTTGGTGATCCATGAATCAAGAGCGCCCTCGCCCTTGCTAGGGATGTTCACTCCAATAGATGCATAAGCAAGCCTCACGAGCCCGTCACAACGAAGTTGATTGGGCCCCTTCCAACCGAAAAACATCGTGTAAGGAGTCCCGACCTTTCTCCCTGCGGTAAGTACTAATGCATATCGCTGAAGAGGATCCATGCCGGGAATCGGCTCATAAGCGCCCCAATAGCTCCTCTCACCAAGAAAGGTATTGAAGGAAACGATCTTCACCCCGCCTTCGAAATAGCCAGGAGCCTCAATCACACTGTGCTGATCATCAGAGCCAATGATCTCGGTCAAAGTGCCGGCGGCCACATCCTCTGCGGACAAGGCATATTGAGCATTGCTATTGACGTAGATGGCGGCATGACCGAATTTTAGGCTGGTGCCATGTATCGATTTTAGAGGCCGGTAAAGCGCATCGCCTTTTTCAAAAACTCTTGTCCCCGCAATAGCTGAGAAGGCCGGTAGCGCGAGCGCGAGGAGCGCGAATGGCGCAAGTGGTGCGATGTAGCGCCTCATTTGGAGGTATTTATCGATTTCTTAAGTTCATAGATGGGGCCCCACCCGGCTTTCTCCTGCGACCAAAAAGCCGGATGTTTCTCCACCCTAAATCGATCATCGTTCGGAAGCGAAGCGAGGAGCTTTTCGATTACCCGCTTTCCTTGGCCCGGATCGATTGCAGCAAGTGCCTTGGCCGCTGCTGCAACAAACAGTGGGTTCTTATCATTCTCAATAATATCTGCAAGCGAAGATGCGGCCTGGATTGCTTTCATCTCGCCAAGCGTGTTTGCTGCCAGAATCATCGCGTCTGAGGTGAATCCGTGAGGATTCTTGTAGGTAAGCGTCTTGATAAGAACCGGAATTGCTCGGGGATCGCGCTTTGTGGCGATCATCTCAGTATAGATTCCATTAGTCGGATATTTTTCTTGCAGTTCAAGGAGCGCGTCGAAGGCCTTCGGATTCTTAGACTTGCCCAATGCCCTCTGGGCATTCCGCATCAATCCAGATTCTTCCTGAGTAATTGGTTTATTTCGATCTTTGGAGAGGCCTAGCTTGTTTCCAATCGCAAGGTCTTTCAGCCAATCGACATCGTTTAGACCCGTTAGCCCCACAGACATCATCGTCCGCTCTCGCACCCTGATCGGAACGGACTTGTCGGAGACGGTCTGTTTGATGACTGGCTCATCTTCCGGTCGACCAAGAAGCGCGAGTTTGTCGCCTGCGACGGCTCGGACAAATTCGTGTTGTTTGTTATCTACGAGAACTGCGGATAAAGTGGCCGCCGATTCATTTCCTTTGATCTTACCGAGCGCCTCACAAATCATGGCCTTGACTTTCCAATTCTTGCTTGAATCGGTCAGAATGCTGCGCAGTTCTGGAACGCCCTTCGGTCCCCGTGCACCAATGCGCGCAATTGCATTCCGCGAACGGATAAATACCTCGTCGACTTCCTCGTTTCCGTCACCAACCGCAGTCGCTATTGTCTCAATATCCGTTGCGGCCTTTGCAATTATGCGGTGTGTTTCCTCGGGGTCATCTCCGTGTGTGCTCCGGTCAAATTTGAAAGTTGTTTGAGACTGAGCGCATACGTTAGCAGCAGCTAGAAGTAGCACTAATTCAAGAGCCATCGTTCTCATTGGTCCTCTCCAGACTATTTGTTCAGTGTAACCGCCTGGGCGTTGGTCCGTCCGGATTAGCGGAGTTCACGTGCGCTATTGCCGACTTGGTCGCCTCGAGGAGCAAAAATTCGAGCTATCCGGAGTTTAGGGCTGCATTTCCGCGTCTACAAGGCCTAAAAGGACCTATTCTAATTACAGGTATGACTAAAAACTACATTACGGAACTCGTTGGTTGACTAGAACGACATGCACATTCCAGATGTAGATGTCGTGGATCGATTCCTCGCCGGTCTTGCGGAAGCCGCAGGCCTCGTAGAACTTCGCCGCCGGATTGCCTTTGAGCACGAGACACCCGATGTTCTTCGTTTTCGCGGCGGCGATATGGGCGCATAACGTCGTCAACGCGGATTTCATCAGACCTTTACCCTTCGCCTCGGGAGCGGCGATCACGTTATAAATGTCGGCGTTCCCGTTCGGGAGGATTCTGACGCCGAGCGTTCCGGCCTTGCGGCCCGCGTGCTCAACGATGAAAAGGACGTCGTCTTTGAGCTTGAGGTACTGCGCGAACCACTCCGTTTGCATCCCCGGCGTGATATCGCCTTTAAAAAAGAACCACTGCTTGTTCGCGTTTTTCCACGCGCGCAGGTCCTCGAGGTCCCCGGGCCCGGCCGGCCGCAGGCGCACCCGCGGCTCCGACGCCGACTCGAGGACCGTTTCCTTCACTTCACCGAGGGCAACGCCGCGATCTCCGCGTACAGGTGCACGGCCGAGGCGATCGCCTTCTGGAACATGCCCAGGTGCAGGCTTTCGTTCTCGGAGTGCGGATTGGAGAGCGGATCTTCGACGCCGATCAGAAGCGCGGGGGCTCCTTTGAGCGCCTTGGCGAAGGGCTCGACGAACGGGATCGAGCCGCCGCAGCCCATGTCCACGGCCGCGCGGCCGTAGCCCTTTTTGAGAGCGGTACGAGCGGCGGTGAAGGCCGGCGCGTCGGTGTCGGTCGTCCAGGACGGGTTGGCCGTTTCTCCGGAGAATTCGACCTTCACGCCCCACGGGGCGTTCTTGAGAAGGTGCTTTTTCAGCTGAGCGAGGACCTTCTTCGGATCTTGGCCGGGCACCACGCGGATGCCCATGTGCGCCCAGGCGGAGTCGTTGATGATGTTGGCGCAGTCCTTCTTGGAGGAAGCCTGGATCGCGTTCACCGAGAACGTGGGCCAGTACCAATTCGAGCGCAGGAGGTCCTTCGCCGGAGCCATCAGCTTCGTGCCCTTGAACAGGCCGCTTTGAGCGCGGAAGGTTTTCTCGGAGTACTTGAGGACCTTGAGGCTGGCCTCGGCGGCCTTGGCGGGCTTTTTCACATCCTTGTAGATGCCGGGGATCAGCATGCGGCCTTTGGCGTCCACGACAGAGGAGATCATGCGCGCCAGAGCCTGCACGGGGTCGGCGACGGCGCCGCCCCACATGCCGGAGTGGAGGGGATGGTCCATGGAGCGCACGGTCACGTCGAGGGCCACGATGCCGCGCAAAGCGACGGTGATCGACGGGGTGTCGTGGTCGAAGTTGCCCGTGTCGGTGAGGACGATGGCGTCGGCCATGACCTTGGAGGCGTACTTCTGCAGGAAGGGCTCTAAGTTGTCGGAGCCGCACTCCTCTTCGCCTTCGATTATTAATTTGACGTTGACCGGCAGCGAGCCGTGCGTCTTGAGCCAGGAGGCGATAGCGCTGGTGTGCGCGACCGCGCCGGCCTTGTCATCGGCGCAGCCGCGGCCGTAGAGGCGGCCGTCGCGCTCGGTCGGCTCCCACGGCGGGGACTTCCACAGCTCCTCGCGGCCGGCGGGCTGGACGTCGTGGTGGGCGTACAAAAGCAAGGTGGGTTTTCCCGGAGCGTGGAGCCAGTCGGCGTACACGTAGGGATGGGCGCCCGGAAGCGTCAGGATCTCGACGTTCTCGAGGCCACGCGCCTTGCACAGGGCGGCGACGGCCTCGGCGGAGCGCACGACCTCTTTCGGGTCGAAGCCGGGGAAGGAGACGCTCGGGATACGGGCGAGGTGCTTGAGGTCTTCCAGAAATTCCTGGTAATGGTCGTCGGCATACAGCACGGCGGTGGCGGATTGGGAGGAGAGGTCGCTCATGGGGGCATCATACAAAAGTTGGTAGAATCGTCGGAGATGCCCATCCTGCCGCGCTACATCCTGCGCCAGTTCCTGCCGGTCTTCGGCGCCAGCGCCGCCCTGTTCCTGGGCGTGCTGATGATGAATCAGTTCCTGCGGCTGTTCTCGCTGGCGATGATGAAGGGCATTCCGGTTTGGTGGATTCTGGCCTGCTTCGCGCGGTTGTTGCCGTCCTTCGCCGCCCTGGCCGTGCCGATGTCCTTCTTGGTCGCTTCGATGGTGGTGCTGGGCCAGCTCGCCGACAGCGGCGAGATCATGGCGCTTCGCGCCAGCGGATTCTCTTACCGCGAGATCACGCGGCCCCTGCTGTGGACGTCGGTCATCCTGTCCGCGGTGCTGCTCTTCATCAACCACAAAGCCGGCCCCGAGGGTTTTCATTCGTTTAAAAAGCGCACGACGGCCGCGGCGCAGAAGGTGGCCCGCGTGGAGCTGCGCGCGCGGTCCTTCACGGAGCTCGGGCCGTGGCGATTGTACGCGCGCGGCTCGGACGCCAAGACCGGCCTGCTCGAGGGCGTCTATCTGGTCAAGCCGGGCGCCGCTCAAAGCATGCGCATCAACGCCGAAACCGGCAAGCTGACCACCGATCCCGGGCGCGGCATCACCCTTGAGCTTCTCGACGGTCAGCTTCAGCTTCCCAACAAGGAGCCCGAGCGCTTCACGTCGGGACGGTTCGAGCGTTACACGGTGTTCGTGCCGCTGACCTCCGGAGCCGCGCCTCCGCGCGAGCTCGACATGCAGGAGATGAACACCTCACGCCTTCGTGAAAAGGCGGCTGATCCCGAGATCCCGAGCGACCGCCGCCTCGAATACCGCGTCGAGGCCGCCGTGCGCACCGTGGGCGCCTTGTCGCCCTTCGTCTTCTTCTGGGTCGGCGTGCCCCTGGGCATGGCTAAGCGCCGGACCCGCGGCGCCGATTTCGCCGCCAGCCTGGGCGTCATGTTCCTGTTTTACGGATTACTCGTCGTCGGCGTGAGCCTGGGGCGCAAGCATGAGGCGTTCGCCTCGACGGCGCCGTGGCTGTGCGACGTGGCGGGGCTCGTCGCCGGATTCTTCCTGAGCCGCAAGGCGGCCGCGCAATGACGATTTACACCCGCTACATGGTCGGCCGTTTCGTGAAGCCCTTCGCTTTCGGCCTCGGCCTGTTCGCCGTGCTCATCTTCCTCGGCGACACGTTCGACAAGATGAATCCGATCATGCGGTCGCACGCGTCCCTGCTGACGATCTTCGAGTGCCTGTGGCTCGAGGTCCCGTACTGGGCCGGGCGCGTGATTCCGATGGCGACGTTGCTCGCGACCTTGGTCGCGGTCGGCGGCTTCGTGCAGAGCGGCGAGTGGCTGGCCACCCAGTCCTGCGGCATCGAGACGAAGCGCTTCTGGCTGCCGGTTCTGGGCTGCGCGCTGGCGGTATCGGTCCTAGCTTTCGCGGCGCAGGAGACGGTGATGCCCGCCGCCTGGGCGCGTTCTCGGCGGCTGTGGCGCGACAAGGTTCATCCCGAGTGGGAGTGGACCAAGTACCAGAACGTGGCCTTGCTCGGCGGCCCCGACCAATTCGTCCAGGCGTGGCAGTTCTTTCCCAAGGAAGGAAAGCTCGAGCGGCCGATCCTGGAGACGATGGGCGCGCGCGGCGTGGATCGCCAGCTCGACGCCAAGCTGGCGTTCTGGGATCCCGCCCGCGGGCGCTGGGTGTTCCACGACGGGGTGGAGCGGATCTTCGGCGCGAAGCGCGTCGTCGAGAAGCCGTTCACGACGATGGTCTCCGATCTGGACGCGCCGCCGCTGGATCTCGTGCCCCGCGCCACGAGCCCCGACGAGTTGACGATGATCGAGGCGCTGGCTTATTCCCGTCGCGTGGGGCGTTTCGGCGGATCTCAGCGGGAATACGAGGTCGCCGCGATGGCGAAGCTCGCGTACCCGTTCACGAACCTGATCATCTGCGCCCTCGGCATCCCGATCGCCCTGCGCCTGCGCAAGTCCTCGCGCGTCGTGAGCTTTTGCGCCGCCCTGGCGCTGTCCTTCATCTTCCTGTGGATGATGGAGATCGGCCGCACGCTCGGCGTGAGCGGGACGTTGCCCCCGTTCGCGGCGGCGTGGCTGGCCAACGCCGGCTTCGGCTTGCTGGCGCTGTTCCTGCTCCGCCGCTGGGACTTGTAAACGGCTACGGCTTAGTGGCCGAGGGCGTCGGAGCCGGAGCGGCCTTCTTGAGCTCTTCG
>CALRXP010000012.1:0-24975 GCA_943372155.1 Candidatus Endomicrobiellum trichonymphae | reverse complement strand
GAGGATCCACAGGATCGCCGGCAGGAGGAAAAGCTTGGTCATTTACTCGAGGACGATGTGATAGTCCTCCCCCCTCAGGTTCGGATCGGTCTGGATGCGCACGGCGCGCTGGACGTTCTTCTCAATGATCGGCTGCTGGGAGCGGAACGCGTCCGCCACCGACGGATGCAAGGACACCTTGATCGAGCCGCCGGGGCGTCCGCCCGTCATCTCGAAGATCTCGCGCTGGATCTTGATGCGTAGGGTCTCGACGGAAAGCACGCGGCCCGACGCCCGGCACTGCGGGCAATCGGTCGTGAGCAAAGCGGCCGTCGACATGCGCTTGCGCTCGCGCGTGAGCTCGATGAGTCCCAGGCGCGTGATGGGCAGGATGCGGATCTTGGCCCGGTCCCCCCGGCACGCGTCGGCGAAGGCCTCCATCACCTTCGCGCGGTTGGACGCCTTGCGCATGTCGATGAAGTCGACGACGATGATGCCGCCGATATTACGCAAACGAATCTGGTTGGCCACCAGCATCGCGGCCTCGATGTTCGTCGCCGTCACGGTCTCTTCCTGGGACTTCGACCCCGTGAAGCGTCCGGTGTTGACGTCGATGGCGCACAGCGATTCCGCCTCTTGGATCACGATCGAGCCGCCGTTAGGCAGGGAGACCTTGGTTTCGCGGATGGTCTCGATCTGTTTTTCGATGTTGAAGGCCTTGAAGATCGGGGTCTTGGCCTCGTAGAGCTTGATGCGGTCCTTGAGCTCCGGGGCGAAGCCATCGACGAATTCGATGACCTGCTTCTGAGACTCCTTGCTGTCGAGCAGGTAAACGTACACCTGATCGGACAGGACGTCGCGCGCGATCTGCATCGCGAGACCCAGGTCGTTGTGCAGGATGGCGGGCGAGGGCTGCTCCTCGTACTTCTTCTGCACGGACGCCCAGAGGTTCTGCAGGTACTTCACCTCGCGCTCGAGCTCTTCCTCGGTGGCGCCTTCGGCCTCGGTGCGGACGACGACGCCCTTGCCGCCCAGGTGGGCCTTCACGAGCTTGTCGACGATCTTTTCGAGGCGCTGACGCTCCTCGGGCTCGGCGATGTGCTTGGAAATTCCGACGTACTCCTGATAAGGAGTGAACACGAGGTAGCGGCCCGGCAACGACACGTCCATCGTGACCTTCGGACCCTTCGTGCTGATCGCCTCCTTGGCGACCTGCACCATGACCGTCTGGCCCTTCTTCAGCGTCTGATCGATCGGGGCGTTCTTATCGCCGAGAACGTCGGAGATGTAGAGGTACGCGTTCTTCTCGAAGCCGATGTTGACGAACGCCGACGAGATGCCGGGGAGCACGTTCTCGACCGTGCCCTTGTAGACGTTGCCGACGATGTTCTGCGAGCTCTTGCGCTCCCAGTGCAGCTCGGCCAAGCGTCCGTTCTCGAGGATTGCGATCCGGGTCTCCTCGAAGTTGGTGTTGGCGAGCACCTCGCGCTTGACGACGCGGTTGCTCTTGCCGGCGTTGGTGCGCTCCTGGCTGCGTCCGCCGTCGCGGTCCCGGCGCTCGTCGCGCCGGTGGTCGCCGCCGCGCTCACCGCCTCGGTTTTCGCCGCGTCCACGGCCTCCGTCCCGTCCTCCGTCCCGCCCTCCGTCGCGGCCGCCCTCGCGGCGGCCCTGCTGATCGCGGCGTCCGCCGTCGCGCCGCTCCTGGCCGGGACGCTCGTGACGGTCGCGTCCGCCCTGCTGGGGCTCGCGGCGCTCCTGCGCGGGACGATCCGCGGGAGGAGTGGTGCCGTCGGGGGCAGGCGCCTGCGGCGCCGAACCCTGCTGACCTTGCTGAGGCTGACCGTTGCGGTCGCCACCCCGGCCGCCGCGGCGGCGGCGACGGCGGCGACGGCCGCCTTCGCGCGTTTCGGAGCCGGGCTGCGCGGCGGCGCCGGGAACGGCAGGCGCGGCGGGAGCGCCGCCTTCGGCCGGAGCCTGGGGAGCGACCGACGCCGGTCCGGTCAAGGGGATTTCGACGGAAACCTCGGGGCCCTCGTCCTCATCGCCGTCCTCGTCATCGGCGTCGTCGTTCTGAACGTCGGACGTCTGCGGAATGTCGCGATCGGCCTCGACGGGGCCGTCGGCGCGGGGATAAAGATCTTCGCGGGCGGGACCGGAGCGAACCGGTTCCGGAGCGGGTACGGGCGTCGGCGCCGACTCCTCAACGACGGGAGCCGGAGCCTGCTGAACCTGAACCGGTTTTTCCACGACCGGCCCCGGGGTGGAGTCGTCGTGCACGCGCACGGGCTCCACGCGGACGGGGGTCTGGTCGGCCTGCGGCGTTTGAGTCGTCTGATCGTTTTCGTTGGACATGAGAGTCTCCGGTTAAAGCAGCGCGTATCTCCGCGCGTAGATGTTGGCGACGATGCCGAGCGTCCACAAAGTGACGAGGAGGCTCGAGCCGCCATAAGAAACGAGAGGCAAAGGCACGCCGGCGACGGGCATGAGGCCCAGGCACATGCCGACGTTGAGAGCGAGTTGAAACGCGAGGGTCGATGCCAGACCCGCGCACACCAGGTAGCCGTAGCGGTCGCGCGCCAGGCGCGCGGCCGACACGATGCGCCACAACAGAACCATATACAATCCGAGGATCAAGGACGTTCCCCAGAAGCCCATCTCCTCGCCGAGGTTGGCGAAGACGAAATCGGTATGACGCTCCGGCAGGAAGCCGAGCTGCGACTGCGTGCCGGAGAACAGGCCCTTCCCCCACATCCCGCCCGAACCCACGGCGATCTGCGATTGGATGACGTTGTACGCCGCGCCCTGCACGTCGGATTCCGGCGCGATCCAGGCGACGAAGCGGTTGCGCTGGTAGCCTTTGAGGTGCTTGTGCACGACGATGCCCGAGAGCAAGGCCGCCGATAAGAGGATCGGAATCGCCGCGAAGGCCGCGGGCTTGACCTGCACGCGCATCCAGCTCGACAGGCGCCAGACGAGCAGGCCGAGGGCGCAGAATAGGCCGATCGCGGCCAAGGTGGCCCAGCCCATGCGCGAGGTCGCGAGAATCATGCCCGGCAGGCTGTGCGCCGCCGCGGCGGGCCAACGAATCTGGCAGATCGTGTAGATCAGCGGCACGGAGATCGCCAGGCCGCCGAAGCCGAAGATCGCGATCAGTTGGAAGGTGTCCACGCCGGCGGCGAACATCATGCCGAAGATCGCGGGCACGAAGGTGAGGGTCGTCGAGAAGTCCGGCTGCTTGAGCACGAGAATCATCACGGGCGCGCAGATCGCGAGCGCGGTGAGAATGGTCGAGAGGTCCTGGATGCGGCGCGCTCGGCGATCGAGGAAATCCGCCAACGCCAGGACGACGAGGGTGCGCGCCATCTCCGCGGGCTGGAAGCTGAAGCCGAACAGGTGCACCCACGAGCGCTGGCCGCGCGAGATGCGGCCGAGGATCAAGGTCGCCGCGACGATCATGATCGCCATGCCGTAGAGGAATTTCGACTGGTCCTGGAACACCTGGTAGTTGAAGGCCAAGGTCAACGTGAAGAGCGTGATGCCGAGCGTGAGCGCGATGAAGTGCTTCTGCAGGATCGAGGAGTAGAAGGTGGTGGTGCTGGCCGCCGAGAGCATGGCCAAAGAGCCGACGATGATCAAGCCGGCCACGGCGCCGATATAGGTCCAATCCACGCGTCCGGACAGGCCGGACTGCACGCGGACGGCGCGGGCCATGGTCATCGGAGCCTCCCCGGTACGGGAACCGCGCCGGGAGCCGTTAGCGCCGCAGGCATCTTAGGAATAACCGGCCGCGTAGCGGCCGGGTCTTCCATGCCGAAATGCGCCAGGATCATTTTACGGGCGACGGGCGCGGCGGTGGTGCCGCCGTGGCCGCCGTTCTCGACGAGGACGGAAATCGCGATGGAGGCGGGCTCGCCGGGACGGGCGGCGTAGACGACGAACCAGGCATGGTCTTCGCCGTGCGGGTTCTGCGCGGTACCGGTCTTGCCCGCGACGAGTAGGCCGGGGATGCGCGCGCCGCCGCCGGTACCCGAGGTGATGACGACCTCGAGGCCGCGCTGGACCTCGTCCCACGCGGCGTCCTTGGCGGAGACGACGCCGCGGCGCTCGACGGGCTTGACCACGTCCGGGCGACCGTCGGCGTAGACGATTTTCTGGATGTAGCGCGGACGCCAGACGGTGCCGCGGTTGGCGATCGCGGCGACGGCGATGGCCATCTGCAGTGGCGTGACCGTCAGTTCGCCCTGACCGATCGCGAGGTTCAATGTGTCGCCGTCGTACCAGCCCTTATTGGTTTTCTTGCGCGTTTCGGGACCGAACAAATGGCCGCCCTTCTCGCCCTTGAGGGCGATGCCCGTGGCCTGGCCAAGGCCGAAGTCGCGCGCGAACCGCTCGATCGCGCCGCCGCCGGTCTTGAGTCCGAGCTGGTAGAAGTAGACGTCGCAGGAAAGCGCCAGGCCCATCAGCCAGGAGACGCGGTGATGGCCTTTGTGGTCCCAGCACAGGAAGGTACGGCCGCCCAGCTCGAAGTAACCGGGGCAATTGACCGAGTCGTCGGGTTTGACACGGCCCTCGCTGAGCGCAGCCAGGCCGGCGATCGGCTTGAAGGTCGAACCCGGAGGGTAAGCGCCGGAAATCGCGTTATTAAACTCGGAAAGCTCCAGCACCGTGCTCTTCACCTCGGCGGGATCGGTGGAGAGGAAGGCGTTCGGATCGAAGTCCGGCTGGGAGCTCATCGCGAGCAGATCGCCGTTGCGCGGGTCGATGGCGACGGCGGCGCCGCGGCCGGTCGCGGTGGCTCGAAGGCCGTCATCGGCGGCCTTCTGCACCGCCGCATCGATCGTCAGGTGGACGTTGCTGCCCGCCTCGAAAGGGATTTTGTCGATGACGCGCTTGAGCCGGCCCTGCGCGTCGACTTCCATGCGCAGGCCGCCGTCGCGGCCGCGCAGCTCGTCCTCGAACATCTTCTCGAGACCGAGGCGGCCGGTGCGGGAGTCCACGCGATAGCCCTTGGGCTTGCGCTCGCGCCATTCGCGAGAGCTCATCTTGCCCATGTAGCCGAGCAGATGCGAAGCGAAGCGGCCGAAAGGGTACCAACGGCGGGCTTCGACGATGAGGTCCACGCCGGGATAAATCGTCTTGAGCTCCGACAGGCGGAACATCGTCTGGGTCGGGAGGTTTTCGGCGAGGCGGATGGCGCTTTCTTCACGGACGGCCTGCTCGAGCTTCTCAAGCAGCTCATCGGGATCGCGTCCGAGCTGGCGACCGAGTTCCTGAGCGAGGGGATTGAGGTCCTGACGGCGGCGGTCCTTGCCGGGAAGGAAAATCAGGGAGAAGGCGGGCGCATTCGTCGCGACCGCCACGCCGTTGCGGTCGTAGATGCGGCCGCGCGGAGCGTTCTGATGGATCATCTGCGAGCGGTTACGCTCGGCCGCCAGACGCCATTCGGCGGCCTGTACGAGCTGCATCTGCGCCAAGCGCAGGCCCAGCACGAGGCCCATCGCGGCGATGACGTACCAGAGAAGCTCCAGGCGTTCCACGGGAACGGCGCCGCCGCGGCTCATATCAGCGGTCCCCCCGCGCGTCCCAAACAAGCGACACCACCGTCGCGGCCAGCGCGTTGAGCAACGGCGTCAGCAGCAGCGGCAACCAGCCCGGAGACTCGAAGCTCTTCGTGAAAATCAGGCCCAGAAGGCCTTGCCCGAGGAAGGCCGCGTACGTGAAGAGAAACGTCGTCGCGGCAAGCGGTCCCGCGGCGCGCAGGTCGATCTGGCGGCGGGCGACGCCCACGAAGTAGGCGGCCAAGGTGAGCGTCAGCGCGCTGGCGCCGAACAGCTCGGCGCGGGCGACGTCGAGGTACAGGCCCCAGCCGAAGCCCGCGAGCATGCCCGCGATCGGTCCGCGACGCGCGGCGATCAGGATCGTGAGCACGAGCAGGAACTGCGGGGCCGCGCCCCAATAAGCGAAGTGGGTGTTCCACCACCACTGGCCGAACATCGCCAGCACGAACAACAGGAGGCCGCGGACGAGAGCGATCATTCGGCCTCCTCCGGATTCGGCGGCGGCTCGGCGACCGCCGTCTGCGTCGAGACCGTGACCGTCGCGGGCTTCTTGCGGTGCGGCCGCGCCGCGGCCGTCGAGATCGCGACCTCGGCGGGCGGCACGTGCGGGGCGGAAGGCGGCGTCTTGACCGCGCGCTCGACGGGCCGCGGCCCGTCCTCGGCCGCTCCCGGCGCGCGCAGGATCATCAGCTCCTGCAGGGACGAGGCGTCGGCCGCGGGCGAGATCTCCACCGATTGGAAGGTGAGGAAGGGGTCTCGAGGATTGACGCGCGCGACGCGCCCGATGAGCACGTCCGGCGGGAACGTGGCGCTCGTCGGCGAGGTGTAGACGGAGTCGCCGGTCGAGAGCTGAACCTCCGCGTTAAGGTAGTTCATGCGCAGGCGCGGGCCGTCCTGGCCCTGGACCAAGCCTTCGTACGTTCCCGACGAGAGATACGAAGCCACGGAGGCGCCTTCGTCCGTCAGCAGCAGGACGGTCGACGTCTTCGGCCTCACGTCCACCACGCGCCCGACAGCGACGAGCTGGCCATCGCGGGGCCCGAGAACGGGATCATTGAGAGAGACGCCGCGGTCGGAGCCGGCGTCCACGACGAGGCTGCGGTACCAATGGATCGGATCGCGCTCCATGACGTGCACCCAGGCGGGCGAGCGGCCCGCGGGCGCCTTCAAGACGAGGGCCAGGCGCAGGCGCTCATTCTCGAGCGACAGGGCGGAGACCGTGGTCGCCAGCCATTCGCCGCGCTTGAGCTCCGCGCGTAGGCGCTCGTTCTCCATGTCCGCCTCGAGCAGGCGGCGCATGCGCGTCGGCGCGTCGGCCAAATGCTGGTAGGCCCCCTCGCCGTGGTAGGCGAGCGGGTCGAGCAAATACCCCGTCGCCGCCTTGAACGACTTCACCGGAGTCGACAAGGGGAGCGACAGAAGCAAGAGCGAGAGCGCCGTCAGGGCGCCCAGTACGAAGTTGGCGATACGCGTTTCGCGTTGCATTAGACCGGCCCTAGGCTATGGCCTAGGCCCGGAGTTGCACGTCACGATGGACGGTGTCTGTGGACGACCGCTCTTACGAGCGGTCTCGATAGGACGTGACGAAGTCCGGGCGCCGATCGTCGATATGATCGAGCTCTTCCAGGAACTTCCCCGTCCCGAGCGCAACGCAGCTCAAGGGGTCCGCGGCGCGATGCACGGGCAGCTCGGTCTCCTGCCGAATGAGGTCGGGAAGACCTCTCAGCAAGGATCCGCCGCCCGCGAGCATAATGCCCCGGTCCACCAAATCCGCAGCCAATTCCGCCGGAGTCTCCTCCAGCGTGTTCTTGATCACGTCGAGGATGAGTTGCACCGGCTCCATGAGAGACTGGCGCACTTCTTCCGACGTGATCAAAACCGTCTTCGGCAAGCCGGTGGCCTGATCCCGGCCCTTCACTTCCATGGTCTTCTCTTCCTTCAGCGGGAAGACCGATCCGATTTGAATCTTGACCTCTTCGGCGGTCGTCTCGCCGATCAGGAGGTTGTACTTGCGTCTAAAGTGCATGATGACGGCTTCGTCCATCTCGTCGCCGGCGATATCAAGAGATTTGGAGACAACCAAGCCTCCGAGGCTGATAACCGCGGCTTCCGTCGTGCCGCCGCCGATGTCGACGATGAAGTTGCCGTGCGGCTCGGAGATCGGAAGGTCCGCGCCGATCGCGGCGGCCATGGGCTCTTCGATGAGGTACACGCGGCGGGCGCCGGCCTGCTCGGCCGACTCCTGCACGGCGCGGCGCTCGACTTCGGTGATGCCCGAAGGGATGCCGATGACGACGCGAGGATGCAGCAACGAGCGGCGGTTGTGCACCTTGCGGATGAAGTACTTGATCATCTCCTGCGTCACTTCGAAGTCGGCGATGACGCCGTTGCGAAGCGGGCGGACGGCGATGATCGAGGCGGGCGTGCGGCCAAGCATGCGCTTGGCCTCGGCGCCGATCGCGAGCACGCGGCGCGTCTCACGGTCGATGGCGACGACGGACGGCTCGCGCAGCACGATTCCCTGGCCCTTCACATAGACGAGGGTGTTCGCCGTGCCGAGGTCGATACCCATGTCGTTCGAGAACAGGCTGAAGAGGAAATCGAGCATGCTTTATCTTACCCTTTTTGCGGCCGAGACCTTACGGCCGTTATTGTCGTTTCTTTGTTTAAGAAACGAGCATGATCAAACCGAGCTTGGCGTTGTCGCCGATGCGCGGAGCGATCTTGAGGATGCGGGTGTAGCCGCCGGGGCGCTGCGCGTAGCGGGGCGCGAGCACTTCGAACAGCTTCTTGTAGACCACCTTGTCCTGGATCTGGCGGCGCACCATGAAATGCTCACCCTTCTTCGCGTTGGTGATGAGCTTCTCGGCGTACGGCCGGAGCTCCTTCGCCTTGGCGATGGTGGTTTCGATGCGCTCGTGCTTGAACAGGCTGGTGGCCATGTTCCGCAGCAGCGAGCGGCGATGCGAGCTGGTGATACCGAGCTGACGACGACCGAGAGCTTTAGACGCCATAAATTAAATCCTCTTTTAAAAAAACTATCCGAGCTGTCCGACCTGCATGCCGAGCGACAGGCCCATGTCCTTGAGGCGATCCTTGATCTCGTCGAGAGACTTCTTACCGAAGTTCTTGACGGCCAGGAGTTCCTCATCGCGCTTGCCGACGAGCTCGCCGATCGTGCGGATGCGGGCGACCTTGAGGCAGTTGGACGCGCGGGACGACAGCTCGATCATCTCGATGGGCTGGTTGAGGATCTCGCGCAGCTTCGGGTCGAGGCCGGCGAGGGAAACGGCTCCCTCGGACGCCGCGCCGTCGGAGAGGCCGGCGGCCGCGTCGGCCGTCTGCTCTTCCTCGGGGATGAAGATGTTGAGAGACTCGCGCAGGAGCTTGGACGACTGGATCAAAGCCTCGGCGGGGTTCAGCGAGCCGTCCGTCCAGATCTCGAGGATCAGGCGGTCGTAGTCGGTCACCTGACCGACGCGGGCGTTTTCCACGTCGTAGTGAACCTTGACGACGGGCGAGAACAGCGCGTCGACGGGCAGGAAGCCCGCGGCCCACTGGTTCTGCGCGCGGAGCTCTTCGGCGGGGACGTAGCCGCGGCCCTTGGAGACTTCGATCTCCATGTCGATCTTGCCGCCGGCCTCGAGGTGCGCGATGACGAGGTCCTTGTTGACGACCTCGACGTTCGCGTTGCCCTGGATGTCCTTGGCCGTGACCACGCCTTCCTTGCTGACGGACAGGTAGACGGTCTCAGGACCGTTGGAGAACAGCTTCACGCGGAGCTTCTTGAGGTTCAGGAGGATGTTCATCACATCTTCCTTCACGCCAGGGAGCGCCTGATACTCGTGCGTCGCCTTCTCGATGCGGACCGCGGTGACCGCGGCGCCTTCGAGAGAGGAGAGCAGCACGCGGCGAAGCGCGTTGCCGACCGTGTGTCCGTAGCCGCGCTCGTACGGCTCGGCGACGAACTTCGCGTAGCTGTCCGACATGGACTTCTCGTCGACGGACAGCTTCTGCGGCAGGATCAGTTCTTTGTAAGCCATTCTCTTATTCTCCGGTATAAACCTTACGACGGCATGAGGATGTTTATTAAGGACGTGCTACTCACGCTTTAGCGTGAGTAGTACTCGATGATCAACTGGTCGTTGATGGGGAAGCTCGTCTCGGTGCGCTCAGGAATGCGGAGCACCTTGGCGGACAGCTCGCCCTCATTGAACTCGAGGAAAGCGGGGCGGTTGTTGAGCTTCTTGGACGTCTCGAGGCTCAGCTTGACGCCGACGTTCTCCTTCATCTTGACGTTGACTGAAACAAGAGCGCCCGGTTTTACGGGGTATGACGGGATGTCGACGACCTTGCCACCGACCTTGACGTGCCCGTGCAGGACGAGCTGGCGCGCCGTCTTGATCGACGTCGCCACGCCCATGCGGCGGACGATGTTGTCGAGGCGAAGCTCGAGGCCGCGCAGCAGCGCCGCGCCGGACTCTTCACGCGCCGCGGAGGCGTTGGTGACGGAGCGCTCGAACGGGCGCTCGTTCATCTGGATCATGCGGCGAAGCTTCTGCTTCTCGCGCAGGCGGATCGAGAAGGCGGAGGGTTTACCCCGCTGAGGCTTGGCCATGCCCGGAATGCCGGGGCGCTTCTCAAGGACGCACTTCGTGTAGCACTTGTCGCCCTTCAAGAAGAGCTTCTGCTGTTCGCGGCGGCACAACTTGCAGACGGCGTCGGTATAACGGGCCATAAAACTAGACTCTCCTCGCTTTGGGCGGGCGGCAGCCGTTGTGCGGCATCGGCGTGACGTCCTTAAGGCTGATGACCATCAGACCGGCGGAACCGAGCGAGCGAACGGCGGTCTCGCGACCCGGTCCGGGGCCTTTGATGAAAACGGCGACCTGCTTCACGCCGAGCTGCACGGCGCGGTCGGCGACCTTCTTGGCCGTGTCGCCGGCCGCGAAGGGCGTGCCCTTCTTCGTGCCGCGGAAGCCCGAGCCGCCGGCGGTGGCCCAGATGAGGACGTCGCCGCGGTCGTCGGTGAGCGACACGATCGTGTTGTTGAAAGAGCACTGGATGTGGACCTTCGCGAAGGTCAAAGACTTCCAGGCTTTTTTACGGGGTGCCGCGGCAGGAGCTGCCTTACCAGCGGCGGGAGTCGTTTTTTCGTCGGCCATATTCAATCTCTCCTAAAGTTCTCTTAAGACTTACCGGTGGGCGAAGCGGCCTTGCCCACGCCGACGGTCTTTCTGCGGCCGCGACGGGTGCGGGCGTTGGTCTTCGTGCGCTGACCACGGCACGGCAGGTTGCGGCGATGGCGGTGGCCGCGGAACGAGCCGATCTCGGTGAGACGAGCCATGTTCGCGAGCGTCTCGCGGCGCAGTTCGCCTTCAACCTTGAAATCCTTGAGCAAAAGGTTGTTGATGAGCACGACCTGCTCCTCGGTCAGGTCCTTCACCCGGGTGTCGGGCTTGACCATGCCGTTGAGCTTCGCGATCACCACCTTTGCGCGGGTCTCGCCCACGCCATAAAGGTACTGAAGCGCCACGTCGATACGCTTGTTCTTGGGAAGATCGACTCCTGCCACACGCGCCATACTTTTTTCTCCGTTATCCTTTGTTTAAAACTAGCCCTGCCGCTGCTTGTGCTTCGGGTTCGAGCACAGCACGCGGATCACGCCGTTGCGTTTCACGATCTTGCACTTCTGGCAAATGGGTTTGACGCTCGCTCTGACTTTCATCTGATTACTCCCGGTAAGTGATGCGTCCCCGCGTGAGGTCGTAAGGGGACAGCTCGATACGGACTTTGTCGCCCGGCAAAATCTTGATGTAGTGCATCCGCATCTTGCCGGAAATGTGCGCGAGGACGATCTTGTCTTTGGCGATCTCGACGCGGAACATCGCGTTCGGGAGCGCCTCCAAGATTTTTCCTTCGACTTCGATCTTCTCTTCTTTCATCGTCTAAATCGTGGGCAACGTCAGGATCTCGAAGCCCGTGTCGGTCACGGCGACCGTGTGCTCGAAATGAGCGGACAGCTTGCCGTCCTTCGTCACGGCGGTCCAGCCGTCGCCGAGCGTGGTGACCTCGGGGCCGCCGAGGTTGACCATGGGCTCGATGGCGATCGTCATGCCGGTCTTGAGGCGGCCGCCGGTTCCGGCTCGGCCGAGATTGGGGACGGGCGGCTCCTCATGAAGCGCGCGGCCGATGCCGTGGCCGACGAACTCGCGGACCAAGGTGTAGCCGTGGGCTTCGGCGTGGGACTGCACGGCGAAACCGATGTCGCCGATGCGGTTGCCGTTTTTGACGGCGGCGATGCCGCGCTCGAGGCACTCACGAGTGACTTTGATCAGCTGTTCCGCTTCTGGAGAAATCTTGCCGATCGGAACGGTGATGGCCGAGTCGCCGTACCAGCCGTCGATGACCGCGCCGAAATCGAGGCCGACGATGTCGGATTCCTTGAGAACGCGCTTGTCCGACGGGATGCCGTGGACGATCTCGGAGTTGATCGAGACGCAGATCACGCCTGGGAAACCGTGGTAGTTGAGGAACGCGGGCTTGGCGCCGCGCTTCTTGAGCTCGACGCGGCAGATCTGGTCGATCTCGCCCGTGGTCATGCCGGGCTTGACCATGCCCTTGAGCAACACGAGGATGTCGGCGACGACGCCGCCGGCGGCGCGCATCGTGCGGAGCTCGTCGGCCGTTTTGACTTCGACCGCTTTGTTCATCAACATGGTCACCGCGCGGCCCTCGTCGAATCGATCACGGCGGACAAAGCGGCTTCCACCTTTTCCGGCGACTGAGCGGCGTCCACTTCCTGGAACGCGGCCTCGGACTTGTAGTACGCGACGAGCGGGTGCGTCAGATCTTCGAACACCATGAGGCGCTTGGCGGCGGTGGCCTCGGTATCGTCTTCGCGCTGAACCACGGCGGCGCCGCACTTATCGCAGACGCCTTCCTTCGCGGTCGGACGGGAAATCGTGTTGTACACCTCGCCGCAGCCGGTGCACGTGCGGCGCGAAGCCATGCGGCGGATCGCTTCTTCCTTGGCCAACGTCAGGTAGACCACGAGGTCGACCGACGCGCCGAGGCCCTTGAGCATGCCGGCGAGGCCCTGCGCCTGCTCGAGCGTGCGCGGGAAACCGTCGAGGAGGTACTTGCCCCCCTTCTCGATCTTACCCGCGACCATCTCGATGACGACGGCGTCCGGAACGAGCTTGCCCGCCTTCAAATAGTCCTGCGCCTTCACGCCGATCGAGGTCTTCTGCGCGATTTCCGCGCGGAAGATGTCGCCGGTGGCGAGGTGCTGGAAGCCGAACTTCTCGGCGAGGCGCTTGCACTGCGTGCCTTTGCCGGAGCCCGGGGAGCCGAGGAGGATCACGATCACTGCGAGACTCCGCTGCCCACGTTGAACCAGCGACCCTGGATGCGGCCCTTCTTGAGGAAGCCCTCGTAGTGCCGCATGATCAGGTGCGCCTCGAGCTGGCCCATCGTGTCGAGCGCGACGCCGACCGCGATGAGGAGAGAGGTGCCGCCGAAGAAGAAGGGAACGCTGAACTCGCGCTTCATGATGTCGGGCATGACCGCGATCGCCGCGACGAAGAGCGCGCCGCCGAGGGTGATGCGCTCGAGGATCCACTCGATGTGCTTAGCGGTGGGTTCGCCGGGGCGGATTCCGGGGATGAAGCCGCCGGACTTCTTCATGTTCTCCGCCAAGTCGACCGGGTTGATCGAGACCGAGTTATAGAAGTAGCAGAAGAAGATGATGAGGCCGGCGTACACGGCGTCGTAGATCCAGTTGCCGCCGCGGAAGAAGCGCATGGCGCCTTCGGCCCAGGGCTGGTTCGGCGCGAAGGTCACGATCGTGACGGGCACCGACAGCAGGGAGAGCGCGAAGATGACGGCGATGACGCCGCTCTGGTCCACCTTAAGAGGGAGGTAGCTCTGGGAGCCGCCGTACATCTTGCGGCCGACCATGCGCTTGGCGTACTGCACCGGAATCTGGCGCTGGGCGGTCTCGACCCAGACGACGGAGATGATGACCGCGAGCAGCGCCGCGACGATGGCGATGGCCGCGAACAGGTTGATTTCCTCGAGGCGGACGAGCTCGAAGAGGCTCCAGCCGGCGGCCGGGATGCGCTCGACGATGCCGGTGAAGATCAAAAGCGAGACGCCGTTTCCGATGCCCTGCTCGGTCATCTGCTCGCCGAGCCACATGACGAAGATCGTGCCGGCGGTCATCGTCAGCACGGTCACGCAGTAGAACAGGACGGTCGGATCGATGACGGTCGGAGCCCCGCCCGGCGCCTGCATCTTGGTGATCGCGATGGTCAGGCCGAAGCTCTGGAACACCGCGAGGAACAGGGTCAGGTAACGGGTGTAGCTGTTGAGCTTGCGCCGGCCGAGCTCGCCGTCCTTGGCGAGGCGGTCGAGGAAGGGCAGGACGTGCGCGCCCTGCAGCAGGCTCATGATGATGGAGGCGTTGATGTAAGGAACCACGCCCATCGAGAAGATCGAGAAGCGCCCGAGGGCGCCGCCCGAGAACGTGTTGAGGAAGCCGAGCAGGCTGCTCTGCTGGGCGTTGAAGATGGCGCGGATGGCGTCTCCGTTGACGCCCGGAATCGGAATCGCCGCGCCGATGCGGAAAACGGCGATGGCGCCGAGCGTGAAGAGCACGCGCTTGCGCAGTTCCGGGATTTCGAAGATGTCGCCGAGTCCGCGCATCGCTTAAGCCTTGGGGGCCTTAACGACTTCGGCCTTGCCGCCGGCCTTCTCGATCTTGTCCTTCGCGGAAGCGGAGAAGCCGTGGGCGCTGACCTTGATGGCGCGCTTGAGCTCGCCGTCGGCGAGGATCTTGACGGGCTTGCGGCCCTTGATGAGGTTGTGGATGCGCAGGTCCTCGATCGTGATCTCGGCCTTGTTCTTGAACACGCGGTCGAGGGTGCCGAGGTCGATCACCTGATACACGGTCTTGAACAGGCCGTTGGTGAAGCCGCGCTTCGGGATGCGGCGGATCAGAGGCGTCTGACCGCCTTCGAAGCCGACGAGCTTGCCGTCGCCCGAGCGGGAGCGCTGGCCTTTCTGACCGCGCGTGGCGGTCTGACCGGTGCCGGAGCCTTCACCCATACCGAGGCGGATCGGGCGGCGGCGCGAGCCGGGGACGGGCTCGAGGTTCGACAGGGAAATGATTTCCTTCTGAGCGACGGGGGTCTTGGTCTTGGCCACTTTATTTTCCGCGGAGCTTGATGATGTCTTCCTTCGTGCGAAGGAGCTTGAGGGCTTCGAACGTCGCGCCGACCATGTTGAAGGCGTTCGACGAGCCGAGGCTCTTGGTGAGGATGTTCTTCACGCCGGCGGCCTCGAGGACCGCGCGGACGCCGCCGCCGGCGATGACGCCGGTACCGGGAGTCGCGGGCTTCATCCAAACCTTGGCGGAGCCGAACTTCGCGACGATCTCGTGCGGGATCGTGCCTTCCGGCACGATCGGGAAGCTGATGAGGGCCTTGCGCGCGTGCGCGTTGGCCTTCAGGATGGCGGCCTGGACGTCCTTGGCCTTGCCCATGCCGTAGCCGACCTTGCCGGCCGCGTCCCCGACGACGACGAGCGCGGAGAACGAGAAGCGCTTACCGCCTTTGACGACCTTGGCCACGCGGTTGATCGTGACGACGGTCTCTTTAAAGCCACCCTCTTCGCGGGGGTCGTTGCGGCGCGGGCCGCGGCGCGGGCCGCGGCGGTCGCCGCCCTGTCCACGATCGCCGCCGCGCTCGGGGCGTTCCGTCGCCGCGGGCACGATGGGCTGGGTGGGAACCGTCGTCGTCGTCTCAGTAGCCATTAACAAATTCTCCGTTTATTAAAACTCGAGTCCGCCGGCGCGCGCGGCGTCGGCCAAGGCCTTGACGCGGCCGTGGTACACGTACTGGCCGCGGTCGAACGTCACCTTCTTGACGCCGGCCTTCACGGCCTTCGCCGCGATGCTCTCGCCGACCTTCTTCGCCGCGTCGACGCTCTTGTGGGACTTGAGCGCCGTGCGCAGGTCCTTGTCGAGCGACGACGCGAACGCGAGCGTCACGCCCTTGTTGTCGTCGATGACCTGAGCGTAGATGTACTTGAGGCTGCGGTGCACGCTCAAGCGCGGGCGCTCGCCGCGGTGCTCGAACAACCGCTTGCGCGTCGCCGTCTTACGAAATTCGGCCCGAACCCATTTATTCTTCATTTACTTCTTGCCTCCCGCTCCGGCGCTGGCGCCGGCCGCGGTCTTGCCCGCCTTCTTGCGGACGTATTCGCCCTGATAGCGGATGCCCGTGCCCTTATAGGGCTCGGGCTTGCGCAGCTCGCGGATGTCCGCGGCGCAAGCGCCGACCGCGTCCTTGCTGACGCCGGACACGGTGAGCAAAGTCTTCTTCGCGTCGACCGCGACGGTGACGCCCTTCGGCGCCTCGAAAATCACGGGATGAGACTTGCCGAGCGCGAGCGTGAGCTTCTGCCCCGCGACTTCGGCGCGGAAGCCGAGGCCGTGGATCTCGAGGATCTTCGAGTAGCCGACGGCGACGCCGGTCACGAGGTTGTGCAGGCGGGCGCGCGTCATGCCCCAGATCGCGGAGGCGTCGCGGGCGACCGTGATGTCGGAGGTCAGAATGACTTCCTGTCCCTTGATCTCGGCCTTGACGTAAGGGTGCAGAGCCTCTTTGAGCTCTCCCTTGGGGCCCTTCGCCGTGACGACGTTGCCGTCCAGCTTGAGCTGGACTCCGGCGGGGATGATGACGGGCTGCTTTCCAATTCTAGACATGTTCGTTTACCAGACCTGGCAGAGAACTTCGCCGCCAACCTTCTTTTCCTTCGCCATGGCGTCGGTCATGACGCCCTGCGAGGTGGAGACAATCGTGACCGAGAAACCGCCGCGCGACTTGGGAATCTCGTCGTGCGGGCGATAGATGCGCAGGCCGGGCTTCGACACGCGCTTGATGCCGCGGATGACGGCTTCCTTGGTCGGGGAGAACTTGAGGAACACGCGGATGGTGCCCACCTTGTTGGTCCCGTTGTAGAGGGTCTTGAAGTTGGCGATGAAGCCTTCTTCCTTCAAGACGCGAACGACTTCCATCTTCATCTTCGACATGGGGACGTCGACGCGGTCCTTCTGTCGGATGTTGGCGTTGCGGATGCGAGTCAATAGGTCGGCGATAGGATCCATGATTTTTTTACCAGGAGGACTTTTTGATGCCCGGGAGTAGACCCTGATGGGCCATCTTCCGGAAGCACATGCGGCAGAGACCGAAGTCGCGGTAGAACGCGCGAGGACGGCCGCAGATCTGACAGCGGTTACGATGACGAGTCGAGAACTTGGGCGCCTTGGTCATCTTGGCGCGCCATGCGGTAGTGGCCATAATTAGTTGTTCCCCTTCTTGGCCGCTTGCTCGGCCGTCTTGAACGGCATCCCGAGCTCTTTAAGGAGGTCGAGGCTCATATCGTCCTTGCCGCCGCCGATCACGAACGAGATGTTCATGCCGCGCTGCTGCGGGACGCGCTCGGCGTTGATCTCAGGGAAGATCAGCTGTTCTTTCAGGCCGAGGTTGAAGTTGCCGGAGCCGTCGAAGCCCTTGGGCTCGAGGCCGCGGAAGTCGCGGATGCGGGGGATGGAAACCGCGATGAGGCGGTCCAGGAACTCCCACATGCGGTCGCCGCGCAAAGTGACGCGCACGCCGATCGGCATGCCCTGGCGCAGCTTGAAGTTGGAGATCGACTTGGTGGCCTTGCGGACCTGGGGCCACTGGCCGGTGATCAGCGCCAGCTCTTCGCGCGCGTTGTCCAGCATCTGGACGTTGTCGCGGGCTTCGGAGACGCCGACGTTGAGAACGATCTTGCGCAGGCTGGGAACCTCATGCGGGTTCGACAGGCCGTGCTTCTCCATGAAGGAGGGGATCACGTTCTCGCGGTAGTGGGACTTGAGACGCGGCACCGGGTGCGCGGTCTCGCGGCCATCCTGGTTCAGCTCGAACGCGGGACCGGCCTTGGACGCGGCCTGCTTCTCGAGACCGGCTTTCTTGGCGGCTTGGGCGGCCTTGTTGGCCGCCGCTTTCGCCTTCGTGTCGTCTGTCGTTTTCTCAGCCATGATTCCTTACCTGAATATTAAGCGATCGTCTCGCCGGACTTGGCGATGCGGGTCTTGTCGCCGTTGGCGGCCGTCTTGATGCGGATGCGCGTCGGCTTGTTCGTCTTGGGGTCGAGCAGCATGACGTTGCTGATCGAAATCGGAGATTCGATCTTCGTGATGCCGCCGGGATCGGTCTGGGTCGGCTTCTTGTGCTTGGTCACCATGTTGATCTTGGCGATGAGCACGCGGGTCGGCGTGAAGGAGTCGCCCATGATGAGGTCGAGCACTTCTCCCGTCTTGCCTTTCTCCTTGCCGGAGATCACGATGACCTTGTCCTTCTTCTTGATCTTGAGCTTCATGACTACACGACCTCCGGGGCGAGGGACACGATCTTCAGGAACTCCTTGTCGCGCAGCTCGCGCGCCACGGGCCCGAACACGCGGGTGCCCTTCGGCTCGTTCTTATCGTCGATCAAGCACGCGGCGTTGTCGTCGAAAGAAACGTGAGAACCGTCGGAGCGGCGCAGGTTGCGCTTGACGCGAACCACGACCGCCTTCACGACCGTTCCCTTCTTGATCGCGCCGTTCGGGAGAGCGTCCACGACGGAGCAAACGATAATGTCTCCCAAGGACGCGTAGCGGCGGTACGAGCCGCCCATCACGTGGAAGCACTGCAGGCGGCGCGCGCCGGAGTTATCGGCGACGTTAACCATCGTGCGAAGTTGGATCATTTACTTGGCCTCCGCCAGGCCCTTCGGCGCGGCCTTCACGATGCGGACGATGCGCCAGCGCTTCAGCTTGGACAGCGGCCGGGTGCTGGTGATCTCGACGATGTCGCCCTCGCGGGTCTCGTTGTTCTCGTCGTGCGCGTGGAACTTCTTAGAGCTCTTCATGACCTTCTCGTAGAAGGGGTGCCGGACGGAACGGGACACGCGGACGGTGCGGGTCTTGTTCATCTTGTCGGACACGACGACTCCTTCGAGCGTCTTGCGGTTGCCGCGCTCGATTTCGAGCTCGGCGGCGGCGGGAGCGGCGGCGGTCTTCGTCACTTCGCGGCCTCCTTCACGGAAAGTTGCGTCTTGAGGCGCGCGATCTCGCGGCGGAGAAAGCGCAACTCCATGGGATTCTTGAGCGGGGCGACGTTGTGCTGGAACTCGAGCTTGGCGCGCTTGGTGAGAGCCGTGCGCAGCTCGTTTTTCAGCTCCGCCGGGTTAAGGGCGGTCTTGTCCTGCGTCGCCGTCTTGGATTTCTTGTCGGCCATATATTTAGATGTGCTCGCGGGAAATGAACTTGGTGAGGATGGGGAGCTTGTAGGAGGCCATCTTGAAGGCCTTCTTCGCTTCGTCGACGGTCAGACCGCCGACTTCGAACAGCATGCGGCCGGGCCGCACGACGGCGACCCAATGATCGGGAGCGCCCTTACCCTTACCCATGCGGGTCTCGGCGGGATGCTTGGTGACCGCCTTGTCGGGGAAGATGCGGACCCAGAGCTTGCCGCCTTTCTTGAGGTGGCGGGAGATCGTGACGCGGCTGGCTTCGATCTGGCGCGCGGTGACCCACTTGGGCTCGAGCGCCTTCAGGCCGAAATCGCCGAACGCGAGGCTGACGCCGCGCTTCGCGGGTCCCTTGATGCGGGGATGCGAGTGAGGCTTGCGATACTTGACGCGCTTGGGCATCAGCATTTTAGCGTCCCCCTTCCGGAACCGGAGCCGGCGCCGGCGCCGCGGGAGCGTCGCCGCTCTCGATGGACATCGCGGCCGCGACGAGGGCGGCTTCCTTCTTCGCCATCATCTGCAGCTCCTTGAGCGACTTCACGAAGTGCTGCTTCTTGAAGATCCAGACCTTCACGCCGATGAGGCCGGCGTGCGTCATGGCCTCGGCGGTGCCGTAGTCCACGTCCGCGGCGAAGGTGTGCAGGGGCACGCGGCCCTCGCGCTGCCACTCGCGGCGGGAGATCTCGGCGCCGTTGACGCGGCCCGAGATCATGACCTTGATCCCGAGGGCGCCGGACTGAATCGTGCGCTCCATCGCGCGGCGCATGGCGCGGCGGTGGGCGATGCGCTTCTCAAGCTGAACCGCGATCGAGTCCGCGACGAGGCGGGAATCGAGCTCGGGATCCTTGATCTCCATGACGTTGACGTACGTCTTGCGGGAGGTCATGGCTTCCACGTTCTTGCGAAGCGCTTCGATGTCCGCGCCCTTCTTGCCGATCACGACGCCGGGGCGGGCGGTGTGGATGTTGACGCGCAGGTAAGAGCCGGCGCGCTCGATGCCGACCCAGCTCACCGCGGCGGCGCGGAAGGCCTTGCGGACGAGGTTGCGGATCTTGAAGTCCTCGCCGATGAGGGCGGGAGCGTCCTTGGTGGAGAACCACTTGGACTGCCAGTCGTGAATGTAGCCGAGGCGGAGGGCGTTCGGATGGATCTTATTACCCATGGTGTATTACTTTCCTTTGCCGGCGACGCGCTCATCGCTGACGATGACGGTCAAGTGGCAGACTTTGCGCTTGAAGGTGTAGGAGCGGCCCTGAGGAGCGGGCAGCATGCGCTTCATGTTTCCCATCGGGCCCATCGTGGACCAGCAGGACTTGATGTAGACCTTTTCAGGGTTGATCGTGTGGCCGTTCTTGGCGGCCAAGTTGACGAGGTTCGCCGCGGCGGAGCGGACGGCCTTGCCGACCATGACCGAGCAGATGCGGGGCATCATCGGGATGATGCGCTCGGCTTCGAGCACCGACTTGCCGCGGATCTCCTTGAGGACCTGGCCGACCTTGCGCGTGCCGTAGCGCTGAAACCGAGAGTGAGCAGTAGCTTCCATGTTATTTCTCTTTATCCCTTAATCGACTTAGGTCTTGGCGTCCGCGGCCTTGGTCGTCCCGCCGTGCGCCTTGAAGAAGCGCGTGAACGAGAATTCGCCGAGCTTGTGGCCGACCATCTGCTCGTTGACGTAAACGGGCAGGAACTTGCGGCCGTTGTGCACGGAGAACGTGTGGCCGACGAACTCGGGCGTGATGGTGCAGCGGCGCGCCCAGGTCTTGATCGGCTTCTTCTCGCCGGCGGTGTTCTGCTTTTGCACCTTCTTCAGCAGGCTCGCTTCGACGTACGGTCCCTTCTTAGTAGATCGGCTCATAATTCCTCTTTACGCGTGCTGCGCCGAGCGGCGCCGGTCGGAGACGATCATCCAGCCCCAGACCTTCTTCTTGTTGCGCGTCTTGAAGCCCTTCGAGAGCTGGTTCCAAGGAGAGCGCGGGTGATTGTTACCCTTCGACTTACCGCGGCCGCCGCCGAGCGGATGGTCGGTGGCGTTCATGGCGCCGCCGCGGACGGTGGGGCGGATGCCGAGATGGCGGTTGCGGCCGGCCTTGCCGAGCGTGATCGTGTTGTGCTCGAAGTTGCCGACCTGGCCGATCGTCGCGTAGCAGGTGTCGGGCACCATGCGGACTTCGCCCGACGGCATCTTGATCTGCGCGTAACCGGCGTCCTTCGCCATCAGCTGAGCCTGGGTGCCGGCGGAGCGCATCATCTGCGCGCCCTTGCCGGGGTTGAGCTCGAGGCAGTGGATGAAGGTACCTTCAGGAATCTTGATGACGGGCAGGGCGTTACCCACCTTGATCTCGGCCTCAGGGCCGCTCATCACGGTGTCGCCGACCTTCATGCCCGCGGGCTGGATGATGTAGCGCTTCTCGCCGTCGGCGTAGTTGACGAGGCAGATGCGAGCGGAGCGGTTCGGGTCGTACTCGATGGAGACGACCTTGCCGGGGACGCCGGCCTTGTCGAAGCGCTTGAAGTCGATCGCGCGGTACGCGCGCTTGTGGCCGCCGCCCTGATGGCGAACCATGATCATGCCGGTGTTGTTGCGGCCGCCCTTGCGGGTCAGCTTGGACACGAGGGACTTCTCGGGGACGTTGGTCGTCACGTCCGAGTAGTCCTGGGAGGTCATCCCGCGGCGGGACGGCGTGTACGGCTTATAGGATTTGATGGCCATGATATTTTCTCTTAGGCGGTAGGAGTCGCAAAGTCGATCTTCTGACCCTTCGTCACGGTCACGATCGCTTTTTTCCAATCGGGGCGCATGCCGCCGCCGCGACCGAACCGGCGGAACTTGCCCGGGACGACCTGCGTGCGGATCTTCTCGACGGTGACCTTGAACATCGTCTCGACGGCGCGCTTGATGTCGGTCTTGGTCGCGTCGGGAGCGGCTTCGAAGAGGTACTGGTTGTACTTCTCCTGGTTGCCCGTGCCGCGCTCGGTGAGGAGGGGCCGGACCAGAATTTCGTGGAGAGCTTTATCGGACATCGTCGTGTTCCTCAGTTCCAGCGCGCGCCGAGCTTCTCGAGCGCGGGCTGCGTGATCACGAGCTTCTTGCAGTAAAGAACCTCGTAAGCGTTGATGTCGGCCGCGAGACGGACGGCGACGGTCGGGATGTTGCGGCTCGCGAGCGCCAAGGCGGCGTTCGGAGCGTCGAGAACGATCAAGGTCTTGCCTTCGCAGCCCATCTTGGCGAGGGTCGCGGCGAGGAGCTTCGTCTTCGGCTCCTTCAGCGTGAGGTCCTTGACGCAGATGAGACCGCCGTCCTGCGCGCGGGCCGAGAGGGCCTGAGCGAGGGCGAGACGGGCCTTCTGGCGAGGGTAGTCGAGGCGCGAACCACGGCCCATGCGCGGGCCGTGGATGATCGCGCCGTGGCGCCACAGACCGGAGCGGATCGAGCCCGAGCGGGCGCGGCCGGTTCCCTTCTGCTTCCACGGCTTGCGGCCGCCGCCGGACACCGTCGTGCGGCTCTTGGTGTTCGAGGTCCACGCGCGCTGGTTGGCGAGGTAGATGGTGACGAACTCGTGCAGGAAGCGGCGCTCAGGCTTGTGCCCGAAAATCTCCTCTTTGAGGGAGACCGTGCCGGTTTCCTTCCCGTTGACGTCGATGATTTTGGCGTCCATGTTAATTCCTTACTTCTTGGCCGCGCCGGGTTTGACGGCGGCCTTGATGATGTTACCCATCTTGTCTTTCTTGATCGTGGAGCGCACGATCTCGACACGGGCTTTCTTGTTCTTGACGGTCTCGGAAATGGTGACGAGGCCGCCGCGCGGGCCGGGGACGGCGCCCGCGACGTAGATCAGGTTCTTCTCGAGGTCCACGGACACGACCTCGATCTTGATGGTCGAGGTGATGACGTTGCCCATGTGACCGGCCATGCGCTGGCCGGGCATGACGCGACCGAGCGAGCGGCGCGAGGCGAGGGAACCCGGCGAGCGCTCTTTGTCCGACGCGCCGTGCGAGGCGGGCAGACCCTTGAAGTTGTGGCGCTTCATGACGCCGGCGAAGCCCTTACCCTTGGAGACGCCCTGAACGTCGACGTAGTCGCCGCTCTTGAAGGTGTCCGCGAGGACGGTCTGGCCGGCCTCGAGGCCGGCGAGGTTCGCGGCGCGGATCTCGCGCACGTACTTCTGCGAACCGACGCCCGCCTTCTTGAACTGGCCGCGCTCGGCGGAATTGCGGGACTTATCCTTGATCGTGCCGAAGCCGAGCTGCACGGCGTCGTAGCCGTCCTTGGAGTCGGCGGTCTTGACCCGGAGAACGGGGCAGGGCCCCGCCTGAATCACGGTCACGCCGTAAAGGTTCTGGTCCTTGGGGTGGAAGATCTGCGTCATGCCGATCTTCTCGCCCAGGATGGCGCGGAAAGTGGCGGGAGTCTTCTTAACTCCGCCCGTCGCCGTCGTCGCTTCAGTCGTCTGCTGCTCGCTCATAGTTTCTTCTTCCCTAATATACGGCAAAAATGACAAAAGACGTCCCTACAGCTGGAACCACCCGGAAGGGAAGGTACCGCTCAGCTCTGTTTAACTAGAGCTTGATTTCGACGTCGACGCCAGCCGGCAGGTCGAGCTTCATCAGCTCGTCCACCGTCTTGGAAGTCGTCGAGTTGAGCTCGATCAGGCGCTTATGGATGCGCATCTCGAACTGCTCGCGCGACTTTTTGTCGACGTGCGGAGACCGCAACACCGTGTACTTCTTGATGTGCGTCGGCAACAAGATGGGGCCGGAAACGACAGCTCCCGTTCGCTGGGCCGTCTCGACTATCTTTCCGACGCTGGCGTCGAGGACGCGGTGGTCGTAAGCGCGAAGGCGGATGCGGATTCTCTGCTGCGGATTGTTGGTCTCAGCCATATTATACCTTATTCCTAGATCGTTTTAACGCAATTTTACGCGATGATTTCGGAGACGACGCCGGCTCCGACCGTGTGACCGCCTTCGCGGACGGCGAAGCGCAGACCCTTCTCCATCGCGATCGGGGCGATCAGCTCGCACTCGATGTCGATGTTGTCTCCCGGCATGACCATCTCAACGCCCGCCGGCAGGTTGCAGGCGCCCGTGACGTCGGTCGTTCTGAAGTAGAACTGGGGACGGTACCCCTTGAAAAAAGGCGTGTGACGGCCGCCTTCTTCCTTCGTCAGGACGTACAGCTTCGCCTTGAACTTCGTGTGGGGCTTGATGGAGCCCGGGGCGCAGATGACCTGGCCGCGCTCGATCTGAGCCTTCTCGATGCCGCGCAGCAGGATGCCGACGTTGTCGCCCGCGCGGGCGTCGTCGAGCAGCTTGCGGAACATCTCGATGCCGGTGACGACCGTCTTCTGAGTGTCCTTGATGCCGACGATCTCGACGTTCTCGCCGACCTTGACCGTGCCGCGCTCGACGCGACCCGTGGCGACCGTGCCGCGGCCCGTGATCGAGAACACGTCTTCAACGGCCAGCAGGAACGGCTGGTCGGTCATGCGCTTGGGCTCGGGAACGTCCTTGTCGAGGGCGTCCATGAGGCGCTGGATCGCCGGCTCGCCGAGCTCGGACTTGTCACCCTCGAGCGCCTTCGTCGCGGAGCCGCGAACGATGGTCACCTTATCGCCGGGGAACTCGTACTTGGAGAGAAGCTCGCGGACTTCCATCTCGACGAGCTCGACGAGGTCCTTATCGGCCACGTCGACCTTGTTGAGGAAAACGACCATGTGAGGAACGCCGACCTGGCGGGCGAGCAGCACGTGCTCGCGCGTCTGCGGCATGGGGCCGTCAGCGGCCGACACCACGAGGATCGCCGCGTCCATCTGGGCCGCGCCGGTGATCATGTTCTTGATGTAGTCCGCGTGTCCGGGGCAGTCCACGTGCGCGTAGTGACGGTTGGCCGTCTCGTACTCGTTGTGGTGGACGTTAATCGTTACGCCGCGGGCCTTCTCTTCGGGCGCGTTGTCGATCTCGTCGTAGCGCTTCGCCTGGGCCATGCCCGACTTCGCGAGGTACGTCGTGATCGCGGCCGTCAGGGTCGTTTTGCCATGGTCGACGTGACCGATGGTTCCGATGTTGACGTGCGGCTTCGTGCGCTCGAATTT
>CALRXP010000011.1:0-26017 GCA_943372155.1 Candidatus Endomicrobiellum trichonymphae | reverse complement strand
GCTCGCCATGACGTGCATGGTGTCCGTCCTCGCCTCGGCCTGCCCGTGCGCGCTCGGCCTGGCGACGCCGCTCGCCGTGGTCGCCGGAATCGGCCGCGCGGCGGAGATGGGCGTTTTCCTGCGGAACGCCGAGATTCTGGAAGAGGTCGGCAAGCTCGACATCGTGCTCTTCGACAAGACCGGCACGCTGACCGAAGGCCGGCCGCGCGCCGCCGGCGCGATCACGTTGCACGGAACCGAGGACGCGATGCTGGCGTGGGCGCTCGCCTGCGAGGAGCGGTCCGAGCATCCTTTCGCCGCCGCCATCGTCGCCCTCGGCAAGGAGCGCAAGATCAAGGCGCCGAAGGTGGATTCGTTCGAGGCCTTGCCCGGACGCGGCGTGCTCGTGCGATCGGGCGGCCGCACGGTGCGGGCCGGCAGCCTCCCTTGGCTTAAGGAAGAAGGCGTGCCGATTCCCGCCGATCAGGCGATGCGCTTCTCGGAGTTCGGTTCCTTGCTCGGCGTCGCGCTCGACGACGTTTTGCTCGGCGCTTTCCAGATGGAGGACGCTTTGCGCCCGTCGGCTCCCGCCGCGGTCGCCGCGCTCAAGGACATGGGCCTCGAGGTTTATCTGGTTTCCGGCGACCGCAACGCCGCGGCCTACCGCGCCGCGGAGCTGTGCGGAATCGGCACGGTTTTTGCCGAGATAAGACCTGAGGAGAAGGCCGGCATCGTGCGCCGCTTTCAGTCCGAGGGCAAGAAGGTCGCGATGGTCGGCGAGGGCTTCAACGACGCGCCCGCCCTCTCGCACGCCGACGTGGGCGTAGCGCTTGCCACCGGCACCGACGTCGCCATCGAGTCCGCCGACATGACCTTGCTCAATCCCGATTTGATGACCCTGGCGCGCGCGATCACGCTGAGCCGCCGCATTCGGCGCGTGATCCGCGAGAACCTGGCCTGGGCCTTCGTCTATAATCTACTGCTGATCCCGGTCGCCGCGGGGGCGCTGTATCCGAAATGGGGCGTGCTCCTCAGGCCGGAGTACGCGGGCGCGGCGATGGCGCTGAGCTCGATTTCCGTCGCGTTGAATTCGTTGAGACTGAGGAGAAAAGATGTCCACTAAGAAACCGCTGATCTACGGCTACAATCCCGATCTGTCGCTCTCCGGCGCCGACGCGCCCTTGCCGCCCATCGAGACCTGGCCCAACCAGTACAAGGGCTACGAGATCAAGATCGAGGTTCCCGAGTTCACCTCGGTGTGCCCCAAGACCAAGCTGCCCGATTTCGGCTCGATCACCGTGCGCTACCTGCCGAACAAGGAGTGCCTCGAGCTCAAGAGCTTCAAGTACTACATGCTCGGCTACCGCAACATGGGCATTTTCTACGAGAACGGCGTCAACCGCATTTGCGACGACATCGCCAAAGCCTGCAAGCCCGTCTGGCTCGAGGTCGTCGGCGAGTTCACGCCGCGCGGCGGCATGAAGTCGACGATCACCGCGCGTTGGCCGCGGAAGGCCTTCGGCCCTCGTTGACGCGACACCTCCGGGCCGGCCTGCTCGTTCTCGGGGCCGGCCTGCTGCTTTTCCGGCTGGGCCGGCCCGCGCTGTGGCAGGACGAGTCCGAGACCGCGCTGCGGGCCCTCTCGATCCAGGCGACCGGGCTTCCTCGAATGTCCCTCGACGGCGCGCTCGTCACGGCCCAGCCTTCGCTCGCAAAGTTTGAGGGCAATGCCGAGGGCATTTGGATCTGGAACACCTGGCTCCCCGCCTATCTGACGGCGGTGTCGTTCATCGCCCTGGGCTCGACTCCGTTCGCCGCCCGTGTCCCGTTCGCGCTGTGCGCCCTCGCCTGCCTCTGGTGCTTTCTGCGCCTGTTCGATGACGAGCCCGCCTCGCCGTGGGCCGCCGAATCCGGGCTTGTTCTTCTCGTTCTGTCTCCGGCGTTCCTTCTGTTCGCTCGCCAGTCGCGCTATTACGCTCTGACCGCGCTCGGAACCGTTTTAACCATGCTCGCCTGGCGCCGTCTGCTGGCCGGGAAAAAATGGGGCGCGGCCGCCGTCGTTCTTTCTCTGCTCTTCCTTCTTCATTCGTCGTTCGCGTTCTTCGCGATCGCCGTCCTGGCTCTCGCCGCCGACGCCGCTCTTCGCCGGAAGGAATGTCTCGCGCCCCGGTTCGGCTACGCCGCCCTCGCGACGATGGTCTTCTCCTTGCCCGTGTTCTGGTACTTCCGGGTCTGGGAGCGCCCCGGCAATCACTCCTATCCGCCCGCCGAGGCGTTTGAATTTTTAAAGACCTTCATCATTTGGTTGTCGTTGTTCTGCGTCCCGGTTCTTCTTCCCGCGGCCGTGGCCTTGAAGCGCCGCAAGCCGTTGTGGATCCTCGCCGGGTTTGTTCTCTTGTGCGGGCTCGTCGCCGAAGGCTTGTTATCACGCGTGGCGGTTTCCGCCGCGTTCCTCTGGATCGTCTACGCCGCCGCGTCCGCGCCCGCCGGGACTAAGCGAATTGCCTGGCTGTGGATCGCCGCGACGCTCGGTCTCCTGTCCGTTTCCGCCGCGGAGCCCTACGGCCGCTACTTGATGGGCGTTCTGCCCTTGCTGGCCTATCTTGCGGGCCGCTGGATCTCGGAAATCTCGGATGGCCGCGCGGCGCCTTCGCTCGCTTTGGCGACGGCGCTGGTCTTAGTCAACTGGGCCGGGTGGCTTCCTCTAAAGGCGGCCTCTTTGATCGCCTCACCTGCGGAGCCGGTCGTCTCCGTCTCGGGCATGATGCGTCAGCGTCTGCGCGACGTCCGCCCGCGCTCCGACCTGGCCCGATTTCTCCTCGAGCTCGCGCGCGGTCCTGAGGGCTATATCGAGAGCGCGGCGCGGGCGATCAAAGCCCAAGGGGGGGAGACCGCGTACTCGGACGCGGACAACCTCTCCTTAATGTTCGCCGCCGGGGTCAAGCCAGTCTATCGAGAAGAGCTGTCGTACCTCAAGCCCGACTGGCTCCTGCCCTCGCCCTGGCTCCGCCTCGACCCGCAGACATCGATCGAGGTCTCGGCCTTGGCCACGGGCGGCGCCTACGAGGCGGTTCCGGTACCCGCGCCCCGCCTGATGTGGCAGAACAATCCCGATCCGCTGTTCCGTGATTTCGCGCCGAAGACCGGGCCCCTGCCGCTGTACCGGCGGCGCTCGGCGCATTCCGCGAAAATAGGTCCTTAGGCCCATGCAATCCCCGCGCCTGCCGACTATACTGCTCGCATGAAGCCCCTCCTCCCGCTTCTCACCTTGGTCTTCGTCGCGTCTCTCCACGCCAAAACCGAGCCCAAGCCCGCGGACGAGGCCCTGCTCGCCGCGGCCTGCGACAGCAAGGGCGGCCTGCTCATTGAAGCGCCCGACGACGACTCTGCCGACGAATCCTCCGACGATAGCGGCGGCGGTCTCTTCGGCTCCTCCGAGCCCGCCGGCGACAAGAACGCGGCTCCTAAAAAGAAGACGCCTAAAGCCCCGAAAAAGGCCGACGCACCCAAAAAAATCCTGCACGCCAAGAACCGCGGCACCGGCCCGAACGCGGCGGCGGACTGCCGCAAGAAGTTCGGCGCCTTCGCGTCAAGCCATGGCGATTTGAAGGCGGCCATCGCTCCCGAAATCGAAGGCGAGCTGAGCCAGGCGGACCGCGCTCGCGTGATGACGGCGATGACGCGCTCCCATAACGTCATGCCCTTGGGCAAAATGGACGGCAAGAGCCTCCCCGAATTAGAGACGGCCTCGCGCTCGATGTTCGACGGAGCGCCCGCCGGGCCGATCAAGCCCGACCAGCTGAGCAAGCTCTTGGACGGCGTCGAAGACAAGCTCGACCGCCACGCCGCGAGCGAGGCCAAGAAAGCGGCCCAGCTCGCCGCCATCGCCGCCGAGGTCCACAAGCGCGATCAGGAGCGGCAGCGCCAGCAGGCGGCTAATCAGCCTCTAAGCCCCGATTTGCGCGCCGACGCCGGCGCGCAGGCGGCTGTCCGCGCCAACGCTCCGGCCGCCGGCCCTTACACCGAGCCCTCCTCCAACGGCTCGGCCCGCGCCGCTCTGCAGGGCTTGAACCTGGGCGCCTTGCCCCAGTCCGTTCCGACGCCGACCTCCGGCAGCAACCGCGGCAGCATTCTCGACGACGTGAAGGCGGCGCTGGGCAACCTCGGCGTCAATATCATGGGCCGCAGCCAGTGGGGGGCGCGCTACGGCGCCGATGCCCGCGCGCAGACGCCGATGAAGATCACCGTTCATCACTCCGCGGGCTCGCCCTCGCACACCGACGCGAACATCCTGTCTCAGATCTCCGGCTGGGAGACCCTGCACGTGGGCAAGGGTTTCGGCCGCATGGGTTATCACTGGGTCATCAACAGCGAGGGCACGATCGTCGAAGGCCAAGGCACCGAGCTCGTCGGATCCCATACGCTCAACAACAACCAGAACAACGTCGGCATCTGTCTCGCCGGCAACTTCGATATCCAGCAGCCCACCGATAAAATGCTCCGAAGCCTCGCGAGCTTGATGGCCTACGTGTCGGCGCGCTACAACATGGACATGTCCAACCCCGACTTCGTCCGCGGCCACGAGTTCTACTCGCGCGGCCGGATCTGCCCGGGCGTCAACGTCATGCATTCGCTCCCCGACATACGCGCGAAGGCGACGCAGCTCGCGGAGCAGTCCAAGACCAGCGGCGGCACGGTCATCGCCGCCGTCTCCAACGGCTAGCGTGCGCCTGCGTCTCCTTCCCGCCGCGTTGCTCCTCCTCGTCGCCTGCGGCCGCAGGGAACCCGGCGTCGTCCGCCCCGGCTCCTACGTGAAGCTCGATTACACCTTGATCGTCGACGGCAAGCCGTTCGAGAGCACGGAGATCCACGGTCCGATCGAAATCATCCAGGGCCAGGGCGGCGTGCCCGACGCCGTGGACCGGGCGTTGCTCGGCCTGCGCTCCGGACAGCAGGGCGACGTGGAGATACCCGCGGGCCTCGGCTTCGGCTACCGCGACGAGAAGAAAATCGAGACCATAACCCTCGCGTCCATGGGCGATCTCGGCGCCGACGTAAAGCCGGGCAAGAAGATTCTCGGTCTGAAAGAGGGTAAAGCCGTCAAAGGGTTGGTGCTCGACGTGAAGGACGGCGTCGCGCGCGTCGACTTCAATCACCCGCTCGCGGATAAGGCCCTGCGCTACAAGTTCCAGGTCGTCGAGGTCGATCCGGTTCAGACGTCGACCTCAAACTGATACTATCCCGCTCGTGAAACTCGCGTTGATCCTCGTCCTCCTGGCCGGCGCCGTCCGCGCCGAGCACGTCGCCGAAGGCGGCGCCGCCCCCGTCTCGATCGCCAGCGGCGAGCTGATTTACGTCGCCACGCCCTATCCCAACGGCATCAACGGTCAGATGATCGTGCGCCGTCTCGCCCTCGACGGCGGCGTGATCTGGGACCTGAGCTGGGGCCGCGGCCGCGGCGAGGAGCCGACGAGCATCGCGACGGCCCCCGACGGCGGAGTGATCGTCGCCGGCGCCCGGAAAGGCGGCTGCTTCATCGTCCGCTTCGACGCTCAGGGACGTCAGGTCTGGGAGGCCAATCCGGTCTCCACCGGCCTGTGCCGTCCGGCTGGCGTGGTCACCGACGGCGAGGGCAACGCTTATCTGCTCGCGACGATCGACGGCAACGCGGGCTACGACGCGATGGTGTGGAAGCTCAGCCGGCGCGGGGGCGACACGGTCTGGACGTATCGCCGCAACTCCAACGAGTCGTTGTACGCCCAGAACCTTTATCTCGACCCGCGCGGCGACCGCCTGCGCGCCTTCGTCCTGCGCAAGCGCGGGACGGACTTCCTGGAAGAGTTCTTCCGTTTGGACCTGTCCGGCCGGCTTTTATAGCCCCGCCTGATCTACGGCGATATATAATCGCTCGTCCCGGGAACAGTAATTATCTACGAGAGTAGATCAGGGACCGGTCGCGAACGGATACTTGCGTTCGAGCTTCAGCAGCGGCTGCTTCGTCGCGCTGGGGGGAAACCAAAGGGTCGCGCGGTCCACGCGCGAGCCGCGCTGGATAAGGCGCTCGACCGACGTCGCGTGATCGCGGTAGATGAGAGCGGCCGTCCGGTCGACGGGGTGCTCCGTCTTGGGCAGACTCTTAAACGGATCGGCGGCGAACGCGAACGGATCGATGGTGGACGGAATCCCGGCGCGCGCGGCCGCGGCCGCGTCGAGGCGCGGGGCGTAGAAATCCGTCTGACCCGTCCACTCGCCGCTGCTGGTCGCCACGTGAAAGGCCATCAGCGTCCCATCGAAGGAATAGTCGGCGACGGCGACGAGAAGGTTCGGCGGGGTCTTGAAGACGCGCACGAGGGCGAAGCTCTCCGGGAAACCTCCCTTCGGTCCCTTGCCGGCGCTCGGCGGTTGATGGGGAGCCGTTCGGGGGAACGGACGGGTGTTCAGACGCACGCGCTCGCGGCCCGCCGCGTAGTCCGCATCGACGGTGGCGAACACCCGGCCGAACTCTTCGTCGAAGACGAGATAGGTGTCCGCGCGGCCGATCAGGATATTTTTGTCGGACAGGAAAAACTCCCCGTACTGGGCGCCCGCGCGGATCTCCCGGACGCGGGCCTGGCCGGCGGGAAGCTCCTCCCGCTCGAAGTAGGTGGCGGCCGCGGACATCGGGCCGAGCGGGCCGCTCATGGTCGCGGTCATGTCCACGCGGTCGAGCAGCATGGACTCGTAGCGCTTGCCTGCCCTCGCGGAAAGGGGGAGGAGCAGGACGGCGAGAATCAGTCCCCGCATAGCTTGAGCCCCACGATGCCGGCGAGGATCAGGCCGAGGCAGGCCAGGCGGGCCGCGGTGGCCGATTCGCCGAGAAGCCAGATGCCGACCAGCGCCGTCCCGGCCGTGCCGATCCCGGTCCACACGGCGTAGGCGGTTCCGGCCGGCAGGCGACGCATGCCTTGCGAGAGCAGGACGAAGCTCATGATCATGCCGGCGATCGTCAGCGCCGACACGAACGGCCTGCGGAAGCCGTCCGACAACTTGAGTCCGATCGCCCAGGCGATCTCGAGTAGTCCGGCCAGCCCGACCCATAACCATGCACTCATAATGTTCATATAAGGTAACAATTATCGCCACTTGAATCCGTAACACGATAACGCTAAATTAGTCGTAAGTTGCTTACCTCGCCCCGGACATGATAAGATCAACCCCGTTGTCCCGCTCTTTGCTTCGTATTTCGTGCCCAGTTGGCGCAGTGGTAGCGCGCTCCCTTGACATGGGAGAGGTCATAGGTTCAAATCCTATACTGGGCACCATTTTTTTGCCCCAGGAGCACCGCTGAAGATGCCCGCCACCGACATCGTTCACGCCGCCGATCCGAATTCTCAAGAGGCGCTCGACGCCCTTCGCCATTCCACGGCGCATGTGCTCGCCCAGGCGGTCCAGGAACTTTTTCCCGGAACGAAGATCACGATCGGGCCCGCGATCGAGAACGGCTTCTACTACGACTTCGAGTCCGAGCATCGCTTTGCCGAGACTGACTTCAAGGCGATCGAGCGCAAGATGCTCCAGATCGTCGAGGGCAATCACCCGTTCTCCGGCCAGGAAGTCACCTACGAGGAGTCCAAGAAGTACTGGGAAGGGCGCGGCGAGAAATATAAGCTCGAGCTGCTCGAGGGCTTCAAGGATCAGAAGCTCACCCACTACACGCACTCCACCTTCACCGACCTGTGCCGCGGCGGCCATACGCCCAGCACCAAGCAGATCCGTCACTTCAAGCTCCTGACCGTGGCCGGCGCCTACTGGCGCGGCGACGAGAAGAACGCGATGCTCCAGCGCATCTACGGCACGGTGTGGCCGACGAAGCAGCAGCTCGTCGATCACCTGAAGATGCTCGACGAGGCCAAGAAGCGCGACCACCGCAAGCTCGGCCCCGCCCTCGGCCTCTTCTCCATCGAGGAGCTCGCCGGCCCCGGCTTGATCTTCTGGCATCCCAAGGGCGGACGCATGCGCCTGATCATGGAAGATTGGCTGCGCACCGAGGCGCTCAAGCGCGGCTACCAAATGGTCTACACGCCCCACATCGCCAACAAGGATTTGTGGAACGTCTCCGGCCACACCGGTTTTTATCGGCAGAACATGTTCGGCGAGATCGAGGTCGAGAAGGCCGACTACATGCTCAAGCCGATGAACTGCCCGTGCCACATCCTGATCTACAAGGGCGGCCTGCGCAGCTACAAGCAGCTTCCGATGCGGCTGGCGGAGCTCGGCACCGTGTACCGCTACGAGCGCTCCGGCGTCCTGCACGGCCTCATGCGCGTGCGCGGCTTCACCCAGGACGACGCCCACATTTTCTGCACGCCCGACCAGATCGAGTCCGAAATCGAGGGCTGTCTCGATTTCGCGCTCAAGGTCTTCGAGGTGTTCGGCTTCACGCAGTATAAGATGGAGGTCTCGACCTGGGACCCCGAGAAGCCCGGCGACTACGGCGGCGAAGCCGAGGAATGGGAGCGCGCGACCAAGGCCCTCATCGACGTGCTCGAGCGCCGAGGCACGCCGTACAAGCTTTGCAAGGGCGAGGCCGCGTTCTACGGCCCCAAGATCGACGTCAAGCTCATCGACGCCATCGGCCGCCCGTGGCAGCTCTCGACCGTTCAGTTCGATTTCAACCTCCCCAAGCGCTTCGAGATGGAGTACGTCGGCTCCGACGGCAATCGTCACCGCCCGCTCATGGTGCACCGCGCGCTGTACGGCTCGATCGAGCGCTTCTTCGGCATCCTGGTCGAGCATTACGCGGGCAACTTCCCGTTATGGCTCGCCCCCGTGCAGGTCAAGATCCTGACCCTGACCGAGGAGCAGGACGCGGCCGCCGAGGCGTTCAAGAAGAAGCTCGAGGCCGAAGGCTTCCGGGTCGAGGCCGACCTGCGCCGCGAGCGCATCGGACACAAGATCCGCGAGACGACTCTCGAGAAGGTCCCGTACATGGTGATCATCGGGCCCAACGACGTCGCTTCCAACACGATTTCCGTGCGCCTCAAAGACGGCCGGCAGTTCAACGGCCAGACGGCGGACGAGTTCATCGCGAAAATCAAGATCGAGGCCGGCGATAAACGCACGGTCTCGGACTGGCCGGCGCAGGCGCCGGCCCAAGGATAAGAATGAAGACATCTCTGATCGCCGTTGCGTTGTTCGCGCTCGCCGTTTCCGGTCACGCGGCCAAGCCGGATTTCGACGCCGCCGCCGAGGAGGCGGGCTTCAACGCCGCTTCCCAGATGTTCCAGGAAACGGGCCGCGATAAGCTGGCCGTGGTCCAGGCCTTCGAGAATTTCGTCACCCAGTTCCCGCGCTCGCCCCGAGTCGCCGACGCCGATTTCCTCATGGGCGAGGCGTACATGCAGCACGCTCTGTCGATCCTGAAGGCCGAGGCGTCCGCGAAGAAGAACTCGTCGGCGCGCCTTCTCGCCCCGAAGAATCCCGCCGCCGTGAAGGCCCTGCAGGACGCGCGCAAGGCTTATCAGTCCGTGTCGGGGGACAAGAAGTCCGGTCTCGCCCCGTCCGCGCAGTACCGCTTGGGCGAGGTCGCCTACAACGAAAAGGATTGGGAGAAGGCCGTCGAGGAGTTCAAGGAGGTCGACCGCCGCTACCCCAAGGCCTACATCAACCCCGAGTCCCTCATGGGGATCATTTATGCCGACCTGGCCCTCGAGCAGTTCTCCCAGGCCGAGGCGAACCTCTTCCTGTTGGGCGAGACCTTCCCGACCTTCCTGAAGGAGCCCGTCGTGCTGTACGCCCAGGGCATCGTGGCCCTGCATAAGGGCGACTACGCCAGCGCCGAGCGCGCGCTCAAGCAGGTGAAGACCGCCGAGGCGCAGTATTATCTCGGTAAGACCTATCTCCTCTCCAAGCGCGCTTACCTCGCCGCCGCCGCGTTCGAGAACTTGATCCGCGACTATAAAGACTCGGATCTGAAGGAAGAGGCGCAGTTCTTCATCGGCGACTCGTTCTTCCTGGCCGAGGACTACAACGGCGCGATCTCCAAGTACCAGACCTTCATCTCGTTGTACCCCGAGAGCCCGTTGCGCGTCTCGGCGCTGTTTCGCATCGGCTCGTCCTACTTCCAGAAGAAGGACTACGTCGAGGCGCGCGCCAACTTCCAGGCCGTGCTCGACCGCTACCCGAAGGACTTCTTCGCGCCGCTCGCGCAGTTCTTCATCGCCGAGTCCCATCTCGTCGCCGGGCAGACGCGCGAGGCGCTGTTCGCCTATACCAAGGTCATCACGCAGTATCCCGACGCGGTCAAGATCACGCCGCTGGCCTACTTCAAGCTCTCCTGGTGTCAGTACGCGGTCGGCGACTTCATGCAGACGATCCAGACCGGGTCGAACTTCGTGGCGCAGTATCCCAACCACGTGCTCGCCAAGAACGTCTACCTGATCATGGCCAACGCGCAGATCGCGCTGAAGCGCTACGTCGAGGCGACGTCGTCCTTGCAGCGCATCATCGACCTCGCGCCGTCTTCGGACATCGCCGAGCAGGCGTTGTTCTCCATTCTCAAGAACCAGTACGACCAGAAGGCGTTCAACTCGATCCTCACGTCGTACCAGTTCATCTTCCGCCACCTGCCGCCGTCGAAGTCGAAGTGGCGGTCAATGAGCTATCTGTACGCCGCCGAGGCTTATCTGTCGGCCAATCAGGTGGATGAAGCGACGGTCATTTACGAAATGATCCTGAAGGTCTACCCCGACGATCCCGCCGCGTTCTACGCGCAGGACGGCCTGGCCTGGTGCCACTCCTACAAGGGTGAGGACACCTTGGCTCTGGAGGCGCGCCAGAAGCTCAAGGACATGATGGCGGTCGCCACCTCCTCGTTCTCCTTCACCGGCCTCAACGAGCTCGGCATAGCCGACTCGATGTTCAACCAGAAGAACTACGAGGACTCCTACCAGCTCTACGAGAAGTTCGCCCGGGAGAACCCGCAGGCGGCCGAGGCGCCGTCCGCGCTGTACCGCGCGGCCATGAGCTCCTACCACCAGCGCTTCTACACCCAGGCCATCGATCTCTGGAAGAAGCTCGTGACCCAGTATCCGAACGCGAAGGACTCCGTGCAGGCGCGCTCGCAGATCGCCGATACCTTGTTCCGCGCGCAGAAATACGGCGAGGCCATCGCCGCTTATCGCGACATCCTGGCCGCCGATCCCAAGGGCGCCGGCGCGCCGGTCGCGCATCTGCGCATCGCCCAGGCCGCGTACAACGCCAAGGACGACCAGGCCGCGATCAAGCAGGTTCAGGAGCTCGTCTCCGCGTTCCCGGCGGCTCCCGAAGCCAACGACGGCCTCGACATCCTCGAGGGCGTGTTCGACCGTACCCGCGGGCTCGACTTCAAGACGAGCCTTCGCTCGATCGTGACGAGCCAGCCCGGCACGCCGATCGGCGGCGAGGCGCAGTTCCGGCTCGCTCGGCGCGCGTTCGAGGCCAAGGATTGGACCTCGGCCGCCGCCGACTTCCAGAAGTTCTCGGTGGACTTCACCAACCATCCCGAGCTGCCCAAGGCGCAGTTCTACCTCGGCGAGAGCTACTTCAATCAGAACAAGTGGCAGGAGTCCATCCCGGCGTTCGAGCGTCTCCTGGGTAACTTCGACAAGTCCGACGACACCCCGCTCGCGGTGTTCCACCTGGCGAGCGCTTACTACAACCTCGAGAAGTTCGACGAGGCGACCCGCCACTACGCCCGCCTCATCGAGGAGTATCCGACCTCGCCCTACGTGGCTCCGGCGCAGTTCAACCTGGCGCTCGCGTACAAGAAGCTCGGCAAGCTCGACATGGCGCAGTACGCCTACCAGAAGTACGTCGCGGCCGCCAAGCCCGGCGACGCCCAGGCGCAGAACGCGCTGTGGGAGACGTATCAGATCCAGCGCGACCGCAAGGATTTCGACGGCGCGATCGCGACGCTCGAGTCGATCAAGAACTCGGGCAAGGCCGACGGCGACCTGGCGCTTGAGGTGATGTACCGCATCTCTGAGATCAACGTCGCGGCCGGACGCCCCGATGAGGCTCAGACGACCTGGGACAAGATGCGGGCGATGAAGCCGCTGAACTCCGCGTTCCGCCTGCAGGCGCTGGCCAAGCTCGGCGAGGCGTACGAGAAGGCCTCCGATATCTCCGCCGCGGCGGACGTGTACGAGGATTACGCGCGGTCGGCGCCGAAGGATCTCGCCGCGAAGGCGGCGCAGCGCGCCGTGATCCTGCGCAAGACCCCCGGCGGGGCCAAGATCAAGAAGCCCGCGGGCGCGACCAAGACGCCCGATGTGGACGACTCCGTCGCTCCCGACGGCGGCGGCACCATGGTGATGCCGGCCGACGACGCGCCGAAGAAGGCCGCTCCCGCCAAAAAGTCCGCCGCCAAGCCCGCCGCGAAGTCCGGCGCCAAGGGCCGCCGCGCGGGGGAAGCCGAACCGAATCTGCCGGGCATGCCGGCCGCTGAAGACATCCACTAGGAGAATCGAAGATGGGCGAAATTCATATTCTGGCGCTGTTCCGCGAGAGCTTCACTCTCGTTATCATGCTGTTCTGCTCCATCCTGTCGATCACCTTCGCGCTCGAGCGCTGGTGGTACTTCCGCTCGGCTCAGTCGACCCCCGACGAGGTCCTCGGCCATGTGCGCAAGAACCTGGAGGGCGGCAAGACCGACGCCGCCGCGGCATACTGCCAGAAGCATCCGTCTGCGGTCGCCCAGGTCGTCCACTACGGCCTTGTTCACGCGGCCCGCTCGCGCAAGGACCTTGAGGAGCTCATGCTGACGAAGCTCAAGGAAGAGCGCCTGAAGCTCGAACGCTTCCTCGGCGTCCTGGGTACGCTCGGCAACATCTCGCCCTTCATCGGGCTGTTCGGCACGGTCGTCGGCATCATCAAGGCCTTCCGCGACCTCGCCGCCTCCGGCACCGGCGGTCCCGCCGTCGTCGCCAAGGGCATCGCCGAGGCGCTCGTCGCCACGGCGGCCGGTCTGCTCGTCGCCATCCCGGCGTCGATTCTCTACAACTACTTCATGCGGCGCCTGAAGGTCATCACGGTGGACATGGAGATCGCCTCCGCCCGTCTGCTCGTGATGCTCGGGTCGAAGTAACAGGACCGATATGGCCGGCGCGAGCCAGAAAGAAGACGAACCGATCACACAGATCAACGTCACCCCGTTGGTGGACGTGTGTCTGGTGCTCGTCATCATCTTCATGGCCGTGTCGCCGATGGCCGTGACCCTCGGCATCAAGGTGCTCGAGACGCGCGCCTCCACCGCCGAGGGGAAAGCCTCGGTGGATGAGAACGTCAACATCCGGATCACGCCCGACGGCTCCGTCGCCGTCAACGGCACCAAGACCGACGGGATGACCTTCCGTCCGATGCTGGCCGCCGCGCTCAAGGCGAGCAAGGACAAGATGGTTATCGTGACCGCCGACGCGACGAACAAGGTCGGGCTGGTCGTCGAGGTTCTCGACGCCTCGAAGCAGGCCGGCGCGCTCAAGCTCGCGGTGATGAAGGCCGAAATGAAGGGGGGAAGCTGATGGCCGGCGCCAGCATCGATTCCGACGAACCGATCACGGACATCAACATCACGCCCCTCGTGGACGTGTGTCTGGTGCTCGTGATCATCTTCATGGTGACCGCCCCGCTTTTCTCCGATCCGCCCATCAAGGTGGACCTGCCCTCCGCCCATACCCACGAAGGCGAAGAGGCCGATAAGATCACGATCACGCTTTCCAAGGACGGCGAATACGCCCTCGACGCCGAGAAGTTCACCGATCCTAAGCTTTTGGGAGACGCCTTGAAGACGGCGCTCGCCGGGAAGGCCTCCAAGATGGTGATCTTGCGCGCCGACAAGGACGCGCTGCATGGCCAGCTCACTGATTTGATGGCGCGCGCCAAGGACGCGGGCGCCCAATCTCTGACGATCGCGACGGAACAGCTCAAATGAAGACGGTGTCTATTAAAGGATGACCCAGAGAGTTCCCGCGTCGGTGGTGATCTCGCTCGCGTTTCACGCGGGCTTCCTCGTTCTGTTTATGGGCTTCGTGAAAGAAGGTCCGAAGCAGGCCGCGCAGATCGTCGACGGCGTGGACCTCCTGATCGCCCCGTCTCGCCCCGCGCCGGTCCAAGCCGTCGAGAAGCCGGCCCTCTCCACCATGGACTTCCTCAAGATGGCCCTGCCCTCGGTCCCGGTGCGACGCGCCGAGCTCGCCGCCGTCGACCTCAAGGTGGAGTCGCGTAAGCCCATCCTGGCCGACGCGCCGAAGCTCGAGGATAATTCCCGCAAGCTGGCGCCCAAGCTCGACGCGCTGGACCTTTCCCGCTCCCGGGTGTCCGCCGCGAAAATCGACGCCGAACCGATGACTCGCCGCCGCGCGACGGAAACGTTGGCGGCCCTGCCCAAACTTGAAGAAGTCGGCCGCAAGCGCGTAAAGAACCTTCCCGAGGCCCTCGTTCTCGAGGACAAGCGCCGCGAGGCCACGGCCATCCTGGGCGGCGCCTTGTCCGCTCCGGCCCCGACCAGCCGCCGCCAGGCCGTCGCCGCCGCCGCCGTTCCGCTGCAGGAGGCCGCCGGCGCTCCGGCCGCCGCCGCGCCGAAGGGCTTTTCCCTGCTGCCCGACGCCATCGAGCTCCGGCCGCACGGGACCGAGGCCGCTAAAGCTCCGAAATTTGAGACCATCGCGACGACGCCGAAGCTCGAGCGCCGTCAGGCCGCGGCGGCGACCGACGGCGGGCCCAAGAAGGGCATCGACATCGAAGGACCGCTCAAGGACCGAAAGGTCGTGGGCGCCGTCGTTCCGAAGTTCCCGGATTGGGCCCAGAAGCAGGGCCTGATGGAGGCCGAAGTCGCCATCAGGTTCAACGTGGACGCCGAGGGCAACGTGATGCCCGGAATGCGCGTCGAACGCACGTCGGGCTACGGCCGTCTCGACCGGCTTTGCATGGACAGTCTTCGCAGCTGGACCTTCGCTCCCGCGCCCGGATCCGGCGCGCAGTGGGGCGTCATCACCTTCCGCTTCGTCTTGGAGTGACAATGAAAATCGCCTTCGTGCTCGCCGCATCGACCGTGCTCGCCGCCAGCGCCGCGGCCCAGACGCCGCCCGCCAAATCGACGGGCGCGGCCTCCGGCGGTATGCCCGCCGAGGTCGTCATCAAGGCCGAGGGCGCCGGCTCCAAGCTCAACGACACCAAGCCGCCGCTCAAGATCGAGGTGGATCAGTTCGAAACCATCCGCCCTTCGCTGAAGCCCGATGAGAACCTGCTGCTCGCGGTCTCGCCCTTGACCGTCTCGTGGCGCCGCACCCACCCCGAAAATCTCATGAACGAGCGCGTCATCGAGCCTTGGCGCACGACCTTCAGCCAGCGCTCCGGGATCGGTTTCAAGATCAAGGACCAGCTCGAATCCCTGCTCGGCGGCAAGCTCGAGCCCAAAGAAGCCCGCAAGTGGGGCTGGAGCCTGACCATCGCCGACGAGGAAGGCCGCGTGTTCCACAACTACTCCGGCTCGGGCGATCCGCCCGAGGAGCTGCTGTGGACCGGCCAGAACGAGCAGGGCGAATGGGTCCGCGCGGGCCGCTCGTACTCCGCCGTGTACACCTTCACCAGCCCGGACGGATCGCCGCGCACGACGGTCGGCAAGCCGCTCCTGTTCAAAGGCATCGTCCATCAGGAGGACACCGGCCTGCACCTGAGCCTCGACTCCTCCGCCCTCTTCGGCACGAGCAAGAACGCCGCCGACCTCCAGGCGCCGACCGGCACCGACCTTCTTCGCTCCGCCGCCGACCTCATCAAGCGCAAATACTCCGGGATTCCGATCTCGGTCCGCGTGTTCGCCAACACCAAGGAGCTCGGCGACGCCCAGGCCAAGATCATCCAGGACGTCCTCCTGCGCGAGCTGATGGTCGCCGTTCGCCACATCGGCGTGGACGCCACGCGCGCGCCGTTCTCCGATCAGCGCGTCGAGATCGTCCTGCTTAACCGCTAGCCAATAGACGTCTAGAATAGTAGACATATCACCGCCTGCGCCGCGCCCTTATCCGACGGGAGAAGGGCGCGGCCCGTTTTGGACGGGCGGAAAAATAGCCCGCGAAATTCGCGCGATTTGCGCGCCGCCCCACGCACTGAGTTTGCTATTTACCGGGTATGGCCAAGACCATCTACAGCTTCGGGGAACTGTCGGATGTTCGTGCGGTGTCGCGGCTGGACCGCGACGCGTCGCGCGCTTTGTTGGGCGGCAAAGGGGCGGGCCTCTTCGAGATGTCCCGCATCGGCCTGCCGGTTCCTCCCGGCTTCACGGTCACGACGGACGTGTGCCGCGCGTACTACGCGCGCAAGACCGAGAAGGGCCTCACGCGCCATGCCATGCGCCATCCCGACCGCTCGGCGAAGTTCCTCGCCCGCGAGGTCGTCGGCGAATTCGTCGAGTCGGTCAAGAAGCTCGAGAAGAACACCGGCCGCCGCTTCGGGGACATGGGCGCGCCGCTGCTGGTCTCCGTGCGCTCGGGCTCGAAGTTCTCCATGCCCGGCATGATGGACACGATTCTCAACCTCGGACTCAACGACAAGACGGTGCGCGGGCTCGAGGCGCAGACGGGCAATCCGCGCTTCGCCTGGGACTGCTACCGCCGCTTCATCGCCATGTTCGGCAACGTGGTCAAGGGGATCGACAAGGATCATTTCGAGTCGGCCCTCCGCCAGGTGAAGGCGCGCGCCGATGTCCAGAGCGACGCCGATCTGTCCACCCAGGCCCTGCAGAAGCTCGTTGGCATTTTCCAGGATATCTATCGAGAGCACGCCGGCTTCCCGTTCCCTCAGGAGCCCGCCGACCAGCTCCGCTTGGCGGTGACCGCGGTGTTCGAGTCGTGGAACAATCCGCGCGCGATCGCTTACCGTAAGCTCAACCGCATACCCGACGACCTGGGCACCGCCTGCACCGTGCAGGCCATGGTGTTCGGCAACATGGGCGCGGACTGCGCCACGGGCGTGGGCTTCACGCGCGATCCGGGCACCGGAGAGCGCCGTTTCTACGGCGAGTTCCTCGTTAACGCTCAAGGGGAAGACGTGGTGGCCGGCACCCGCACGCCCCGGCCGCTGGCGGAGCTGTCCACGGAGATGCCGCAGACCTACGACCGCCTGCTTGAGATCTCCGCCTTGCTCGAGAAGCATTACGGCGACGTCCAGGACATGGAGTTCACCATCGAGAAGGGCCGCCTGTTCATGCTTCAGACGCGCACGGGTAAGCGCTCGGCCATGGCGGCGCTGCGCATCGCCGTCGACATGGTCGAAGAGGGCCTCATTACTCCGGACCAGGCCGTCATGCGCCTGACGCCCGAGCAGCTCGACGAGCTTCTGCGGCCCGTATTCGAAGAGGAGGCGCTGTTGAAGTCAAAGGTGCTGGCCAAAGGCCTGCCCGCCGGCCCCGGCGCCGCCACCGGCCGCGTCTACTTCACCGCCGATCGCGCCGTTCTCGAGGCGAAGAAGGGGCCTGTGATTCTGGTGCGCCCGGAGACCAATCCGGACGACATTCACGGCATGGCCGCCGCCGAGGGCATCCTCACCGCCACGGGCGGCATGACCAGCCACGCGGCCGTCGTGGGCCGCGGCATGGGCAAGGTCTGCGTCGTGGGCTGCGAGGCGCTCGAATCGCTCGCGCTCAAGGAGGGGGACTGGATCTCCCTCGACGGCTTCAAGGGCCGCGTTCTCGACGGACGCGTCGAGACCCAGCCCTCCGAGATCCTCGAGGCCTTGCTCTCCAAGCGCGGCGCCGGCGCCAAGTCCGATCTGTTCCGCCGTTATAAGACCTTCATGGGCTGGGCCGACGCCGCCCGCACCCTCGAGGTCCGCGCCAACGGCGACACGCCGGAGGACGCCCGGACCGCGACCGCCCTCGGCGCCGCCGGCATCGGCCTGTGCCGGACCGAGCACATGTTCTTCGGCGAGGACCGCATCCCGAAGGTGCTGGCGATGATCATCGCCGACTCCGAGATGGAACGGCACGCGGCGGTGAAGGCCCTTTACCCGCTGCAGAAGGCCGACTTCAAGGCCATCTTCAAGCAGATGCGCGGCCGCCCCGTCACCGTGCGCACCATCGACCCGCCTCTTCACGAGTTCCTGCCGCGCACGCGCGAGGACGCGGACACGATGGCGGCTAAGCACGGCCTGAACGCCGATAAGCTCTGGGCCAAGACCAACGAGCTCAAGGAGTCCAACCCCATGCTCGGCCACCGGGGCTGTCGCCTGGGCATCACCTATCCCGAAATCACCGACATGCAGGCCCGCGCCATCCTGTGCGCCGCGGCCGAACTCGGCCGCGACGGCATCAAGGTCGAGCCGGAGATCATGATCCCGCTCGTCGGCCATGTCACCGAGCTCCGCCACCAGAAGAAGCGCGTGCAGGCGGTCGCCGACGACGTGTTCGCCGAGCTAGGCACGTGCATCCGCTACAAGGTCGGCACCATGATCGAGGTGCCCCGCGCCGCCCTGACGGCCGGTGAGATCGCCGAGGAGGCCGAGTTCTTCTCCTTCGGCACCAACGACCTCACCCAGATGACCTTGGGCTACTCCCGCGACGATTACGGCCGCTATATCGGCGAGTATCTCGAAATGAAGATCCTGGACGCCGACCCTTTCCGCACCCTCGACCGCTCCGGCGTCGGCCGGCTGGTGGCCCTGGCGGTCGCCGAAGGCCGTAAAGCCCGTCCCACGCTCAAGGTGGGCGTCTGCGGCGAGCACGGGGGGGACCCGGCCTCAATCCGGTTCTTCCACGACGCCGGTCTCGGCTACGTCTCCTGCTCGCCCTACCGCGTGCCGATTGCGCGCCTGGCAGCGGCTCAAGCCGCAATCGGCAGCAGAGCCCTGACCAACTGACGACCTTTCATATAATTTAGAGCGGCAAATTAGGTCTTTTGGCCTAATTTGGTTCCCTGTTTGCTCAGGCGGGCGGGCGTCATTGCCGATAAACTATAGGCAATGAAGAGCGCCCTCCGACTATTTATCGCCTTTTTGATCGCGTTCCCCCAGTCTCTTTGGGCTAATCCGACCGTCGGCGAGGTAGTCGCAGGCGCCGCGGGCATCAGCTCGAGCGGCGATACGACGACGATCATCCAGACGTCGAACAACGCCATCATCAACTGGCGCGACTTCTCGATCAACCAGGGCGAAACCACTCAATTCATCCAGCCGTCGGCGATGTCCGCCGCCCTCAACCGCGTCACCGGGGGCAATCCCTCCGCCATTTACGGCAACCTGAACGCCAACGGCAAGGTCTTCCTCATCAACCCCAACGGCGTCACCGTGGGTCCCTCCGGCGTCATCAACACCCAGAGCTTCGTGGCCTCGACGCTCGACCTGGGCAACGATCTGTTCATGGCCGGCAACGCCGCGCTCCGCTTCCTCGGCGACTCCGCCGCCAGCGTCGTTAACATGGGCCGTATCAACGCCCTGGGCGGCGACGTCCTTCTCATCGCCCACACCGTCAAGAACGCGGGCGAGATCAACGCGACCCAGGGCACCGTCGGCCTCGCGGCCGGCTCCGAAGTCCTCATCCAGCCCGGCGGCGACGAGCGCGTGTTCGTGAAGGCGGGCGGCTCCGAGAAGGCCGACGTCGGCGTCGACCAGGCCGGCCAGATCAAGGCGGCCACCGCCGAGCTCAAGGCCGCGGGCGGCAACGTCTACAGCCTCGCCATCAACAATTCCGGCGTGATCCAGGCCACCGGTGTCGAGCGCCGTGGCGGACGCGTGTACCTCGTCGCCGAAGGCGGCGACATCGCTTTGAAGACGGGCTCGGTCATCGACGCCAGCGGCGAGAACGGCGGCGGCACGGTCCTGGTCGGCGGTGACACCGAAGGGCTCAACCCCGACGTGCCCAACGCCTCGAAGGTCGTCGTTGAAGAGGGCGCACAGATCAAGGCGGACGCGACCGTCAACGGCGACGGCGGCAAAGTCGTGGTGTGGGGCAACGACGCGACCTCCTTTAGAGGGACGATCAGCGCCAAGGGCGGCGCGGAGGGCGGCAACGGCGGCAACGTCGAAGTCTCCGGCGGCTATCTCGATTTCCAGGGCATGGTGGACCTTCGCGCCCCTCAAGGCCTTCTCGGGACCTTGCTCCTCGACCCGTGGGACCTCGTCATTCAGACCAATGCCGGGTCGCCCGCGGCCACCGTCACCGGCTCCAACCCGAACCTCACCGACACCGCCAACGCCGGGACGTCGATCTTGACCGTCGCGACGCTGCAAACCCAGCTCGCCAACGCCAATGTGACGGTCCAAACCAGCGACCCCAACGGCAACTCCGACAACCAGCAGGGAAACATCACGGTCAAGAACGCCGTGACCTGGGGCAGCGGCAATACCTTGAATCTGCGCGCCCACAACAACATTACGCAGGACGCGGGCGCGACCATCACCGCCACGGGCAACGGCGCCGTCACCATGCTCTCGAACAGCGCCGGCAACAACACCAACGCCGCGATCACCTTGAACGCCGGCGTCGTCACGGGCGCGGGCAACCAGACCTACAACGCCGGCGCGACCGGCAACGGGATCATCAACCTCAACGCCAACAATACCTCCGCGGCCGGCTCCCAAACCTACAACGGACGCACCGTGATCCAGGCCGCCAACGAGACCCTCACGACCACCGGCGGCGCGATCAATTTCCAGGATACCGTCAACGGCGTTTCAGCGGGCAACCAGAGCCTCACCATCAACGGTTCCGGCAACGTGACCTTCTCCGACGTCGTCGGCACGACGCGGCTCAACGCTCTGAATCTGAACGGGAGCGGCACCGCGAACCTTAACGGCGGCGCGATCACCAGCAACTCCCAGTCGTATTCGAAGAACGTGGTCCTGGGAACGGACACGACGCTTAACTCTAGCGGCGGCGCGATCGCCTTCAACGGCACGGTCAACGGCTCTTCCAACAACAACCAGGACCTGACCATCACCAACGCCGGCAACGTGACCTTCGGCGGCGCGGTCGGCTCCACGCGTCTCGGCGCGCTGTCGGTCTCCGGCTCGGGCGTCACGACGCTCGGCAACGCGCAGATGAACACCAACGCGCAAACCTGGAACGAGTCCGTGGCCCTCAACGGCGTGGACGTCAATTTCAACAGCAACGGCCAGTCCGTGGATTTCAACAACGCGATCACCGGCGCGGGCCGCACGCTCAACGTCAACGCCGGAGGGGCAGCCGTCGGCTTGAGGGACGTGGGCGCCGCCGGGGCTCTCACCGGGCTCAACCTGACGGCCGGGTCCGTGGACCTCAACGGCACGGTCAACACGGTCAACGCCCAGAACTACACCCAGAACGTGACCTTGAGCGGCGCCAGCGTCGTCCAAACCGCGAACAACAACTCCGTCTCCTTCGGGGGCGCGCTCAACAACGCCACCAACGGCGCGGGCAACAACCTGACGGTCAACAACGGCTCGGGCAGCGCGTCCTTCGGCTCCATCGGCGCGACCAACCGGATCGGCGCTCTGACGGTCAACGGCACAGGCACCGCCACCCTCAACACGAACAGCCAGATCCGCACCGGCGCACAGACCTGGAACAAGAACGTCCTCCTCAACCAGGACACCTCCATCGACGCCAACAACGGCGGCGTGAACTTCGCCGGAACGCTCAACGGCGCGTCGGCCGGTAACCAGGACCTGACCATCGCCAACGGCGGCAGCGTGATCTTCGGCGGCGCCGTGGGCGCCACGCGGCTCGGAACCCTCAACGTCACCGGCGCGACGACGATCAACGGCGGGTCGGTGAGCAGCAACGGTCAGACCTGGAACAGCTCCGTGGCCCTCGGCGCGGACACGACGCTGACCAGCAACGGCAACACCATCAACCTCAACGGCCCCGTCACGGGCTCCAACCGCACCTTGACCCTCGCCTCGGGTGTCGGCGCCGTCAACCTCAGCGACGTCGGCGCGTCCGGCGGCGCCTTGACCGCTCTGAACCTGACCGGCTCGGGAGCCGTGGACCTCGGCGGAAACGTCAACACGGTGAACGCCCAGACCTACACTCAGAACGTGACTCTCAGCAACACGGCCGTCCTCACCACCGCGAACAACAATATTTCCTTCTCCGGCTCGATCAACAATCAGTCCGCCACCGCGCGCAGCCTCACGCTCAACGCCGGCGGCGGCGTGGTGAACATCGGCAGCGCCGGCACGGGCGCCAACGGCGCGCTGTCCTCCGTCTCCTTCGGCAACACCGCGGGCGGCATCAACCTCGGCGGGACTCTCTACACCACCGGTGCGCAGACCTATACCAACGCGCAAAACATGACGTTGACCGGCGCCGCGGGCCTGCGGACCACCGGAGCAAACATTACGCTCGGCAACACCATCACCGGCGCCGGTCAGAGCCTGAACATCGATTCCGGTAACGGGAACATCTTCCTCAACGGCCCCATCAGCGGCGTGAGCACTCTCATCGTCGGCGCCGCCAACTCCGGCGGCACGACCAGCCTCAACACGGCCGGCGTGACCACCACGGGATCGCAGACCTGGAATAAGGCCGTGGCGCTTTCGGCGGACACGACTTTGACCAGCGGCGCGGGCGGCGTGGACATCAACGGCGCCGTCACCGGTGGCGGCCGCACGCTCAACATCGTCGCGAACAGCAACGGCGCGGTCGGCCTCAATAACGTGGGCCTCAACACCGTCTCCGGCCGCCTGAATGCCGTAAACGTCAATGGTGGCGGGACCTTGACCCTCGGCGGCGGCATCTACACGAACAACGCGCAGAGCTACACGCAGAACGTCACCCTCGGCGGCGCCACGCGCCTGGACTCCTCCGCGGGAGGGGTCACCGTCGGCGGCACCATCAACGGCGGCAACGACCTCGTCATCGTCGCGGGCGGCGGCGATGTCACGCTCGGCGGCGCTATCGGCAACTCCTCGGCCCTCCGCTCCATCGATATCGGCGGCAGCGCCGCCGGCAACACCCTTTTGAACGGCGGCTCGGTGCGCACCAGCGGCGACGGCGCTCAGATCTACCGCCAGAACGTCGTCCTCGGCGGCGTCTCGCCCAATACCTCCATCACCTCCGACAACGGCCAGGGTTCCGTCACGTTCAGCGGCAAGGTCAACGGCGCCAAGGCCCTCACCATCAACATGGACGACGGCGATCTCACGTTCGGCGGAGCGGTCGGCGACACGACCCATCTGACCTCCTTGACGGTCAACGAGAACGGCAACCAGGGCGAGACTCGCTTCAACGGCGGCTCCATCACCACCGACGGGGCGCAGACGTACCGGCAGGACATGGTCGTCGGCGGCGTCGGCTCGGCGATGGTGTTCAACAGCAACGGCGGGTCCGTCCTCTTCGACAACAATCTTGACGGCGACCGTGACGTCACGATTAATGCCGGCGCCGGCAACGTCACCTTTACTCGAGATATCGGCGACAACGACCGGCTCAACACCCTCACCATCAACGGGACGGGAACGGCGCTCTTCGATGATGCCGGCAACGTGAGGACGGATGGCACGCAGACCTACAACGAGCGCGTGACGGTCAACGGCGGTTCGGCCGACCTTGATTCGACCGGCGGCGCGATCACCTTCAACGAGACCGTGGCGCTCGGCTCGAGCCTGACGGTGGACAGCAACGGCGGCGACATCCGCTTCAACAAGGCCGTCGACAGCCTGGCGAGCAACGACATCAACCGCCTCACCGTTCGCTCCGACGCCGGCAACACCTACTTCGAGAAAGCCTTGGGCGGGACCATCCGGCTCGGCTCCGTTTCCACCACCGGTTCCGGCACGACCTTCCTCAACGGCGGCTCCATCACCGCGGACGGCGACATCAACCTCGGCCAAAAGGTCCTGCTCGGCGCCAATACCGTCATCACCGTCGTCAATTCGAGCAGCCAGGACGACGTGCTCTTCGGCAGCACCCTCAACGGGCCCTACACCCTCGGCATCTCGGCCAACAGCGCCGACGTGACTTTCAACGGCGCCGTGGGCGGAACGTCGAAGCTTGCTTCCTTAAACATTACGGCCACCGGCACCGGGTCTCAGGGCCGCACGATCATCAACGGCGGCTCGGTCGCGACCACCGGTTTCCAGGCCTACGGCCAGGACACGGCTCTCGGCAACACCACGTCACTGACGACCACGGGCGGCGCCATCAACTTCGCGCGCCGGCTCGACAGCGTCAGCAGCACCGCGCGTGCCCTCTCCATCGACACCGCCGGCGGCGACCTCACCTTCACCGGCGCGGTCGGCACGTCCCAGCGCCTCGCGTCCTTGCTCGTCGCGGCCAACGCGGGCACGACCCATCTCAACGACAGCAACGTCAACACGACCGGCTCGCAGACCTACGGCCAGAAGGTGAGCGTCGGCGGGAACGAAACCCTGTCCAGCAGCTCCAACGGCAACATCTCGTTCGCCGACACCGTCAACGCCGCGGCCGACGGCTCCAACAGCCTCACCGCCACCACCGGCGGCCAGGTCTCCTTCAACAACGTCGTGGGCGGCGTCAACAAGCTCTCCGCTTTGACGACCAACGGCACCGGCTCAGGCACCACGCTCCTCAACACAACGAACATCAATACCACCGGCGCGCAGAACTACAATGCGACCGTGCTCGGGCAGACGGCCCAGCTGACCTCCACGAACAACGGCGCCATCAACTTCAACGGCACGCTCAACGCGCAGAACGCCGGCGTGCAGGCGCTGACGGCGACCACGGGCGGTCAGACCTCCTTCAACGGCTTGGTCGGCACGACCCGCCTCAATGCCCTGACGGTCAACGGCGCGGGCACGACGCGCATCAACACGACCCAGGTCAACACCGCCGGCGCGCAGAACTACAACGCGGCGACCGTCACCCAGAACGCCGTCCTCAACTCCTCGGTCAACGGCGACATCAACTTCAATTCCACCCTCAACGGCCCCAACAGCCTGACGGCGCAGACCGGGGGCACGGCCTCCTTCAACGGCGTCGTGGGCGGCACGTCGCGCCTTTCGTTGTTGAACACCGGCGGCGCGGCGCTGACGAACATCAATACCAACCTCGTCCAGACGACCGGCGCTCAGACCTACGGCACGACCAAGCTCTCCCAGACCTCGACTCTCAATTCGAACACGAACGGCGCCATCACCATCGGAACGCTCGACGCGGCGACCGACGGGGCGCAGGGCCTCACGGCGCAGACCGGCGCCGCCGTCAACTTCAACGGCGTGGTCGGCGGCTCCAAGAAGCTCGCCGCGCTCACCACCAACGGCCTGGGCACGACCAACATCAACACGTCGGCCATCACGACGACCGGCGACCAGAACTATAACGCCACCGTCCTGCAGCAGGCGGCCCACCTGACCGCCACGGCCGGCGGCATCGCCTTCAATTCGACGCTTAACGCGGCGAACGCGGGCGTGCAGGCCCTGACGGCCACGGCGTCCGGCGAGACCTCCTTCAACGGCTTGGTCGGCACGACCCGCCTCAACGCCCTGACGGTCAACGGCGCGGGCACGACTAAGATCAACACGACCCAGGTGAACACCACCGGCGCGCAGAACTACAACGCGGCGATCGTGACCCAGAATGCGACGCTGAACTCCTCGGCGAGCGGCGCCATCAACTTCAACGGCACCCTCGACGGCCCCAACAGCCTCACGGCGCAGACCGACGGTTCGGTGGCCTTCAACGCTGTCGTGGGCGGCGCCGGCAAGCTGTCGGCCCTCACCACGAGCGGCCTGGGAACGACCAACATCAACACGACCGGCGTGAACACGACCGGCGCGCAGAACTACGGCCAGGCCGTGAATCTCGGCTCGGATGCGACGCTCAGCAGCGACGCCGGCGCGGTGACCTTCTCGAAGGCCGTGGGCGGCCTCAAGACCTTGACCGTCAACGCTCTTGCGGGCGGCGTCAACGTCAACGGCGGCTCGGTGAGCACTTTGGCGCAGACCTACAACGGCGCGGTGGTTCTCGGCAACGATGCGACCCTCGACGCCAACGGCGCCGATGTGACGCTTAACGGTGCGGTGGCGGGCCTCAAGACGCTGACGGTGAACGCGGCGAACGCGAACGTCA
>CALRXP010000010.1:0-26644 GCA_943372155.1 Candidatus Endomicrobiellum trichonymphae | reverse complement strand
ATAATAACACCCTCTTGAAACGGCTCGTATTCGTCGCCAGCCATGTCGGCTATCCCATGGACCGCACGCCCCTGGGCGGCGGCGCCATGGTCGGGCTACAGCTGGTCAAGCACTGGAAGCCGGACGCGTCCTGGTCGTTGACCGTGCTGGGCTCCGGGCCGCAAAACCCCGCCGGCGGCTGCGACTACCACCAGCTGGCCGGGCGTCCGGAGGGGCTCGTCGACCTGGGCGAGATGGACTACGCCCGCTTTTGCCGGGACTTCGAGGCGGAGACGACGGACTGGATCCTGGAGAGGACCAAGGAGTTCAAGCCTCACGACACCGTCATCGTCGTCAACGACGTGTCCGAGGGTCCCACGCTCGCGAAGCTCGCCGAGGCGGGATATCCGATTTTGTCCATTTGGCACGTCGATGTCGTGGACTACTTCAACAAGCTGTACTTGCGCCGCATCGTAGCGCCCGAGAAGCTGACCAAGCTGCACGAGCGCATGCGCCAGATCGGGGCCGACTGGATCCTGCCCGACGTGCTCAATCTTGTGTTTGAGAAGCAGCGCGAGACGGTGTATCACTCCAAACGCATGATCGTGCCCTCTCGCGCGATGGCCGACACCCTTATGCGCTGCTACGGCGACCTGATCGGCTATGAGGAGCTCTCTCGCCGGATCGTCGTCGTGCCTTGGGGCGTATGGTCGGATCCGCCGGGGCCGGTGGACGAGAGCCGGGCGAGCGAACTGCGGGAATACCACGAAATCACCGACGACACCGCGGTCTTGATGACGCTGTCTCGCATCTCGCCCGAGAAGGGCGTTCATCTCCTGCTCGAAGCCTTGCGCCAGCTTGAAGTGAACGGAAAGATCGCTGGTAAAGATATTCGTTTGTTTATCTGCGGCGAACCCGCTTTCATGATGGGGCAGGCCTACGGCCGTAAAGTGAGAGCGGCGGCGGCGAAATTAAAACAGGTAAAGGTCGTGTTCCCCGGCTATCTCGATGCCGTGGCTAAACGCGCGTATTTTCAGCTCGGAAACTTGTTCATATCCCCTTCTATTCATGAAAGCTACGGCTTAAATGTCGTCGAAGCCATGCACGCCGGTTTGCCCGTGCTCGCCAGCGATCACTATGGCGTTCGTGATACCCTGCCGCCCGACGCCGGGCGTCTGGTTCATTACCCTTCTCCTAAAAAGGCCCCGCCCCTGCTGGCCGCGGCGCTGATGGATCTGTTGTCCGACCGCGTTCGCCTCAAGAAGATGGGCGAGGCCGCGCGCGTCGCCGCCTCGGCCATGCCGTTTTCGGCCGCCGCCGACGCCGTGCGCCTCGCGGCGCTGGGGATGAGCAAATGAAACCGGGATTGCGCATCGGCATGACCATCGATCTGCCCGCCAAGGTCGAGAAGCACATGAAGCCGCACCTGGAAGGGCTCGTGCGCCATCCGCTGTACGCCACGTGGGCGATGGTCTATCACATGGAGACCGCGGCGCGCATGATTTTGGCCCCGTATCTCGACGAGGATGAAGAGGCGGTCGGCGGCGCCGTGCTCGTCAAGCACCTGCGCCCCGCGCGCATCGGCGCGCCCCTGCACATCGTCGCCAAGCTCGTGAAGGTCAAGGGCGCCAAGATCTTCGCGCGCACCGAGGTCCACAGCCGCGGCCGCAAGATCGGCGAAGGCTCGGTGCTTCAGGTCGTGATGACGCGCGCGCGCTTCGCCAAGCTGATTCAGGAGGCGCGCTGATGGACGGCTTCAAGGTCGTTAGCGAGGTCCCCGTGCGCTTCTCCGACACCGACGGGCTCGGTCACGTCAACAACGCCAATTACCTCAGCTTTCTCGAGGTCTCGCGCATCGATTACTTGCGCGACGTCGTCGGGCGCGTGAAGATCGAGGAGTTCGGCGTGATCATCGCCCGGATCGAAATCGATTACAAGAGCCCGGTTCTCCACCATGAAAAGCTCATGGTCGGCTGCCGCGTCTCGGAGATCGGCGGCTCGAGCATTCACATGGAGTACCGGATCGAGGAAAAGACGACCGGGCGTCTCGTCGCGCTGGCGAAATCGGTGATGGTCGCCTTCGACTACGCGATGAACAAACCGGTCCGCGTCTCGGACGAGTGGCGGGAGAAGATGGAGGCATTCGATGGCATCTCGTGAAGTCGTCGCGGTAGCGGCCGTTCGCTCGGCGGTCGGACGTCTGGGGGGCGGGCTCTCGTCCGTGCGTCCGGACGATCTGGCGGGTTATGTGATCGCCGCTCTTCTTAAAAAAGCTCCGGGTCTCAATCCCGCCGAGATCGCCGACGTTTACTTGGGCTGCGCCAATCAGGCCGGCGAAGACAATCGCAATGTAGCCCGCATGGCGGCCCTGCTCGCGGGCTTGCCCCATTCCGTCCCCGGCGCTACGGTCAACCGGTTATGCGCTTCCGGTCTTGAGGCGATTAATGTCGCCGCCAAGTCCATTCTCGCGGGCGAGGGCGACGTGTACGTCGCCGGCGGCGTCGAGAGCATGAGCCGCGCGCCCTACTCTCTGCCGAAAGCCGAGGCCGGCTTCGCGTTCGGCAATCTGACGGCGTACGACACCGCCTTGGGGTGGAGATATCCGAATAAGCGTTTGGCCGAGCTTTTCCCGCTCGAGAGCATGGGCGAGACGGCCGACAACGTCGCCACGAAATACAAGATTTCACGCGCCGACCAGGATGCGTTCGCCCTCGAGAGCCACCGCCGCGCGGCGAAGGCCCGCGACGGCGTGTTCAACGAGGAGATCGTGCCGGTGCCGGTCGCCCAGAAGAAGGGTCCGCATCTCGACTACGCGCGGGATGAGACCGTTCGAGAGGATTCCACGCTCGAGAAATTGGCCTCGCTTAAGCCGGTCTTCCGCAAGGACGGCTCGGTGACGGCGGGTAACAGCTCGTCGCTCAACGACGGAGCGTCCGCGATTCTTCTCATGGAAAGAAAAAAGGCGGAGGCCCTCGGCCTCAAGCCCTTCGCCCGTTGGGCGGGGTCGGCGTCCGCGGGAGTGGAGCCTCAGTACATGGGGATAGGGCCCGTCTCGGCGATAAATAAATTAACGGCGCGCATCGGCTGGAATATTAAAGAAGTGGATCTCGTTGAGATCAACGAGGCATTCGCGGCACAATCCCTTGCTTGTCAGAGAGAACTCGGGATTGAGCATGGCCGATTGAATGTGAATGGCGGCGCGATCGCCCTCGGCCATCCGCTCGGGTCTTCGGGGTGCCGGATCACCGTCAGCTTGCTTCACGAAATGAGACGTCGAAAGGCCAAGCGCGGCGTCGCCGCGCTTTGTATTGGTGTCGGCCAAGGCCTCGCGGCGGCCTGGGAAGCGATCTAAGACCATGCTCGTGTTGTCGCGCGACGGGGCCTGGCTCTCGCGTCTGGAAAATCTCGCGGAGCGCGGCGGCTGGCCTTTCGAGGCGCGCGCGGCGATGCCGGCCGCGGGCCGCACGCCGCCGCCGGAGCGCGCGCTGGCGGTGATCGACCGGGCGCTGGCCGGGGCGGTTCCGAAGAAGGCGGTGGAGACGTTGCGCGGGTTATACCCCGGCGCCGCCGTCGTGCTCGCCTTCGACGCGAGCGAGATGGGCACAGACGCGATGGCCGAGGCCGTCTCCTGCGGCGCCGACGAGGTGCTGGGCAAGTCCTGGCCCGACGAGAAGCTGACCTCGCGACTCGCGATCCTGCGCGACCGCTCTCTATTCTCTCAGTCGCGCGTCAGCGCCGACGGGGCGCTCAAGGCCGAGCGCCGCGCGCACCGCGCGCTCATTAAGACCAAGGGCCGTTGGAAAGAAATCGCGCTCGACGCGGGCGGCTTCGCCTTGCTGTGGCGTCTGCTCGAACGCGAAGGCGAGCCGGTCTCACGCGTGGAGCTCGGCGAGGCCGTCGCCTCCGCGACCAAGCGCGAGCTCGAGCCCGGGACGATCGTGCGCCGGCTGGCGGCGCTCAAGAAAGCGCTGGCGCCGTGGAGCGGGGACATCGAGACCGCGCGGGGCGGATTGTACCGGCTCGTTTCGGCGGCCCGTCGGGCCGCCCGCTAGTCTTTTCGTCGATCGACGACGAAGGCCGAGCCCGTCTTTCCCTTGGCGACCTTCTTGAGCTCGGCGCCGAGGTGCGCGACCTGCGCGAAGCCCGTCAGCTTGCGGTCGCGGTTGTGGCAGATGCCGATGGCGACCGAGAGGAAGGGGAACTCCTTGACGTTGCCCTGTCGGTCCTTGGCGACGATGACGCCGCGCTTGCGGTCCTCTTCGCTATAGAAGGAAGGAACGATCGCGTCGAAGGCGTCGCAGATTTTCTGGGCGAGGCCTTCCATTTTGTCGGGCGTGGAGAGCACGATGAAGTCGTCGCCGCCGATGTGGCCGACGAAATCCGCGCCGGCGCCGCTGCGCAGCTGGTCGACGAGCACGCGCGCGAGGGCCTTGAGCACCCGGTCGCCCTCGTCGTATCCGTAGGCGTCGTTGTAGGCCTTGAACTGATTCAAGTCGACGTATAACACGGCCAGCGGCACGCCGCTCGCCACGCCCCGGTCGATGCGGGTCTCGATGGCGAGATTGCCGGGCAGGCGCGTCAGCGGGTTGGCGTCGATGCCCTGACGGCTGCGCTTGAGGATCATGCGGATGCGGGCCAGCAGCTCGCGCACGTCGACGGGCTTGGTGATGAAGTCGTCCGCTCCCAGATCAAGTCCGGCGACCTTGCTGTCGCGGGTTCCCGACGCCGAAAGGATGATCACGGGCAGATTTTCGAGAAGAGGATCCTCGCGCAGGGCCTGGCAGACCTGAAAACCGGTCAAACGGGGCATTTTAAGGTCCAAAACGGCGATATCGGGCGGGTCGGCCCGGATGGCATCGAGCGCCGACTGGCCGTTGTCGACCGCGGTCACGACAAAGCCCTCCCGCTCAAGGGTTTCCTTGAGGGCTTGGAGCAGGTCGGGCAGGTCGTCCGCGATCAAGATGGTCGCGGGACCGCGCTCGAGGGCGGGTCCGTTCATGCCGTGAAGGATAGCCCTTTTTCCCGAAAATTGACAGGTCGCGTCGGTAAATCGTATGATGATCGTCGTCGCTGAAAATGTCGACACAACCCGAGCCATCTAAGGAAGGCCAGAAAAACGCCTTGGCTCTCGCGTTGAGCGTCGGCTGGGAACTCGCATCGTTCTCGATTCTCGGCGTCGGTCTGGGATATTGGCTCGACAAGCGTTTTCAATCCTCGCCGTGGGGAACGCTCGCGGGCGCGCTCTTTGGAATCGTCATTGGACTCTATCGCCTCATCCGAACGTTCAGCATTCCTAAAAACGGCGGTGCAGGCGGCCGTTGAGGGCGCGGTCGTCGCGCTCGCGGGATATTTTCTCGCGACGCGCGTATGGAACGCCGCGCCGGATAAACGGGGAATCCTCGTCGGAGCGGCCGCCGCGTGGGCCGCGTCGTCGGTGAGCGTGGCCTGGCTGATCTGGGCGCGCGGTCGCGAGATGAAAATTTTTTGGCGGGCTTTCGGCGGCGGGATGGCTTTACGGGTCTTGGTCTTGCTGGCCTTGGCGGTCGGGGCGTACGGGAAAGAAGGGCTGTCGTATGAAGGCGTTTTAATTTCTTACGTGTTCGCGCTGTTGGCGCTGATGTTGACGCTGGAGATGAGGCATTTAAAGATCAGATGAATTTCGAGCACATTCTCGCGCACCACCTCGTCGATCACAAGACCTCGCACAAGGTCATCGCCACCGTCGCCGGCCTGCCCGTCGACATGGGCTTCTCTCCCCTTATCCGCACGATGTGGATCGCCTGCGCGATCGCGATCGTCGCCCTCACCTTCGCGGCCCGCTCCGAGTCGAACCTGGCCCGGGTGCTGCGCTCGGCCTTCGAGCCCCTCGCCCTGTTCGTGCGCGACGAGATCCTCGAGCCGATCTTCGGCCACCACGCCGGCCACTACCTGCCCTACTTCCTGACGCTCTTCTTCTTCCTGCTGACCTGCAACCTCCTCGGCCTCGTCCCGCAGATGGCGGGCGTGACGGCCAATCCGTGGGTGACCGCGGGCATGGCGATCTGCACGTTCGGCCTGATTCAGTATGCGGGCATTAAAGAACAAGGTCTCGTTTCTTATGTCGTGCACATCGTGCCCGGCGGCGTGCCCCTGATCCTGTGGCCCCTGCTGTTCGTCATCGAAGTGTTCGGCATGTTCGCCAAGTGCATCTCGCTCTGCATTCGTCTGTTCGCGAACATGCTCGCCGGTCACGTCGTCTCGCTCGCCTTCCTCTGCATGATCTTCATTTTCGCCGAGATGAGCAAGGCCATCGGCGCCGGCATGATCGTCCCGTCCGTCGGCTTGGCGCTTTTCATCTACACGATGGACGTCCTGGTGTCGTTCCTCCAGGCGTACATCTTCACGTTCTTGACCGCCCTGTTCGTGGGCGGCGCCGTTCACCCGCACTAAACACGCGGAGGTCGCACCCCGGACGCCTTTTGGCGGATCGGGAACATGACGTACCAGGAGACACACAATGGGTTACCTCGGACTCTCTTACCTCGGCGTTTTCGTCGGCGCGGGCCTCTGCCTCATCGGCGGCGCGTACGGCATTTCCAAGCTCGCGTCCGCCGCCCTCGAGGGCGCCGCTCGCCAGCCTGAGTCGGCCGGCGCGCTCCAGACGATGATGATCATCCCGGCCGCCATGATCGAAGGCCTCGGCCTGCTCGCGCTCGTCAGCGTCCTGCTCGCCGCCCTGGCCCTCAACAAGGGCGTTCCCGTCGCCGGTGCGGAGCACTCCGCTCCCGCCGCCGCCGCCGCCGCGACGCACTAAGCCGCTCCAAGTCCTGCCGGGCGAAAGCCCGGCGGGCACAAATTTTTCGTGATCTGACGCAGGAGCAAAAAAGACATGGGCGACTTACTCGCACCCGACCTCGGGCTGACCGTCTGGACCATCGTGACGTTCCTCCTTTTGGTGGGCATCCTCAAGGCGTTCGCCTGGGGCCCGCTGCTGAAGTCCATCGACGAGCGCGAGGCTCGCCTGAAGGCCGACCGCGAGGGCGCCGAGAAGGCGCGCGCGGAAGCCGAGCGCATTCAGAAGGAGCTCGAGGAACAGCTGGCCGGCGTGCAGGCCAAGAGCCGCGACATGCTGGCCGCCGCGACGAAGGACGGCGAGGCCCTGCGCTCCAAGCTCAAGGCCGAGGCCGAAGCCGACGCCGCCGCCATCAAGGCGAAGACGACGCTCGAGCTCGCGGCGGAGAAGGATAAGCTCGTCGGCGATCTGCGCAAGGAAGTGGCGTCGCTGTCCGTGCTCGCCGCCGAGAAGCTGCTGCATAAGTCCGTCGACGCGGGCGTGCAGAAGAGCGTTCTCGACGGCTTCTTCAAGGATTTGGATTCCGTGAAGAAGGCGGGGAGCAACTAAGATGCAGGCCTCCGATCGCGTCCTGGCCGGCCGCTACGCGGCGGCTCTTTTCCAGGCCGCGTCCGCCAAGGGCGAGGAGCAGAAGGTGCAGGCCGATCTCGGCTCCGCCCACAAGCTCCTGCTCGACGCGATGGCCGCGCTGCGCCACCCGCGCGTGCCCCCGGCGAGCAAGAAGAAGCTGCTGCACGACACTCTCGGCACGAAGGTCGGGCCGACGACGCTTAAATTTTTGGATCTTCTCGTCGACAAGAAGCGCTTCGACCTTATGGTCATGATCGCTTCCGTCTACGCGAAGCTCGCGGCGGACAAGCGGGGAGCGGCGAAGGCGCAGGTGCGCACCGCCGTCGCGCTGTCGGCCGAGACGCAGCAGCAGCTCGCGGCGAAGCTGAAAAAATTCACCGGCAAAGAGATCGAACTCGACGTAAAAGAGGACCCGGAGCTGATCGGCGGCGTCACCGTCAAGATCGGCGACTGGGTTCTTGATTCCAGCCTGCGCGGTCAGTTGCGCAGAATGAAGGAGAGCTTCAACTAACATGGCCATCCGACCCGAAGAAATCACCGCCGTCATCAAGACGCAGATCGAAGGCTTCTCAGGCTCCACGGAGCTGAAGGAAGAAGGTTCCGTCCTGCAGGTCGGCGACGGTATCGCCCGCGTCTACGGCATCGAGAACGCCATGTCGGGTGAGCTCCTTGAGTTCCCCAACGGCGTCATCGGCATGGTCCTCAACCTCGAGAAGGAGAACGTCGGCTGCGTGCTGTTCGGCACCGACACCTTGGTCAAGGAAGGCGATCCCGTCCGCCGCACCGGCAAGGTCGCCCAGGTGCCCGTCGGCGAGGCCATGATCGGCCGCGTCGTCGACGCTCTCGGCCGCGCCATCGACGGCAAGGGCGCCATCAAGACGACCAAGTTCCGCCCGCTCGACATCGTCGCCCCCGGCGTCATGGAGCGCGCGCCCGTCGTCGAGCCCCTGCAGACCGGCGTCAAGGCCGTCGACGCGATGATTCCGATCGGCCGCGGTCAGCGCGAGCTGATCATCGGCGACCGCCAGACCGGCAAGACCGCGATCGCCATCGACACGATCATCAACCAGAAGAATCAGCCGAACCGCCCGATCTGCATCTACGTGGCCGTCGGCCAGAAGCAGTCCACCGTCGCCGCCGTCGTGCAGAAGCTGCAGGACGCGGGCGCGATGGACTACACCATCGTCGTCTCCGCCGGCGCCTCCGAGCCCGCGCCCATGCTCTACATCGCCCCTTACGCCGGTTGCTCGATCGGCGAGGAGTTCCTGTGGCAGGGCAAGGCCGTGCTCGTGATCTACGACGACCTTTCTAAGCACGCCGCGGCCTACCGCCAGCTCTCGCTGCTGCTGCGCCGCCCCCCGGGCCGCGAAGCTTACCCCGGCGACGTGTTCTATCTGCACAGCCGCCTGCTCGAGCGTGCGTGTAAGCTGTCGAAGGAGAACGGCGGCGGGTCGCTCACCGCGTTGCCCATCATCGAGACGCAGGCCAACGACGTGTCGGCCTTCATTCCGACCAACGTCATCTCGATCACCGACGGTCAGATCTACCTCGAGTCGAACCTGTTCTACTCCGGCATCCGCCCCGCCGTCAACGTCGGTCTCTCCGTGTCGCGCGTCGGTGGCGCGGCGCAGACGAAGGCGATGAAGGGCGTCGCCGGCCGCCTGCGCCTGGACATGGCGCAGTACAACGCGCTGGCCGCGTTCGCGCAGTTCGGCTCGGAGCTCGACGCGTCCTCGCAGAAGCAGCTCGCGCGCGGCGAACGCCTCGTCGAGCTTCTCAAGCAGGGGCAGTACGTGCCTCTGTCCATCGAGCGCCAAGTCCTTTCGATCTTCGCCGGCACCAACGGCTTCGTCGACGGAGTCGCGGTCAAGGACGTGCGCCGCTGGGAGACCGAGCTTCACGCTTACGCCGACGCGCGTCACGCGGCGACGATGAAGGAGCTCGGGGACAAGAAGGTCATCGACGACGCCCTTAAGGCGAAGATCGAGACCCTGCTCAAGGAATTCACGGCCCAGTTCAAGTAATGCTTAAGACTCTCCTCGCCGCGTGCCTTCTCGCCTCGCCGCTGTTCGCGGCGACGGCGGCGCGCGCGCAGGAGATGCTCAGCGGCTCGCTCATCGAGGCGCTGAAGGCCGTCGAAAAGCCGGAGCTCGGCGGGGTGTTCACGTACGTCGGCAATCAGAACGCGCCGCGCGCGTTCGCGGACCTCATCGCGCGCGACGCCAAGGCGATGAAGCGCTACACGGGCAAGCTGAACGACGACATCAAGGCCGCGGGCGGACTCACCGCCTGGGATCATGAAGTCTGCGGCACGCTCGTCAATCATTACGCCTCGGGTGGCGCGATGCCCGGCATCAAGAAGCCCGATGAGAAGCGCATGAAGGCGCTCAACGCGTGCGTGCTGTCCCAGGTTATGGAACTCCAGGACATCGTCGCCAAGAGGGGCAAATGAGCCCGCGCGCGCTCGTCACCGGAGCGGCCGGCTTCATCGGCTCCAACCTGTGCTGGGAGCTCGCGGCCCGCGGTTGGCAGGTCGTCGGCCTCGATAATTTCTCCGCGGGATCCTTCGAGAATCTGCGTGGCTTTCCCGGCGACGTCGTGGCCGCGGACTTCGGAGACATTCATTATTGGTCGGGCCGCGTCGGCAAGATCGATGCCGTTTTCCATCAGGCCGCCATCTCCGACACCACGGTCATGGATCAGGCGCTGATGATGAAGGTGAACGTCGAGTCCTTCCGAGATCTCCTCGCCTGGGCCGCCAAGTCCAAGGTGAAGAAGGTCGTGTACGCCTCCTCCGCCGCGACCTACGGCGACACCCCGGTTCCGCAACGCGAGGACACCGAGCCGCGCCCGCTGAACGTGTACGGCTTCTCCAAGTCCGTGATGGAGACCGTAGCCGCCAACGCCAAGGGCGTGAAGGCCGTCGGCCTGCGCTACTTCAATGTTTTCGGACCGCGTGAGGCCCACAAGAACAAGACCGCGAGCATGATCTGGCAGCTCGCCCTGCAGATGAAGGCCGGCCGCCGCCCGCGCGTATTCGAGCACGGCGAGCAGTACCGCGACTTCATCTACGTCAAGGACGTCGTGGACGCGAACCTGCGCGCGTACGAGAAGGCCGCCCCCGGCGTGTACAACGCTTGCACGGGCCGCAAGACCGATTTCAACGGCGTCATCGCCTCCCTCAACGCGACGCTGGGCACCAACCTTCAGCCGGAATATTTCAAGAACCCGTATTCGTTCTATCAGAACGAGACGCTCGGCGATCCCGCGAAAGCGCAGAAGGCGTTCGGCTTCCGCTCGCAGTGGACCACCGAGCGCGCGATCCCGGATTATATCGGCGGACGAAAAGTCGCCGTCGGAGTCTGATCAATGGCTTCCCTTAGAGAACTTCGCAGCAAGATCAAATCGACCAAGTCGACGGAGCAGATCACCAAGGCCATGAAGATGGTCGCGGCGGCGCGCATGCGCAAGTCGCAGCTCGCCATCCTGGCCGCCCGCCCGTTCGCTTCGAAGATGGAGCGGATGGTCCGCGAGCTCGCGCTGCTCGAGGTCCGCGCCGACATCGCCGCCAAGCAGGTCGTCCAGATCCATCCGTTTTTCGACAAGCGCACCGAAGGCGCCGAACTCCTCGTCCTCGTGACCGGCGACAAGGGACTTTGCGGCGCGTTCAACTCGAACGTGATCCGCGCGTCGCTCGACTGGTTCCGGCAGCGCAAGGGCAAGAAGGTTTACTGCATCGCCGTCGGCCGCAAGGGCCGGGACATGGTCGCTCGCCTCAAGGGCCAGGAAATCGAGCTGGTCTCCGAGCTCGTCGGCGTGTTCCCGAAGATCAACTTCTCCCACGCCGAGCTTCTCGGTCAGGCTGTGCTCGACGCCTATCTCAATAAGGGCGTCTCGAAGGTCACCGTCCTCTACAACGAGTTCAAGTCCGTCGCGACGCAGCGCCTGCTCACCGCCGAGATCCTGCCGATTCCCGTGCCCGAAGTCGTGCCGGACGCCTGCGAACTGCCGGATTACGGCTTCGAGCCCGGCCGTCAGGAACTTCTCGCCGCGCTGCTGCCGCGCCACGTGAAGGCCCAGTTTTACCGCATTCTGCTCGAGTCCCAGGCCGCGGAGCTCGCCTCGCGCATGAACGCGATGGACTCCGCCTCGAAGAACGCGAAAGAGATGCGCGAAGGCTACGTGCTCGACGCGAACCGCACGCGTCAGGCGATGATCACGAAGGAAATCGCGGAGCTGGTCGGCGGGGCCGAGGCCCTGGCCGCATAAGAGTCATGGAGAATGCTTTGACCCAGAAGACCGGAAGCGAACAGAGACGGCATCCGCGCACGGCCATCGGCGCGACGTTCGACATCAATATGCAGGGACCGGCCGCGGCGAAGTGCCGCGCGACGATCACCGACCTTTCCGCGGGCGGCATGACGTTCAAGACCGACGCGGAGCTCGAGAAGGGCATGACGCTTCACCTGCGCTTCAACCCGGAGATCGAAATCCGGGGCGAAGTCCGCAGCGTCCTCGGCCCCACCGGCGGCCTGCGCCGTTACGGCGTTCGATTTCACAAGGTCGGATTCACCCCGACCACGACCAACTAAGAGAGCTATAAAATGAACATCGGCAAAATCGTCCAAGTCATCGGCCCCGTCGTCGACGTCGAGTTTCCCTCCGGGAAGCTTCCGGCGAACTATAACGCCCTCAAGATCAAGATGCCCGGCGAGAACGGCACGGGTGCCACGTTGACGGTCGAGGTGGCGAGCCACCTCGGCGACAACATCGTCCGCACGATCGCGATGGCCGCGACCGAGGGTCTGACCCGCGGCACCCCGGTGGAAGACACCGGCGCCCCGATCACCGTCCCCGTCGGCAAGGCCTGCTTGGGCCGCCTGATGAACGTGCTCGGCGAGGCCAAGGACAACCAGCCCGCGATCAAGTCGCCCACGAGCCTGCCGATCCATCGCGAGGCGCCGAAGCTCACCGAGCTCGTCACCAAGCCCGCGATCTTCGAGACCGGCATCAAGGTCATCGACCTGCTCGCTCCGTACATGAAGGGCGGTAAGATCGGTCTCTTCGGCGGCGCCGGCGTCGGCAAGACCGTCACCATCCTCGAGCTCATCAACAACGTCGCCAAGGAGCACGGCGGCGTTTCCGTGTTCGGCGGCGTCGGCGAGCGCTCGCGCGAAGGCAACGACCTCTACCGCGAAATGGAAGAGTCGAAGCTGTCCGACGGCGCGCCCGTCCTCTCCAAGACCGTCCTCGTTTTCGGTCAGATGAACGAGCCGCCCGGGGCCCGCGCGCGCGTCGGCCTCACCGCGCTGACGCAGGCCGAGTACTTCCGCGACGCGGAAGGCCAGGACGTCCTGCTCTTCATCGACAACGTGTTCCGCTACGTGCTGGCCGGCGCCGAAGTCTCGGCGCTGCTCGGCCGCATGCCGTCGGCCGTCGGTTACCAGCCGACGCTGACGACCGAGATCGGCGCCCTTCAGGAGCGCATCACCTCCACGAACAAGGGCTCGATCACGTCGATTCAGGCCGTCTACGTCCCCGCCGACGACTTGACCGACCCCGGCGTCGCCAACACGTTCACTCACTTGGACGCGACGACCGTCTTGTCGCGCCAGATCGCCGAGCTCGGCATCTTCCCGTCGGTCGACCCCCTCGAGTCCACGTCGCGCATCTTGGACCCGAACGTCGTCGGTGAGGAGCACTACAACGTGGCCCGCGGCGTGCAGAAGATCCTGCAGCGCTACCGCGAGCTTCAGGACATCATCGCCATCCTCGGCATCGACGAGCTGTCCGAGGACGACAAGCTGGTGGTGTCCCGCGCCCGCAAGATCCAGAAGTTCCTGTCCCAGCCTTTCTTCGTGGCCCAGCAGTTCACCGGCCGCCCCGGAAAGTACGTCAAGCTCAAGGACACCATCTCGAGCTTCAAGGGACTGATCGAAGGCAAGTACGACTCCTTGCCCGAGCAGGCGTTCTACATGTGCGGCGGCATCGAAGAAGCCGTCGCCAACGCCGAGGCGTCCAAGTAATCCGAGGTTTTCCATGGCCGACAAGCATTTGACTCTCGAGCTCGTGACGCCTGAAAAGGTGGCGTGGTCCGCTCCGGCGGACTTCGTCGTCCTTCCCTCCCAGAACGGAGAGATGGGCGTCCTGCCGGGCCACCAGTCCTTCCTCGTCCGTCTCGAGGCGGGAGAGGTGCGCGTGACCGCCGGCGGCGAGGTGAAGCACTTCGCCGTCTCCGGCGGCTTCGCCGAGATCAAGAACGACACGGTGTCGCTCTTCGCCGAGACGGCGGAGGACGCCGGCCAGATCGACGCCGCGCGCGCCAACCAGTCGCTCGAGAAGGCGAAGGCCGTCATCAAGCCCGGCCTCGACCCGATGCAGCTGCTCCAGATGGAAGCCGCGATCCGCCGCGCGCAGGTGCGCGTGCGCGTCTCTCGACGCTCTCAAGGGTCTTCGCCGCCGCCCCACGTCGGTCAGTAAAGGTGAGCGAGGATAGAACGCGGGGGGGAACCAAAGCCCCTCCGCCGCCGCCCATCGACGGCAACCACTCGAAAGTGATCCGCCGCGAGACCGGGAAGTTCGAGTGGAAGGACGTCCCGCTCGAGCCCTATAAGACCGACACCGCCGAGTACAAAGGCATCTCCCGGCGCGAGCTCGTCGGCAAGCGCGGCGAGAGCATGAAATTTCACGTCCGCTATTTCGAGATCGCCCCGGGCGGCTTCTCGACGCTCGAAAAGCACGAGCACGAGCACGTCGTCATCCCGATGCGTGGCAAGGGCGAAGCCCAGGCCGGCTGCTACATCTGGAACGTCGGCGTCGGCGACGTGGTGTACGTCTCCCCGTCCGATCCCCACCAGTTCCGCTGCCCCGCCGACGCGACGGAGCCCTTCGGGTTCCTGTGCATGGTCAACTCCGAGCGCGACAAGCCTACGGGCGTCGACGGCTTGGGCGTTTGCCACATCTGCGAATAAAGCCCTAGGCCTTTTCGTCCGCCCCAAGGGTCCTTCGCCTCATGTGCAAAAAGTCCGTTGGTTTTATAATGGTAAGGTGAGAAAAGCCTTTGCCGTTATTATTGTCGTCCTTTCCGTTAATATCACCGCGCCCTCGAGTGCCTTCGCGCAGGCGCGATCGATCCAGCTGACGTCCGCCCCCTCACTCCCCTCAGCCCCTGCTCTTTCGTTAACGAATACCCCTTCGTTAATATTCAATCCGTTAACGTCGCCATTAACCGTCTCGTCGTTAAATCCCTCGCTCGTTCCTGTCGCCGTACTCCCATCGGTCAACCCTGTCGTTGCCGTTAATGCCGTTAAATCCGTAAACGTTGTTCCGCCCGCCTCCGCACTAACCGCGGCCCTCTCCGTCGCTCGTCCCTCGAAGGCCGCGACCGTCGAGTCCTCCTCGCTTTCCGCTCTCTACGACGGCGCCCGCGCGCGTCCCGCCGCCTCTGTCGATGGCCGCGAGTCGTCGTCGGTGCCCTCCGCCCTCCGCCCCGCCGCTCCCCCGAGCCGCGAAGACTTCCCCCAGATCATCAACCACCTCATCTCCCCGCGCCGCGCCGAGCTCCAAGCGCTCGTCCGCGAGTACTCCTCCGCCACGCCCGAGGGGAAAAAGTCGATCGATTCCCGCATCCAATCCCTCGTCGATGACCTCAACGTCCTCCGCGTCCCCGCCGGCCTCTCCCACGCCGACATCGAGGTCGCCTCCCCCGATTTCTTCACCGACGATTTCAAATCCTCGCCCGACTACGCCCGCTACCGCGCGGACGCCGAGGCCCGTCTCTTAACCGGCGACTACATTCCGCAGTTCGTCTACGCCGGCGCCGCCACGCGCCTCCTCCAGGATTTCGAGGAGGTCCTCGGCCGCAAGCTCGACCCCCTGCCCTACCGCATGTACGGCCTCGACCTCTGGTCGGTGCTCCGTCAAATGCGCGCCCTCGACGATGCCGCGCTCCTGAAGCTCTTCCAGAGCCAGAAGATCAAAGACCCCGAAGCGATGATCGCGCGTCTCAAGTCCTTCGAGATCCCCGCCTCCGCCCGCGCGCTCGGCATGGGCCCACGCCAGATCCTCGCCTACCGCTCCTTGCTCGCGAAGCTCGCTCGCAAGAGCGGAGTAAAAACCTCCGTCGTGCTCAAGCGCCAACGTCCGGTCTTCCACCTCAACGAGGAGATCGCCGACTCGGTGCTGAAGGATTTTGAAAAGAACGATTTCTACGGCTTCGACCGCGACAAAACCGTTTTCATCATTCAGCCCATCTTCAAAGGCTACCGCCTCGAGGAGGACGGCGCGGCCTACGCGCCCGAGAGCCCGGCCCTGCCTTACGGCCACGGCTACGCCACGACCCAGCTCAAATACCCTGACGCGTTCACGCTCGGCGCCGACGGGTCCTACCGTCCGATGCCCCGGTCTTTCTTAGACGAAATGATCGCCGCGGATAAGGGAAACCGTTCCGTGCTGGCGACGCACCGCATCAACGACACGACGAAGTTCTCGCCCGCGCAAGTGGTCGATCTCGACAAGCTCGCGCTGAGCCTGTCGTTGCTCGACCGGGGCTTCGGCGTCACCATCGATCTCGTCGGCAATCCGGGCAAGCAGAAGGGCGGCAACAACATCCGTTACAAGGGTGAGGAGCGCTCCTTCCTCATCGAGACCTCCAACGCCAAGGGCTCCGCCGAGCTCACCTCTCTGCTCGACGCGGCCGCGCAGACCAACGCGCCCTACAACGCCTTCCGCCTCACCTCGACGCCCGCCGTCTACAAGTCGTTGCTCGATCGCGGTATCCGTTACAACCTTCGCTTCAAGAACGGCTTCTTCTACCTGGAGTCGGTCACCGGCGACCTGACCCAGATTCCGGATTCGCGCTCCGTCGCGGTGCAGACGAAGGGCGAGCTGATCCACGACTTCAAGCAGCTGGCCAATCTGCTCGACGCCCTCGAGTTTGCGCGCGAGCAGGACGCCGCCGCGGGACGTCGGGGCCGATAGCGTCTAGGCCCTTTCCGCATCCTGAACTAGGTCTTTAGACCTGGGGGGGGCTCGCGGGTCGTTTCTATAATGGGCGCGTGAGACGAGTTCTCGCCGCAGCCGTCGCGTTGTGTCTGGGCGCCCCGCGCCCGGCCGCCGCCCAAATCATCAGGACCGTTCCCCTGATCTCCGCTCCGGCGTTTCAGATCTCGCCCATGCCCTCGCTCAATGCGGCCGCCGCGTTCTCTTCGCCGTTATCGCTGATGCCGGGCGCCGGGCTCGCGCTCTCGCCGCTGCAGGCGCCCGTCGTCCCCGTCCCCGCGCTGGCGCGTCCTCTTCCCGCCGCCGCGGCCGAGATCACGCCGAATTCCGCCGCTCCCCTTGAGCCCGCGAAGGAACCCGCGGGCGAGCCGGCGTCCGAACAGGCGCCAGAGCGTGCGGCCGCGAACGCGGGCGCGCGCTTCGACGGCTCGGTTCCGGCGCCCGAGGGCGCGCCGGTCGCCGTGCCGAAGGCCGCGCTCGGCTCCGGCTTGCGCATGGCGCGTTCCGAGCACGAGGCCTGGCTCGCCTCGGTCGTGGAGCTCTTGGCGGTCACGCGCACGGGCCGCCGCGTCCTGCGCGACATCGACGCGCTGGCCGCGCGTCGCGGCGTGCCGGTTCTGCTCGACGTCAAGCCCATCGGTAACAACGGCGAATTCCGCTACGACTCCGACCTGCTTGTGATGGATTCCGGGCATCTCAAGCGCGATCCGTACCAAAGCGCCCCGATTCTCGCGCACGAGCTTCAGCATGTCCTTCAGCGCGACATGCAGATACCGGCCGACGCGCTCGAGCTGGAGATCGAGTCCTATACCGTCGAAAGCCACGTCTGGACCGAGCTCGGCGTCGAGCCCGAGGCCGGCAGCTTCGCGCGCGACGCGCGCGCCCAGCTCAAGAAAGATCTCCCGGGCTTCGTGGAATGGCTCGGGAAGCAGTACAAGAACAACATCCCGCTTTATAACTCCACGATGGACTCCTACGTCGAGCGCCTGAAGAAGAATCTCGAGACCGCCCGCAAAGCCGAGGCGAAAACCCGCCGTAAGATCATCGCCGTCGAGCGCGTGCTCAAGAGCATGGCCGCCAACGGCATGAGCGAGGAGGCGATCACCGCCCACCGTCAGGGTGATCTGGAGCCGCTCGAGCGCAGCCTGCGCGACGGCGCCGTCAACCGCGGCTGGATCGAGCGCGACCTGGCGCGCCTGGCCGTGCCCGAGGTGCGTGAGCAATTCCGCGCCTACGCGCGCGGCGTCATCCGCCGAGCTCGTTCCCTCTCGCGCTCCTGACGCGGATATTGTAGAAAGTGGCATGAGCCACTCTCCCGAATTCCTCAAGATCGTCGACGACGCGAAGTCCCGCGTGAAGCAGACCGACGTCCCGGCCGTTCTGGCGCGCGTGAAGAAGGGCGAAAAGCTCCTCCTCGTCGACGTACGCGAGGACAACGAGTGGGCTAAGGGCCGGATCGCCGGCTCGATCCATCTCGGCAAGGGCATCATCGAACGTGACGTCGAGGCGACGATACCCGACAAGAAGAAGGAAATCATTCTCTACTGCGGCGGAGGTTTCCGCTCCGCGCTGTCGGCCGACAACATGCAGAAGATGGGTTACACCAACGTCATTTCCATGGACGGCGGCTGGCGCTCGTGGGTCGAGGCCGGGGGGCCCGTCGAAAAATGATCGCCGCGCTCCTGTTGGTCGCCGCGACCGCGTCGGCCGCACCCGCACCCCACGCGAAACCGTACTGGATGAAGACGTACTCCCTCGCGCCGTACCGCGAGACCTGGACCGGGAGCCTGTCGGTCAAGAAGCTCGTCGAGGCGCTTCCGCAGGTGGAAGCCGCCGTGGTGAAAAACGGCGGTCGTTTGACGCAGCCGATGGCGTTGTTCGTCGGCTCCTCGACGGAAAAGCAGATCTCTTTGGTCTTGCCGCTGAAGAAGTCCAAAGACCTCTCGAAGGATTTCCGGAAAATCGGAAAGGTCGCCGAGCCCGCCGTGCGGCCGATCGGCGCGCCGATTCCCCTCGAGGAGGTCCGCGAGAAGCTCGCGCGCCTGACGAAGGAAAAAACCGAGAACCGCGCGGCCCTGGCGCTCGCTCCCGTCGCGTCCGAAGCGATCGACGAGATGATCGAGCATCTGGCCAACGTCGAGGCCGTCGGTCGCTCCGCGGAAAGCGAGGTGCTCTGGAACCTCACGGTCAAGGAAACGCGTTGAGACGGATTTTTTCCGCGCTCGCGCTGGCGTTTGCCGGCTGCGCGGAAATCGGTCTCGAGCCCAACGGCCTGCCCGCGCCGCCCGCTCCGCGGCCGGCCTTGAGAACCGCGCGTCCCGCGTCGGCCACGTTCGGCGCGAGCCTCATCGCGCATCGTCGCGTGGACGGCGTCCGCGTCGAGATTTTCGTCATCGGCGAGGGGCAGGTCCGCGGCAATCTGCTCTCCGAGCTCAAAAGCCCCGAAGCCCGTTTGAAGCCGCCGCTCACCGCGGTCCTGATCCGGCATCCGAAGGAAGGCGCCGTGCTCTTCGGTGCGGGATTGCCCGAGGACATGGGGGGGATGGGGGCTCGCCGGGTTCGAGGATCGGCGCTGTCGCCTTTTAAGGTGGGACCCGGCCGGGACATCGTTTCCCGCCTGGAAGCCGCCGGGGTGAAGGCCGAGGACGTTAAGGCGGTCATCCTGCCTGACCTGGCGCCGGAATGGGCCGGCCGGGCCGGGGCCTTCCCGAACGCCACCATCGTTTTGTCCTCCCAGGCGTGGATCAACCCCAAAAGACGCGCTTTAGAGCGCGATTTACCCGATCCGAGGGCGTTTATTCCTGAAGAAAGATTAAAATTACAGGATTTTTCACAAACTGCCCCCTACGGGACCTTTGACCACGGAATTGACCTGTTTAAGGATGGAACCGTTATATTGATCGATTTGGATGGAGGCGCCGCCGGGGGTATGGGGGCCTGGATCAATCTCGATTCCGGTCCTATTCTGCTGACCGGCCCCGGGGCCTTCGTTTACGACAATATCTTCGATTCCGCGCTGCCCGACAAGAAGTTCGTGGTGGACATCTCGAGCTTCATGTGGAACGCGCGGGCCATGCGGCTAGTCTCCGAGGCCGCTCCGCGGCTTGTGATCTTGCCCGCGCACGACCTCTCCACGCTCAAATTGTCGCCCCGACCCGATATTTTGCTCATTCCGTAGCCCTCACTGGTTTTCTGGCCGCGTTGAGTTCTATTGAGTGTTATTGAGTGTTGGGTACTCCAAAAACAGTCGATTTTTTCGGCACTCCTTGTAATCTCGCTTTTTCCGCGGATCGTGGCATGCTCAGCGCTCCAAAAAAAACCCGCGCGCGCGAAAATTGAAATTTTTTCGCGGCGAGTTCCGCGGCGCGCAAAAATATTTTGCGATTATATTTTTGTCGCGAATTCGTGATTCCTCGTCGAGAAATTGCGTTCGCGCTCCGGAGCCGAAAAAATATTTTAAAAGAGTTGTTGACACCGGCGCGGAGTTGTGGTAATATCTCATCACTCCGGTAGCGCCTCAAAACGCTGCCAAGTGGCAAGATAAAATTGCCCCCGGCTTCATGGGAAGAAACATGAGGCCAGGAAACATTTTTTGTTCTTTGACAATTCGGTTTTTGCAAGCGAATGGGCGCCCTACTTTTCCCCCCGGAAAAGAGGGCGTAAGGAATTATTAGGTGTGTGTTTTAGAGCGGAAGCGCCCCTTAAAAGGCACTGAAGCTCGAGAAACAACAAGAGCAAAGAAGAGTCAATTCTTCTTCATTTTCGATGCAAGCGGAAGTAGCGAGGGTCTTACCCCCGCCAAAACGCCCAAATTTAAATGGAGAGTTTGATCCTGGCTCAGAATTAACGCTGGCAGAGTGCATAACACATGCAAGTCGAGCGAGACTGGTCGCAAGATCAGTCTAGCGGCAGACGAGTGAGTAACACGTAAACAATCTACCCTTGAATGGGGGATAACGGTTCGAAAGGATCGCTAATACCCCGTACTCTCCCCGGAAGGCATCTTCTGGGGAGGAGAGATCCGCAAGGATCGTTCTTGGAGGAGTTTGCGGCCCATCAGCTAGTTGGCGGTGTAATAGACCACCAAGGCTACGACGGGTACCCGGCCTGAAAGGGCGGACGGGCACGATGGCACTGAGACACGGGCCATACTCCTACGGGAGGCAGCAGTGGGGAATTTTGGACAATGGGCGAAAGCCTGATCCAGCAACTCTGCGTGAGGGACGAAGGCCTTCGGGTCGTAAACCTCTTTTACATGGGAAGAATACCAGCAATGGTTCGACGGTACCATGTGAATAAGCCACGGCTAACTATGTGCCAGCAGCCGCGGTAAGACATAGGTGGCAAGCGTTATTCGGAATTACTAGGTGTAAAGCGAGTGTAGGCGGACGATTAAGTCCGATGTTAAATCTCCAGGCTTAACTTGGAGTCGCATCGGATACTGGTCGTCTCGAGTGGGGTAGGGGGCAGCGGAATTCCCGGTGTAGCGGTGAAATGCGTAGATATCGGGAGGAACACCTATGGCGAAAGCAGCTGCCTGGGCCTTTACTGACGCTAAGACTCGAAAGCTGGGGGAGCAAACAGGATTAGATACCCTGGTAGTCCCAGCTGTAAACGATGGTAACTAGATGTGGGAGGTATCGACCCCTTCCGTGTCGTCGCTAACGCTTTAAGTTACCCACCTGGGGAGTACGGCCGCAAGGTTAAAACTCAAAGGAATTGACGGGGGCCCGCACAAGCGGTGGAGCATGTGGTTTAATTCGACGCTACGCGAAGAACCTTACCTGGGCTCGAACGACTGGTAGTAGTCCGATAGAAATATTGGGCGACCCGCAAGGGAGCCAGCCGAGGTGCTGCATGGCTGTCGTCAGCTCGTGTCGTGAGATGTTGGGTTAAGTCCCGCAACGAGCGCAACCCCTATCCTGTGTTGCTACCCGCAAGGGAGGACTCTCAGGAGACTGCCGCGGATAACGTGGAGGAAGGTGGGGATGACGTCAAGTCCTCATGGCCTTTATGTCCAGGGCTACACACGTGCTACAATGGCGTACCCAGTGGGAAGCGAAACCGCAAGGTGGAGCAAATCCTCAAAGTACGCCTCAGTTCGGATCGGGGGCTGCAACTCGCCCCCGTGAAGGTGGAATCGCTAGTAATCGCTGATCAGCAGGCAGCGGTGAATACGTTCCCGGGCCTTGTACACACCGCCCGTCACACCACGAAAGCCCATTGCAACCGAAATTACCGCTTGCCGGTAATGAAATTGTGATTGGTGATTGGGGTGAAGTCGTAACAAGGTAGCCGTACGGGAACGTGCGGCTGGATCACCTCCTTTCCATTCATCTTTCGAGAGAAAGCTGATAGGTCGAACCCTTAATGGCTCGACGGACGCATCGCAAGATGCGGGCAGTTGTCGAGAAACGTTGTGGGGCGCTCATTGGCTTGCAAAACCGTAATTGTATTGATTTAGTCCACCGCCGGGCTCGTAGCTCAGGGGTAGAGCACACGCTTGATAAGCGTGGGGTCGGAGGTTCGAAACCTCCCGGGCCCATTATTAAAAATAGGAGACACACCAGTGATCGAGTCTTTCTGGCGTGAAGTTGAGGGAATCCTCGACGCGAAGTCTCTCCTGAAGCACCCGTTTTACCAGGCGTGGACGATGGGAACGTTGACGCGGGAAGATCTCGCGTACTACTCCCAACAGTATTTTCAGCAGGAAGCTCGTTTCCCGCGTTATGTGAGCGCGGTGCACTCGAACTGCCCCGAGTTGGATGCGCGGCAGATGCTCATTGAAAACCTGACTCACGAAGAGTCGGGACCGGAGAATCATCCGGAGTTGTGGCTGGCTTTCGCGGGCGCCGTTGGCGCGTCGCGCGAGTCGGTCGTCAACGCCGAGATGAACGCTGGCACGAAGAAGTGCGTTGAGAGCTTTACCAAGCTCTCTCGCGGTTCGTGGCAGGCCGGTCTCGCCGCGCTCTACGCCTACGAGGCGCAGCAGCCGGCCGTCGCGAAGACGAAGATCGATGGTTTGAAGAAGAACTACGGTCTCGATTCGAAGGCGGCGCTGGGGTTCTTCCAGGTCCACGAGACCATGGATGCCTGGCACAGTGAGTCGGAAAAACAGATTTTGACGAAGGAGCTTCAGAAGAATCCGAAGCTCTCCGAGGAAATCAAGGCGTCGGTCTCCGAAGCCTGTGATTCCCTCAACGCGCTGCTCGACGGGGTTTGTGAAGCCCGTGGCATCGCGTGTCACAACTGATCTTTTAAAATTTAAGAAGATACGGGCCCTTAGCTCAGCTGGGAGAGCGCCTGCTTTGCAAGCAGGAGGTCATCGGTTCAATCCCGATAGGGTCCACTCGCCGCTGAACGACGCGTCGAGTGGCTTTCTTTAATAAACGCACCTGTCTGTGGTTCGGCAGGGCAAAAACCGATTTTCTTTGACAACTCATACGGATCTGCGAAGCACGCAGCCACAACAAGCCCTTGACGGGGCGTGGCGCGGAGTGAAGCGGAGAAAAAAGCAAATTAAGTAACGAGTTAAGTAAGCGTCTTACACGCACAAGGCTTCGTATTGACCAAGGCCTTGCGCGATAGAAGAATATGGTCAAGATAATAAGTGTGTGTGGTGGATGCCTAGGCGTTAGAAGTCTATGAAGGACGTGGCTAGCTGCGATAAGCCTCGGGGAGCCGCTAACAGGCTTTGATCCGAGGATTTCCGAATCGGGAAACCGGCCTTGTCGAAAGACTTGGCATGTGTGCGTAAAGGCCCGGCCGTCAGGTCGGGAGATAGCGCACTCAAGACAACGCGGGGAAGTGAAACATCTCAGTACCCGCAGGAAAAGAAATCAACAGAGATTCCCCTAGTAGTGGCGAGCGAACGGGGAATAGCCCAAACCGATGCGGCATGCCGTGTCGGGGTTGCAGGGCTCGTCCGGTGTAGAACCGGGGAGTTACCAAACGTCGGTTAGGAGAACGGTCCTGGAAAGGCCGGCCATAGCGGGTGATAGCCCCGTATCCGAAAACTAGACGACTCCTGACGAGTTCCTAAGTACCACGGGACACGTGAAATCCCGTGGGAATCCGGGGGGACCACCCTCCAAGGCTAAATACTCTCTAACGACCGATAGTGAACTAGTACCGCGAGGGAAAGGCGAAAAGAACCCCTGATGGGGAGTGAAAAAGAACCTGAAACCGCACACATACAAGCTCTACGAGACCTATGATACGCTTCGGCGTATAATGGTTGAGTAGGTGCCTGTTGAAGAATGACCCGGCGAGTTAATGAGTGGAGCGAGGTTAAGGGGCCCATGAAAGTGTGCTCCGCAGCCGTAGCGAAAGCGAGTCTGAAAGGGCGTCAGTTCCATTCATTAGACCCGAAGCCAAGTGATCTAACCATGGCCAGAGTGAAGGTCGAGTAAAATCGACTGGAGGCTCGGAGTGTTAAACGTTGAAAAGTTTCTACATGAGCTGTGGTTAGGGGTGAAAGGCTAATCGAACTTGGTGATAGCTGGTTCTCTCCGAAATAGCTTTAGGGCTAGCGTCCGCCGTTAAATTACGGGGGTAGAGCACTGGTAGATGTAGCGAGAGCAACCCTCTTTGCGAAGTCTGTCAAACTCCGAATACCGTAGTGTACTAGCGGGCAGTCAGTTCGTGGGGGATAAGCTCCACGTGCAAGAGGGGAACAACCCAGAACGTCGATCTAGGTCCCAAAGTGTATGCTAAGTGGAAAACGCTGTGGATTTGCATAAACAGCCAGGAGGTTGGCTTAGAAGCAGCCACCCTTTAAAGAGTGCGTAACAGCTCACTGGTCTAGCGAATCTGCGCGGAAAATGACACGGGGCTCAAGCATACCACCGCAATCGCGTCTGTACATAGTCCTCCGGGATTATGTGCGGGGTAGGAGAGCGTTCCTGGCGCAGTGAAGGCATACCGTGAGGAGTGCTGGAGCGCCAAGAAGTGAGGATGTCGGGATAAGTAGCGAGAAACAATGTGAGAATCATTGTCGCCGAAAACCTAAGGTTTCCTAGAACAATGTTCGTCAGTTCAGGGTTAGTCGGGCCTAAGCCGAGGCTGAAAAGCGTAGGCGATGGACATCCGGTTAAAATTCCGGAACCAGGTTGCGGACGTCAGTGTAAGCGGTGACGCAGAAAGGTAAGGGATCCCGTCTGATGGATGGCGGGCTAAATGCGTAGGGGTGTTCCTCTAGTAAAGTACGGAGGGGCGTTAACCTGAAACATGAATGCGAGGACCGGGCGACCGGTTCGAAGTCTCCCAACTACGCTGCCTAGAAAACCCGCGTATACTGTCCGTGATCTGCCCGTACCGTAAACCGACACAGGTGGGTGGGGTGAAAATCCTAAGGCGCGCGAGTGAGACTTGGTTAAGGAACTAGGCAAAATTATCCCGTAACTTCGGAAGAAGGGATGCTGCTTGTTAACTCAAGCAGCCGCAGTGAAAGGGGCATCGTGACTGTTTAACAAAAACACAGGACTCTGCTGAAATCGCAAGATGAGGTATAGGGTCTGACTCCTGCCCGGTGCTGGAAGGTCAAGGGGAGTGGTTAGCCGCAAGGCGAAGCTACGAACTCAAGCCCCAGTAAACGGCGGCGGTAACTATAACCGTCCTAAGGTAGCGAAATTCCTTGTCGGGTAAGTTCCGACCTGCACGAATGGAGTAACAAAGATGCCGCTGTCTCAACCAAGTGCTCGGCGAAATTGTGGTACGAGTGAAGACGCTCGTTACGCGTGGTTAGACGAAAAGACCCCGTGGAGCTTTACTGTAACTTGTCACTGTGTTATGGATTTAATTGCGTAGAATAGCTGGGAGCCTTTGATGCAGGGGTTGTGGCCCTTGTTGAGGCGCAATGTGAAATACCAGCCTATCGAATCTGTGACACTAACCTACGGCCGTAATCCGGCCTAGGGACCATGACAGGCGGGCAGTTTGACTGGGGCGGTCGCCTCCTAAACGGTAACGGAGGCGTTCCAAGGTTCGCTCAGGGCGTATAGTAATCGCCCATAGAGTGCATTGGCAGAAGCGAGCTTGACTGCAAGGCCTACAAGCCGGGCAGGGACGAAAGTCGGACAAAGTGATCCGGTGGTACCTCGTGGGAGGGCCATCGCTCAACGGATAAAAGCTACCCCGGGGATAACAGGCTGATCTGGTCCAAGAGTTCACATCGACGACCAGGTTTGGCACCTCGATGTCGGCTCATCGCATCCTCCCGCTGGAGCAGGTGGGAAGGGTTGGGCTGTTCGCCCATTAAAGCGGTACGTGAGCTGGGTTCAGTACGTCGTGAGACAGTACGGTCTCTATCTACCATGCGCGTTAGGAAACTTGAGAGGAGCTGTCCCTAGTACGAGAGGACCGGGATGGACGAACCGCCTGTATGCCAGTTATCCCGCCAGGGGTATCGCTGGGTAGCGGTGTTCGGAAGGGATAAACGCTGAAAGCATCTAAGCGTGAAACCCTCCTCAAGATAAGGTTTCCCGGGTCGCAAGACCCCATAAGGACACAGGAAGACTACCTGTTTGATAGGCTGCGAGTGTAAGGGCCGCGAGGTCTTAAGCGAAGCAGTACTAATCGTCCGAGAGTCTTGGCCGTATTCTTCGATCTGCGTTCATCCGCCCTACGGGCGTCGATGGACCGGTGTGAAGGTGTTTACTTTCACTCAACTTAATTTGCTATAATAATCAAGGAGTTCATCCCGCATGGAAACCGGGGTGATGGCGTCGCGTATGCGTCGTTCAACCAGACTCCCGCCGGCCCGCAAGGGCCAATGATTCAAGAGGTTCGTGAGATCGGTGATATTTCCGGCAGGGATACACCCGTTCCCATTCCGAACACGGCCGTTAAGCCTGCCAGGGCCAATGGTACTAACACCCAACTCGGTGTTGGGAGAGTAGGTCGTCGCCGGTCTCATCAACCTCTTGAATCATCACGTGAAGATTAGTTTCGTCGTCAGTCGCGCGATCGTGTCCTTGATGCTGTTGTTCGCGGCCCAAACGGCCGCGGCGCAGCTATTGGCTACGACCGCGCGTCAGTCGTCGAAAGGCTCTTTGAAATTCCTAGCCTATTACCAGGGCGTCGCCGACCAGAACCTCAATTTCTCGGTCGACGGCTCCGGCGTTTGCACAGCTGCGCCGCCTGCCGGCGGAGTCGCGTTTCCGTGCAACAGCTCCGGCGACCTCGAGGCGAAAGGCTCGGGCGGCGCCGGAATGTTCAAAATCGCTTGGCAAGCCGCAGAACGCTTTCAGTTGTACGCGCACG